>JAGOLR010000035.1 GCA_017993955.1 Candidatus Omnitrophota bacterium
AGCTTATGGACGCGGTTACTGCCATAAGCGGCAGCGGACCGGCCTACTTCTTTTACATGATCGAGGCCATGGTAGAATCTGCAAAAGGCCTAGGTCTGGACGAAAAGACGGCGCGCGAGCTTGTGGGGAAGACGGCCTTGGGTAGCGTAAAGCTTCTTCTGTCTTCCAAAGAAGACCCTGCCAGTTTACGGAAGAAAGTTACGTCAAAAGGCGGCACTACGGAAGCGGCCCTGAAGGTCTTTGAGGCTAAAAAGTTCATTTCAATAATGAAGGCGGCCACTAAGGCCGCTTGTAAGCGTTCCGGGGAATTGTCGAAGGGATAGTTATGTTCGCGGCGGGTAATTTCGTATACGCTTTAGCAACCATACTGGATTATATCTTGACCATAGCTAACTGGCTCATAATAATACGGGCCTTGATAAGCTGGGTGAGTCCGGATCCTTATAATCCTATAGTTCAATTTTTATACAAAACGACCGAGCCTCTTCTGGCTCCTTTCAGGAGGTTGATGCCTGTATATACGATAGGCCTCGACATATCTCCGATATTTGCGCTTATATTCATATGGTTCCTGAAATTGTTTCTTGTCAGGACGCTGTTCGGTGTAGCTATGAGGCTCGGATAGATTTCATAAATACCGCGGACCTTTAAAATAATAAGGAAATGTTATGGCTGGCAAAATAGGTATCATAGGCGGAAGCGGTTTCTATAACATAGACGGTATAAAAAAAGTAAAAAAGATTAAGGTGACAACGCCTTTCGGCTCGCCCTCAGACCATTATTTTACAGGGGTTCTGGAGGGTAGGGACGTCGTATTTTTGGCCAGACACGGCGCAGGCCATAGGATAATTCCTACCGAGATAAACTACAGGGCCAATATATACGGTATGAAGAAGCTGGGGGTTGACCAGATAATATCGATATCGGCTTGCGGCAGTCTGAAAAAAGAACTGGCCCCTCTCGATATAGTCATACCCGACCAGCTTATAGACCGGACCAACCAGTCCCGCCGGATGACATTTTTCGGAGAAGGGGTAGTCGCCCACATACAGTTTGCCGACCCGTTTTGCAAAGAATTATCGGATGAGCTTTACCGCGCAGGTAAAGAGGTGGGCGCTAGCATGCACCTTGGCGGCACCTATCTTAATATGGAAGGTCCGCAATTTTCGACCAGGGCGGAATCCAGGTTATACAGGCAATGGGGCGTTGATATAATCGGGATGACAAATCTCGGGGAGGCCAAGCTCGCCCGGGAGGCCGAGATATGTTATGCGACCATGGCATGTATCACTGATTATGATTGCTGGCATATGGACGAATCTTGTGAGGTAGTTTCGGTCGATATGATAATTCAGAACCTTCTCAAGAACGTAGAGGTCTCCAAAAATATATTAAAGAAGGCTTTGCCTAAAATGCGCGCCAAGCCTTCGTGCGGCTGTGCGCACGCACTGGATAATGCGATAATTACAAGGCCCGATGCCATTTCCGAATCGGCGAAGAAGAAGCTGAGATTGATAGCAGGGAAGTATTTGAAGTAATCGTTTTCTGACATTAACGGTACCGATATATGGAATATAAGAATACACTAAATCTACCTAAGACAGAATTCCCCATGAAGGCAGATCTGCCCAATCGGGAGCCCAGGATACTTCAGTCCTGGGGTAAGTCAGGCCTATACGCGAAGATACGAGCGCAATCAGCGGGCAGGCCTAAATTCGTTCTGCACGACGGCCCTCCGTACGCTAATGGACACATACATATGGGTCACGCCTTGAATAAAATACTAAAAGACATAGTTATCCGCTATAAGACGATGCGGGGTTTTAGTTCAAAGTATGTCCCAGGCTGGGACTGCCATGGATTGCCGGTAGAGCACCAGCTTTTTAAAGAGCTGAAACTTACAAAATACGACATCGATCAGGTCTCTTTCAGAAAGAAGGCCTACGATTATGCGATGAAATACGTCGTAATACAACGCGATGAATTTAAGAGGCTCGGTATAATGGGCGACTGGCAAGATCCGTATCTTACCCTTGCGAAGAACTACGAGGCCGAGATAGTCAGGTCTTTCGGCAAACTGGTCGAGAAGGGATATATATATAAGGATCTAAAGCCGGTGAACTGGTGCGCGACATGCGAAACCGCGTTGGCCGAAGCCGAAGTGGAATACGAAGACAAGACATCCCCGTCGATATTCGTGAAGTTCAAGCTTTCGAAAGGCTCAGGGCTCAAGGAACAATCTGAAGAAGATACAGGGAAAGATATATTTTTTATAATCTGGA
Source organism: Candidatus Omnitrophota bacterium (assembly GCA_017993955.1). Classification (GTDB taxonomy): domain Bacteria; phylum Omnitrophota; class Gorgyraeia; order 2-01-FULL-45-10; family 2-01-FULL-45-10; genus JAGOLR01. The sequence goes on from JAGOLR010000035.1 coordinate 2,283, forward strand.
CTACGACTCCATGGACTCTCGTAGCCAATGTGGCGATAGCAGTGCATCCTGAGTGTGAATATGTATATCTAGATGCTCAGAGCTTAAATGGCAATGCGCGGGAAACTTATGTAGTTGCTAAGGCGCTGGCCGAATCGTCTGTACAGAAGATGGGCTTAAAGGAATATAAGGTCTTGAAGACCATTAAGGGTAAAGAGCTTGAAGGTCTTGAGGTCCGTCACCCGTTTATTGACAGAAATTCTAAGGTTGTGACCGCTGAGTATGTGTCTATGGAAGATGGTACGGGTTGCGTACACACCGCGCCGGGCCATGGCCAGGAAGACTATATTACCGGGAAACGTTACAAGCTTCCTACCATAATGCCTGTAGATGCGAAAGGACGTTTTGATAAAACTGCCGGGGATTTGAGCGGCATGAAGGTTTACGACGCAAACAAACCTATCCTGGACAAACTGCGATCCGTTGGCAGTCTTGTATGGTCTGGAGATATACAACATTCTTATCCTCACTGCTGGAGATGTAAGAAGCCGATAATATTCAGAGCTACAGAGCAATACTTCCTGCGGATAGACCATGATGGGCTGCGTTCCAATATGCTAAGTTCTATATCTTCTCTGATAAAGTGGATACCGTCTTCCGGGCAGTCGAGAATATCTGCCATGGTGGAGAACAGGCCTGATTGGTGTCTTTCACGGCAAAGATATTGGGGGGTTCCTATAGTAGCTTTTTATTGTAAGAGCTGCCGCGAAGTGCTGTTGGACCACAAAGCCATAGCGCACGTGGCGGATCTATTCGAAAGAGACGGCGCCGATGCATGGTTCGTAAAGAAAGAATCCGAGTTATTGCCTGCGGGAACGAAATGCGCCAAATGCGGGAATTCCGATTTTGAAAAGGAGACCGATATACTGGATGTTTGGTTTGATTCCGGAGTAAGCCATCAAGCGGTCCTTAAAAAAGACAATCATCTTGATTACCCATGCGAACTTTATCTGGAGGGCTCCGATCAGCATAGGGGCTGGTTCCAGTCCGCGCTGATAACCGGCATGGCCATGGATTCAGTGCCGCCCTACAAGAGCGTCCTTACACACGGTTTTGTGGTTGACGGCGAAGGCAAGAAGATGTCCAAATCCCTTGGCAATGTAATAACGCCTGAACAGGTCATGAAGAAGTACGGCGCGGACATACTCAGGCTTTGGGTGGCGTCGAGCGATTACACCGAGGATATAAGATTATCGGAGGAGATCCTGACGCGCCTTGCCGATGCGTACCGGAAGATAAGAAACACCTATAAGTATCTTCTCAGTAATCTCTACGATTTCGATCCCGCTAAGGACTCGGTAGATTACAAAGATATGCTTGAAATAGACAGGTGGGTGTTGTCGAAATTGTCATGCCTTGTAAAATCATCCGCGGAACATTACGATTCTTATTCTTTTCATAAAGTCTTTAGGGATGTATATAATTTCTGTATATACGAAATTTCATCTGTTTATCTGGATATTTTAAAGGATAGGATGTATACTTTTAGGGCCAATTCCAAGGAGCGCAGGTCCGGGCAGACTGCTATGTCCGAGATATTATCTTCTCTTGTAAGGGTAACCGCTCCTTTATTGAGCATGACATCAGACGAGGCCTGGGGTTATTTCAATGCCGGCTCAGGAATGGATAAGCCCGATTCCGTCCATCTGGCATCCTGGCCGGAAGATAATTATGATTCGAGGTTTGACCGTTCTCTTGAAGACAGATGGAGCATTATCATATCCGTAAGGGAAGCCGTGCTTAAACGTCTGGAAGAGAAGAGACAGTCCGGTATGATCGGTTCGGGCCTTGAGGCGTCCGTTGTATTGCACGCCTCCGATGATTCTTACGGTAAGGTGTTGCGCGATCATGCAAACGACCTCAGGTACATATTCATAACTTCTCAAGCTACTCTTTCGGAGAAACCGATTCCGGGGGTAGCGAGCGAAGAGAGTTTGCCTATCGCCATATATATAGAGAAGGCCAAAGGCGAAAAGTGCCAGCGTTGCTGGAATTACAGTATTACAGTAGGCTTGGATAACGCGCATCCTACTCTGTGTGACAGATGCGCCTCAGCAGTTTCTTAAAAATAGGAGAATATCCCGCAATGGCCAAGAAACGGATCAAGTCAAAGAAAGCCCGTAATACAGCACCAAGAAAAAAGGTTTTAAAAGAAAAGAAGACCGTGAAATATAAGAAGATGCCTTCTAAGGACCTAAAAAAGTATAAAGGTCTGCTGCTTAAAGAAAGAGATAAAGTCGGAGGAGAGCTTTCCAATATAGCGGCAAATACCCTTAATAAATCGCAGCGTGATTTTTCCGGGGACCTGTCCGGTTATTCATTTCACATGGCGGATATGGCAAGTGACGACTATGAAAGGGACTTTTCGTTGAGCAGGGCCACAGACGAACAAAAGATACTTTATTCAATAGACGAAGCTCTTAAGCGTATAGAGGAAGGCTCCTACGGTTACTGTCAGTCCTGTACGAAAAAGATATCGATACAGCGCCTGAAGGCTCTGCCTTATACTCCGCTCTGCATAGAATGTCAGAAAAAGCTAGATATGAAATGACCCGCCTTATGAGCTGGGGGATCTTTGCGTTTGTTGCAGCGGCGGTGCTCATCCTTGACCGCGGCACCAAGATGTTAGCGGCTGATTTTTTACCGCAGGCCCGTTCGATAGAGGTCTTGCCCGGGGTCTTTAACCTTACCCTGGTAATGAATACAGGATCGGCTTTCGGTCTTCTTAGAGAGAAGAGATTTTTTTTCATATCGGTCACAATACTTTCCATCGCATTTATTATCTTCTATATATGGAAACATAAAACCGGGGATATCTTCTCATTAGTCGCGTTAAGCCTCATTACAGGCGGCGCCCTAGGCAATCTGATAGACAGGGTGATTTACGGTCATGTGATCGACTTCCTCGATTTTCGTGTATGGCCCGTATTCAATGTAGCCGACTCAGCCATCACGATAGGTGCGGCCATATTGATTTTTAAGATAATGGCCGGCAGTCTTTCCATAGGTCGGTGATATATAAGGAAGTTATGCATCCCACCTTATTTAGCATAGGGCCTTTTACGGTTTACTCATACGGCGTCATGGTTGCGATAGGTTTTATGATCGCAACCATTTTTATTTACAGGACTGCGCCGCATTTCGGTTTTGACAGTAATAGAGTCATGGACATAAGTATATTAGCGCTTGTCACGGGCATAGCGGGGGCCAGAGCGCTTTATATATTGCTGAACATCGCTTACTATGCAAAATCTCCGTTTGAGATATTAAATCTATCCAAGGGTGGACTTGTATGGTATGGCGGGTTTATGGCGGCGTCATTGGCGGTATTTTTATATTCACGGGCTTTGGGTTACGCGCCATCCGGCTTATTGGATCTCATGGTGCCATATGTAGCGCTCGCTCAGGCATTCGGCAGAATAGGTTGTTTCCTGAACGGATGTTGTTATGGTGTAGAGGCAAGCGTGTCTTGCCCTATCAAAGTCTTTTATCCCGGAGACGTCATCCCCAGACATCCTACCCAGTTATATTCCGCGCTCGCCCTTTTCCTGGTATTTCTGGTCCTTAAGGCCTGGCAGTATAGGAGGCGTTTTTTGGGGGAGATATTCCTTGGTTATTGCATGATGTATTCGGTCGAAAGGTTTTTGGTAGAATTTATCCGCGGTGACAATCCAAGGCTTTCATTCGGGCTTACCATATCGCAAGAGATAAGTTTAATAATTTTTGCGGCGTCTTCGATTTTTTTCATACAAAGGTTATTATCTTGGAAAAAGAGAAATTTAATCTAGAGGCGACACCCGTTGACGAGGCAAAGCGGCTGGATAAGTTCATAACCGAGAGGCTCGGCGGAGGCTATTCCAGATCTTTTCTGCAGAAATTGATCGATACCGGTAAGGTGCTCGTAGGCGGATCTGCCCAGAAGTGCCATTATAAGATAAATGCCGGAGACATTATCGATATTACCATGCCGGAGCCTTCGGGCGTAGATATAAAGCCGGAGTCGATACCTCTTGATATAGTTTATGAGGATATGGATCTTTTGGTGGTCAATAAAGCGGCGGATATGGTGGTCCATCCGGCTCCGGGAAATTGGACCGGCACTTTGGTTAATGCACTGATGGCTCATTGCAGAGATCTGTCGGGTATAGGGGGCGAGCTCAAGCCCGGTATAGTACACAGGATAGATAAAGGAACAACGGGTCTACTGGTGGTGGCAAAGAACGACCGAGCCCACAGATCGCTTTCGAAACAGTTTAAGGCCAAAGCCACCACGAGAGTATACGAGGCTGTGGTGTACGGGATTGTGCAGTTTGATAACGGGATAGTAGAGGCACCTCTGGGCCGCAGTCGCGATGACAGGCGCAAGGTAGCGGTCGATTTCGAAAGCGATAAAAATGCCGTCACCTCTTATAAAGTTATTGAGCGTTTTAAAAATTCGACCCTTTTAGAGCTTAGGCTTGGCACGGGAAGGACGCATCAGATCAGAGTCCATATGGCGCATATAGGCCATCCTGTTGTGGGGGATGAGACTTACGGTACCAACGCTAAGGCGTCTATAGGCAGGCCCGCGCTTCATGCTAAGACCATAGGTTTTACGCATCCCTCGACAGGTAAATACATCGAGTTCACAAGCCAACTCCCGAAAGATATGAAGAAGCTCATAAAAGAACTTAATAGCGAAATCGCTAAGGATAAGGCGGAAAAGAAAAAATGAAATCTATAGAACCCGTAAAGAGATTGTGCGGTGAGATAAGAGTGCCTGGCGATAAATCTATATCCCACCGCGCGGTTATGTTGGGGGCCATATCTGAAGGAAGGACTTCTGTTGAGGGGTTACTCGATTGCGACGACTGTCTTTATACGATCAGGGCTTTTCGCGAGATGGGTGTGGCCATAGAAACATCGAACGGCAGGACAACTATAGACGGAGCGGGACTTCGCGGTTTGAAGAAGCCTAAGGCAGCGTTATTTGCCGGCGAGTCAGGCACGACAATGCGTATATTGCCCGGGATACTGGCCGGCCAGAATTTCGAGGCTACTATTACCGGCGCGCCGTCTCTTTTGCATCGTCCAATGAAGCGCATAGTGGAACCCATATCCTTGATGGGGGTAGATATTAAAGCTTCACACCTCGGGTTACCTCCCATACTGATAAAGGGGGGTGATGTAATGCCGATAGATTACAAGATGCCTGTCCCAAGCGCGCAGGTCAAGTCCGCAATCCTCCTTGCCGGTCTTTACGCAAACGGCCTTACAACCGTAGAGGAGAAATTCAAATCCAGGGACCATACGGAAAGGATGATGGAGCATTTCGGAGCGGCTATAACCTCTAAAGGTATGAGCGTATCTGTATTGGGAGGCGTAGAGCTTTCTGCCAGATCTTTTGCCGTTCCCGGGGACATATCGAGTGCCGCATTTTTTATGGTGGGCGCCTCTATCCTCGACGGATCCACGGTATTGATAAAAGACGTAAGCGTAAATCCTACCCGCTCCGGTCTGATAGAATCCATGACTAATATGGGCGCTAAAATAAAAGTTATTAACAGGAGAGATCTATTTGAGCCTTATGCCGATATCGAAGTCTCCGCGGCCGAAACCCGCGGCATAACCATAGAAGAGAGCGCTATTCCGGGTCTTATAGACGAGCTTCCCGCGCTTTTTGTCCTTGCCGCATTTTCAAAGGGCCGGACTATTGTTAAAGGAGCCGGAGAGCTTAGGGTCAAGGAGGCAGACAGGATAAATTCCATGGGACAAAATCTCCGGTCTATGGGAGCGAGTTTCGGTGTAGATGGCGACTCCATAATAATCGAAGGCAAAGAGAGTTTGGAAGGCGCCATGTTAAAAAGCTTCGGGGATCACCGCACGTGCATGGCCATGGTTATAGCCGCGCTCGCCTCAAAAGGGCGTAGCGATATCGACGATGTATCCTGTGTAAGCAAATCTTTCCCCGGGTTTTTCGATATATTGGGCAGTCTGATAAATTAAAAAAAGGTTTAAGAGCATATGCTTAACGGCATCGACGCAACCATCTTCTATTTTTTTAATAAGAACTGCACCAGCCATTTTCTGGATATCCTCATGCCTATATTGAGTGAGATAGGAAGCGGAGAGGGTATATTTGTCCTTTCCTTTTTGCCGCTTTTGCTAGCCAAAGGCGATAAGAAGAAGTCCGCCATATTGCTATGGGCGGGTCTTACCGTAGCGTATTACATAACATATTTTCTGAAAGATTCCGTTTCAAGACCCAGACCTTTTTTGCAGCTGCCGGATGTCCGACTCTTGATAAATGAAAAGAGTTTCTCATTTCCCTCGTCTCATGCAACGCAGTCATTTATGGCGGCTACAATAGCTTCCAGGTGCTTCCGCGGCGGAGTTTTATTTTTCATACTGGCTACTCTTGTAGCAATTTCTAGGATGTACCTGGGTGTGCACTACTTTTCAGACGTTCTTGCGGGGGCTATGCTAGGTACGGCAATAGGTTATTGTTTGATATATATCTCCAATCAGTCCAATAACAATGAAAAAATTTGACAATCTGACTTTTTTCTGTTAGGATTACACAAATCGGAGACGATATGAACGTAAAAGGCATGCTGGATTTCGGCGGTAAGGTTTACAACGAAGCGCTCGGGTTGTTCTCCAATGACATGGGCATCGATCTAGGTACTGCCACGACGCTTGTTTACCTTAAAAACCAGGGCATAGTGCTTTGCGAGCCGTCTGTTGTCGCAGTACAGGCCGGGACCAGTAACGTGCTGGCGGTAGGTGAAGAAGCTAAAAGGATGCTTGGCAGGACGCCGGGGAATATAGTGGCTATAAGACCCATGCGTCATGGTGTAATAACCGATTTTGAGATCTCCGAAGCGATGCTTCGTTATTTTATAAAGAAGGTCAACAAGTCCCGCACGGTCGTAAGGCCAAGAATAGTCATAGCTATCCCGTCAGGCATAACCGAAGTTGAAAAGCGAGCGGTAAAAGATTCTGCCCTGCACGCGGGGGCCAGAGAGGTCTTCATGATCGAAGAGCCTATGGCTGCCGCTATAGGCGTGGGCCTGCCCATACAGGAGCCTTTCGGCAATATGATCATAGATATAGGGGGTGGCACTACAGAGATGGCGGTGATATCTCTGGCGGGCGTAGTCTTCTCAAAATCTGTAAGAGTAGGCGGCGATGAACTCGACGAGGCTATTACGAACTATGTCAAAAAGAACTACAACTTGATGATAGGTGAACGCACCTCCGAAGAGATAAAGATAAAGATAGGCTCCGTCTACCCGCTGGAAGAAGAGCTTAAGATGGAAGTCAAGGGGCGCGATCTCGTCGCTGGTTTGCCCAAGACCATAACCATAACAAGCGAAGAAGTGCGCGAGGCGATGTCCGAGGCGATCGCGCAGATAATAGAAGCCGTCAGGATAACTCTGGAGAGAACACCGCCGGAATTGTCCTCGGACCTTATAGAGAAGGGTATAGTTCTTGCAGGCGGTGGCTCGCTTTTGAGAGGTATTGACAAGCTTATATCTGAGGCTACCGGCCTTCCGGTGCATCTCGCAGAGGATCCGACTACTGCCGTTGTTCTGGGCACCGGTAGGGTGCTTAGCGAAATCAAATATCTCAAAAAGGTTACCGTATCACCCAAGCTAGAGCGCTAGATCCTAATTTTTAATTTGTCCGGTTACATATCTAAATGTGCGCACCCACAAAAATAGACCAATCAATATCCTCATACTGGCAGTTCTCTTAGCCCTTGTTTTAGCCAATTCGAAGACCATATCCAGCCCTTTCCGAATGAAGATAGCCGACTCCGTATCCGTGCCTATATCTTATGCGAACGGAATTAAGGGTTCTTTCTCGGGAATGTTGCCTTGGAAGGCTTTGTCGGACGAGAACAAGGCGATTCGATCCCAGAATGAGATATTAGCCCGGCAGCTTGATGAGGCGAAGACCTTGGTAAATGAAAACGACCGACTCAGAGAGCTGTTGGATTTTCGTAAGAGCACTCCTTATAGCACAATACCGGCCCAGGTGATAGGTCGTGACCCCACCAACTGGTCAAATTCTATAATAATAGACAAAGGCTCGACCGCGGGTATCAAGGTCAATAAAGCCGTTATATCCACTAAAGGGCTTGTAGGCAGGGTATTGGAACTCGGCCGTTATTCTGCTAAGGTGCTGTTGATAACGGATCCCAATTCAAAAGTCGGGGTCTTGCTACAAAGAAGCGGGCAAGGGGGTATGATGGTCGGCCGGCCAGACGGGAATTGCAAGATGCTTTACATAGCGCTAGATTCCGACGTGCGTTCAGGAGATAAGATAATCAGCGCCGGTTTCGGATCGATATACCCTAAAGGTATCCTGGTCGGGGAGGTCGCGAAGGTTGAGAGGGAACCTGGTCGCCTGTATAAGTGTGCTGTTATAAGGCCTGCCCAGGATATGGCCAAACTCGAAGAGGTGCTATGTATAAAATGAACCGAGTGCGCATGTACTCGGTATTGTTATTTGCCCTGGTTTTACAGCTTACTTTGGCACCTCATCTTTCGGTGGGCGGTGTAAAACCAGACTTGGTAACTATGTGCATAGTATTATTCGGTATTTTTTTGGGCCCAAGGGCCGGGATCGAGTCCGGAGTATTCGGCGGGTTTGCCCAGGACGTTTTCGCTGCAGATTTTTTTTGGGTCAATGCCTTTCTTGGCGCGGCTACCGGTTTCTTTGCGGGGTCGGTAACTTCCAAGCTTTCAAAGGATTCCGGAGGGACCTGTGTGCTCATTACAGCGGCCCTTACCGGAGTATCGATGTCGCTTCACTATATCGTAGTGTCCCTCATCTCGACCTACCATGCGCTTGGTTTTTTTGAATATTTTTCAACTACCGTTGTACCGGGTTCTCTGGCGACTGGCTTTATCGCCGCTGTAACCCTATTCTACTATCCCAGATTCCTCACCGTAAAAACCGGGACAGATATCATATGAGGGGCAAGGCCCTGACAGCAATAGTGACATTATCTTTCGTCTTCCTGGCGGCCGGTTTGTTTTATACTCAGGTAGTGCGCTATAGCTACTATATGAGGTTGTCCAAAAATAACTCGATACGCCTTTTACCCATAGACGGGCCCCGCGGTATGATCTTTGACAGGAACGGAAAACCCATAGTTACCAACCGCCTTTCTTTTGACGTTGCCTTGGTTTACGAAGAATTAAGAGACAGGGCCAGACTTTCTAAGGTTCTTAAAGAGACGCTTGGGCTTTCAAAGAAGCAGATAATAGATGCTTTATTGAAATCCGGAGCCAAGCCTTATGTGCCTGTAACGATAGCCGAAGACATCGGTAACGCCAAGGCCCTTGTGCTGGAGGAGAATACCATTGATACGCCGGGCCTTATAGTACAGGTTAAGTCTAAGAGAGGATACCCTTATAAAACTTCGGCCAGTCATATAGTAGGATATTTAAGTGAGATAACCGAGGCTGAGCTGGAGTCTCTCAAAGATTACGGTTATAGGCCTCGCGATCTTTTAGGCCGGGATGGTTTGGAAAAATATTACGAGACATATCTTAAGGGAAAGGACGGCGGTACTCAGGTTGAAGTTGATAGCCGGGGGCGGCACATAAGGGTTCTGGGCATCAAAGAGCCGGCCGCGGGAGGGGACCTCCATTTGAGTATCGATATAGACTTGCAGTTGGAATGCGATAAGCTCCTTGGGGAAAGACATGGCGCTATTATCGCCATGAATCCAAGAAACGGAGAAGTGCTGGCCCTTGCAAGCACGCCCGGCTACGATCCCAATATTTTTATCGAGCCGGATTATTCCGACGAAAGAGTCGCTCTTATGAGCGATAGGTCTAAGAGACCTATGTTGAATCGCTCCATATCCGGCCAGTATCCTCCAGGGTCAGTATTTAAGATCGTGACGGCTGCGGCTGCACTGGAAAATAATGCGATAGACAAAAACACGAGTTTTTTTTGCAAAGGAAGTTTTGACACAGGCCGTGCTTCTCTTGATTGCTGGAAGGCCGAAGGGCACGGATATCAGAACATATTGGACGGCATAATGAATTCCTGTAATGTCTTTTTCTGTAATATCGGCAAGCGCGCGGGTCCTGATGCTATTGAGTCGTACGCCAAGGCATTCGGTTTCGGAAGAGTTACCGGCATAGATTTACCGGGAGAGGCAAAAGGGCTTGTGCCCGGTAAGGCCTGGAAGCGGTTGTTTAAAAAAGACGACTGGTACGAGGGCGATACTCTAAATTATTCGATCGGCCAGGGTTATCTCCTGGCCACACCGCTACAGATCGCCAATATGACAGCCGTTATTGCCAATGGAGGTTATCTGGGGCATCCCTTCATAGTAAAGAAAATAGGCGTCACCGATATAATGCCGGGAAGGGCTAAGAATATCGAGTTGGAGTCGATGACGATAAGACTTATAGGAGAGGGCATGTACATGGCCGTTAGCGGGGAGAGCGGTACAGGCAAAAGAGCGAGGGTCGAAGGCATAAAGATCGCTGGCAAGACCGGGACTGCCCAAAATCCTCAAGGAAGATCTCATGCCTGGTTTACGGGATTCGCTCCTTACGGCGATCCCAAGCTTTGCATAGTTGTATTTTTGGAGCACGGAGGCAAGGGTGGAGTAGGTCCCGCCGAGATAGCCGGCGGAGTTTTCGAGAAGGCGGAGGAGATAGGTATCTTATGATATTTGAGAAGAGGGCTTTTCGGGACTTTGATAAGACGCTTTTTCTCATGACGCTGGTGGTGCTGGTTATCGGCATGGCAGCCGTGTACAGCGCAACCCATCCGCGCGTCAGTTCTATCGCGGAGGACTATATAGCCAAACAGATTTTGTGGGTCCTGATGGGTTTGGTTTTATTTCTCGTGGTAGTCAGCGTATCCTATCAAAAGTTCATAGACATCTCTTATATTTTTTATTCCGTGATGATTATCATATTAGTGCTGGTGCTGATAATGGGCCGCGCCAGACTTGGCGCCCAGCGGTGGTTTTCGATAGGCGGGTTTGCTTTTCAGCCCTCTGAGTTTATAAAGATAGCCCTTATATTAGCGCTTGCGAATTATTGCGGATCTCACAGGGGCACTATTTCAGGGTTCAGGGATTTCGTTATGTGCTATATGATACTTTTTATACCTTTCGGACTGGTCCTGGTCCAACCGGATCTTGGTACTGCCCTTACTTTGTTGCCTATATTTTTCGGGATAGTGTTGATATCCGGAGCGAATATCAAATATATAATCGGACTGATCGCTGCGGGGCTGGCGGCCATGCCTTTTTTCTGGCATTTTCTGCGCGATTACCAAAAACAGCGCCTGTTGGTTTTTATAAATCCGAATTCCGATCCTCTCGGCGCCGGATATACCATAATACAATCAAAGATAGCAGTCGGGTCCGGCGGCCTTGTCGGTAAGGGTTGGCTGAACGGCTCTCAGGGGCAGCTGAACTTTTTGCCCGAACACCATACGGATTTTATATTCTCGGTTATAGGAGAAGAGCTTGGGCTTCTGGGAGGATTGGCTTTGGTGCTGTTATATTTTTTTATAATACAGAGAGCTTTGCGTATAGCGGCGCTTACCAGCGACATCTACGGCAAGGCAATAGCTACGGGTGTTGCCATGATGCTCTCAGTACAGGTGGTAGTCAATATTGCGATGACCATAGGACTCATGCCTGTGGTGGGTATACCGCTGCCGATGGTAAGTTACGGAGGTTCCAGCATGATAGCTACTCTTTTTTCTATAGGGTTATTGATAAATGTAGGCATGAGGCGCTCTACTTTCTAGAGAGGGAACGGGGTTTTATGGATCCAAGATTGGATGGGCTGCTTCTTACGGTGCAGAAGCCCGGCAGGTATGTCGGAGGAGAATGGAATTCTGTGAAGAAAGACTGGACCCCGGAACGGGTCAAGGTGCTTTTGGCTTTTCCCGATGTATACGAAGTAGGTATGAGCAACCTCGGTATAAGCATACTTTACGGGATATTGAACGAGCGTGACGATTGTCTGTGCGAGCGTTCATTTGCACCTTGGCAGGATTTTGAAAAGGTTTTACGGGAGAATAATATTCCATTATTCAGCTTGGAGTCCAGGAGGGCCATGCGGGAATTTGATATAGTCGGTTTCAGTGTCTGCCACGAGCTCTGCTATACCAATATTCTTAACATGCTGGATCTAGGCGGGATACCGGTCCGTTCTTGCGACAGGGCAGAGAACGATCCGCTGATAATAGCCGGAGGCCCGGCGGTATATAATCCGGAACCGATCGCAGAGTTCATAGATGCCTTTGTCGTCGGCGAGGCGGAGGAGGCCGTTGGCGAAATAGTCGATGCCTGCAAGGGCCGAAACCCTGGATCCGCGTTTTCAAGGCGCGATCTTCTTAAGAAGCTTGCCGGGATACCGGGGGTATATATCCCCGCCTTTTATAACGTAAAATACAATGAAGATAATACCATAAAGAGCTTTTTGCCTTTAGAGGACGGTATCCCGGCGGTAATAGAAAAGCGGATCATAAAGGATCTTGACGGGGCATACTACCCCACAAAGCAGATAGTTCCCAACATAGGCATAGTACACGACAGGATCGCCATAGAGGTAATGCGCGGTTGCAAGCATATGTGCAGATTTTGTCAGGCCACCGTTACTTACAGACTCTGCAGGGAGCGGTCAAGGGAGAATATATTAAGGCTTGCCCGCGAGTCTTATAAGAATACCGGCCATGACGAGATATCTATGCTCTCTCTTTCAAGCGTCGATTTTTCTGATATAAGGCAGATGATGGAGGATATGAACAAGGAGTTTTCGCCGAAAAATGTCTCTATCTCGGTTCCGTCGCTTCGAGTAGAAGAGGCCCTGAAAGACCTGCCGGAGCTGATATCAAAAGTAAAAAAATCCGGTCTTACCTTTGCGCCGGAGGCCGGTAGCGACGGATTGCGCCGTTCCATAAATAAAAACATAGATATAGCCAGACTATCAAATGCGTGTCTTGAGTCTTTTAAGTCCGGGTGGCGGAGGGTGAAGCTTTATTTTATGATAGGTTTGCCTCGCGAGACCGATAAGGATGTAGAGTCGATCCCCGCATTGATTAAAGAGATATCGTCTTTACGGAAAGATGTAGACGGTAAGCTGGCGGATGTAACCGCCAGTATAAACGCATTTGTCCCAAAGCCGCATACGGCTTTTCAGTGGGAGCCCATGGACTCGATAGATGACCTGGAGCGCAAAAGGATTATCCTGCGATCTGCCGTAAAATCCAGGTTTATAGGGCTGGATTTTCACTCTTTCAAAATGAGTTATATAGAGGCCGCGCTGGCCCGAGGCGACAGACGTATCGGACCTGTTATTTATGATGCCTGGAAGTCAGGAGGGCGCTTTGACGGTTGGCAGGATTTTTTTCGTTTTGAACGGTGGATCGACTCCTTCAGCCAAAACGGCCTTGACCCTAATTTCTACGCCAGACGTCCAAGGCAGTTTGACGAGATATTGCCATGGGATTTTATACATACGGGGATAGGCAGGAAGGTGCTTGAGAGGGAGGCAGAGGCCTCCAAAATCAGCTCATTTGACAAACCATGTTAGGTCAGGTATACTTTGGTTAAAATATTTATGAAATTATAATATGTTCCTTCATTGTATATCTTAAGGAGGATATATGGGGATCTTTAAAGTCCTTACATTGAGTGGTAAGGGATTGATGTATAAGTTCCTGGTCGCTTTTGCCCTGATGTCTATCATACCGCTTTTGGTTTGTGTTTATATCGTATCCAACTACGTATTTCCCGACCTTAAAAATATATCCGATGTCAGTATCGTGACCTTAGGGG
>JAGOLR010000114.1 GCA_017993955.1 Candidatus Omnitrophota bacterium
CTTGTGTCCAACGCATAGTTTAACTCCTTAATATAGAATCCAAAATCCTAAAAACCAAACTCTAAGCAAATCCAAAATTTTAAATTCAAATGCTTCAAATCGTGTGTTTTTGGGTTTTGAATTTTGAGATTGTTTCGGATTTCGATATTAGGATTTCGTATTTAATGTTTTTACGATCTCATTCACAAAATCCTTCTCAGCCACCCGCCGAACGATCTTGCCTTTGACGAATAATGCGCCGGAACCTTTTCCGGCAGCTATACCTATATCCGCCTCCCGCGCTTCGCCCGGGCCGTTTACTTCGCAGCCCATGACAGCGACTTTAATAGGACGTTTAGCGGATAGCGGATAGCGGATAGCGTTTAGTTTATCAGACAAAGCGCTCACTATACTGACCAGGTCAACCTGACAGCGGCCGCAGGTAGGACATGAAATTATCTCGGGACCAAAACGGCGCGCTCCAACTGCAGATAGTATTCTCTTTGCGGCAACGACTTCTTCTTCCGGACCGGCCGTCAGCGAGACTCTTATGGTATCCCCTATCCCATCTACCAGAAGGGCCCCTATCCCGATAGCCGACTTTATCATGCCTTCCTCGTATGGGCCCGAGGCTGTAAGTCCAAGATGGAGAGGGTAATCGCATATCTTAGAAATGCGCCTGTAAGCTTCTATAGTGGATGGCACATCAGAGGCTTTGAGCGAAAGAATTATATCGTGGAAACGAAGCTTTTCAAATAGCCGTACATATCTAATGGCGGACTTTACCAAATTGTCGGAAGCAGAACTTTTGCCAGACCTTGATACGGAACCTGAATTTACCCCTATCCTTATGGACACGCCAGAAGCCTTTGCTGCATGAATTACACGCCGGATGTCTTCTTCGCGCCTTATATTGCCTGGATTCAGTCTTATCTTATCTGCGCCGCTTTTTATAGCCTCCAAGGCAAGCCTGTGATCGAAATGTATGTCAGCAACGATCGGGATCGATATCCCTTTTTTTATACTGCGGATAGCCAGGGCATCATCCGTATCTTTCACGGCAACTCTTATTATTTCACAACCGCACCTCTGGAGCCTCTTTATCTGCGCGACAACGGCTTTAACGTCAGATGTCTTGACCTTTGTCATAGATTGGATAGATATGGGGGCGCCGCCGCCCACTCTTACCCTGCCTACCGATATCTGCCGCGTCTTTCTTCGCTTCATATTATCAAAGCTCCGCCATCTATTTTCTAAATAAACCGGTCACCTTATCGGCTATGCCGAACTTCATTATGTCATTGTAGAATATAAAAACTGTAAGCAGGATCAGAAAGGTTATGCCCACATTTGCCACTGCCTCCTGCGCCTTCAATGAAAGCGGCTTGCCGCGCAGTTTCTCAAGAGCCAGAAATATTATATGGCCTCCGTCCAATATGGGAAGCGGCAATAGATTGAATATCGCAAGCGAAGCGCTCAATATCCCCATAAGATGCAATATATATATAAAACCCATTTTGGCTGCCTGACCCGTTATCATGAATATACCTATGGGGCCAGTCATAGACTCCTTGACCGAAAGCTGGCCTATGACCATAGACCACAAGGCCTTGTAAGTTATCGCCGTGAGCTGGACTAATTTGCGGGCACCCATCCATAACGACTCGGCAAAACCGTACCGTACGTTCTCTATAGACTGTGAAGGAGAGATGCCGACAAGCGCTATCCTGGACTGGCGGCCAAATATATCTTTGGTCTCGCGTATAACCGGCTCAAGCTCCAACTGAAACTCCTTCCCGCCGCGATCGATCGATAATTTTATCTTATCCTTGCCATGCTTGTGGATCATTGCGGTCATGTCTTCCCAATACTTAACGGGGACATCGTCGACAGCCTGTATCTTATCCCCGACAAGCACACCGCCCTTCTCGGCAGGGTAGTCTTTTATCAACCCCCCGACCTCTGCTGTCATGGTAGGACTTCCGAACATGAATATGATAGAAAACACAATGAATGCAAGAAGATAGTTAAGGGCGGGCCCCGCGAATATTATATTGAAACGGTCAAACACGCTGCGCGATAAAAACTCCCACGGCTTATGTTTTAATTCCTCGGAAGGATCGTCCCCCGCCATCTTGACATACCCCCCCAGAGGTATCAAGGATATAAGGTATTCCGTGTCGCCCCTTTTTATACCTATGATTTTCGGTCCAAAACCGAACGAGAATTTCTCGACTCTAACTCCCACTTTTTTGGCCGCAATAAAATGACCAAACTCATGCACTAGAACCAGTACGCTTAAAACCGCCAAAAACGCTATCAATGACAACACAATGACCTCGCTTCCTCTTTTGCCCAAGCCTCTGCCGTGAAGACATCGGCCAACGTAGATGTTCTTCCGGGAAATACTTTATGCCGGGATATGACCTTTTCTATTACTCTGGGTATCAGTGAAAACTTTATAGCCCCCTCAAGATACCGCTTTACCGCTTCTTCATTTGCGGCATTAAGTACCGCGGGCATAGTGCCCCCCGCTCTTATAGCGCGACGCGCAAGCCCAAGACATGGAAACTTCTCGGTATCCGGCGGCAGGAAAGACAGGTTTTTTAGCTTGCAAAAATCAACCGCCTTTACAGAAGAACGCCGTCTGTCCGGATAGGTAAGAGCGTATTGTATAGGAAGACGCATGTCGGGGTTACTCATCTGCGCAAGCACGGCTCCGTCCACAAGACCTACCATGGAGTGCACAATCGCCTCGGGATGTATCAAGACATCTATCCTCTCTTCGGCTATACCAAAAAGGTGATGCGCCTCTATTATCTCTAACCCTTTATTCATCATGGTAGCGGAATCCACCGATATCTTCTTCCCCATCTTCCACTTTGGATGCTTAAGTATAAAATCGAGAGAAAGCCGGTCGAAAATCTTCTTCGGCAGCGTGCGCAGAGGCCCGCCGCTTGCAGTAAGGAATATACGGGATATCTCGTCTGTCTTTCCGTCTATGCATTGGAATATAGCGCTATGCTCGCTGTCGATCGGTATTATCCTGACACGGTGTTTTCTGGCAAGGGGCATAATTATAGAGCCGGCGCTTACCAGAGACTCCTTGTTTGCAAGGGCTATCTCCTTACCATTCTCAATCGCACGGATAAGAGGAGGAAGACATGCAGTACCGCTTATAGCGAAAACCACGATATCCACTTCTTTACGCCCCGCGATCTCGACAAGGCCATCCCCGCCATGTAATACTTTTATATTCGAAGGCAGGATGCCGCGCGATTTGATCTCTGACGAGCCGCGCCCGATCACTATTACATCCGGACGAAATATGCGGGATTGTTCGGCTAGAAGTTTTACGTTGGTGTCGGCGGATAAGGCTACGACCTTATACTTATCCCGAAGACCAGACTTTATAACTTCAAGAGTGTTTACCCC
>JAGOLR010000036.1 GCA_017993955.1 Candidatus Omnitrophota bacterium
ACCGCGCCTCCGCCGGCATCTATTACCTGACCTTCCAGGCCGCACAACTGGCTTATTATCTCGCTCTCCACATCGCGGAAATATTCCTCGCCTTCGGTGGTAAATATCTCGTTTATCGTGCGTTTCTCGCGTTTTTCTATCAAATCGTCTACTGAGACATAACGCATCTTAAGGATGCGCGCCAGCTGCGTCGCTATCGTCGTCTTTCCCGTACCCATAAAACCTATCAGGATAATATTGCGCATATTATTAGTGTAAAGTTTAAAGTGAAAAGTGTAAAGTTAAAGCGTTTTCCGCTTTGCACTTTCATGCCTTCCTAACTTGCTCCAAATACCCTTCATAGTTTCTACGCATATCGGCCACCGAATCACCGCCGAACTTTTCGATCATGGCATTGGCTATCTCTATAGCGCAAACGGCCTCACCCACAACTCCCGCCGCGGGCACAGCGCAGACATCAGACCTCTCAACGGTAGCAGATACGGGCTTCTTAGTCCTTATATTAACACTAGCCAAGGGTTTTCTAAGTGTGGATATGGGCTTCATGGCAGCCTGTATTATCACATCCTCGCCGTTTGTCATGCCGCCTTCGATACCGCCCGAATTGTTAGTCTTGCGGTAAAACCCGCGTTTTTTATCGTAAAATATCTCGTCATGTACTGCCGAACCTTTACGAATGGCCGATTCGAAGCCCACTCCAAAGCCTACGCCCTTGACTGCCTGTATGGACATAACGGCCTTTGCCAAGCATGCATCGATGCGCCTATCCCATTGAACATAACTACCCAGCCCCGGAGGGCACCCGTTTATGACTATCTCGAATACGCCGCCCAATGTATCTCCCTGTTCGGCGGCCTCGGATATCTCTTTACACATCAGCCGGGAAGCGTCCGGATCGGCGCATCTGACTGATGACTTTTCGGATATCATAATTATCTGGTTGAACCCGAGTCCTTTCGCCTCTGATCGAACCTTGCCGATCACTATGACATGGCTTGCGACCCTTATACCGAATTGTTCCAAAAGGCTTTTCGCTACAGCGCCTACGGCTACCCTTGCCGCCGTTTCCCTGGCACTGGCGCGCTCCAGAACATCGCGGATATCTTTTAACCCATATTTCAACACACCGCCCAGATCTGCATGGCCCGGCCTTGGTTCAAGAACTACCGGTAACCTATCTATCGAATGATCGCGGTTATTGATAAGAAGCGCTACGGGACTTCCTATGGTAAGGCCTTTCCGGACACCCGATAATATCTCGACACGGTCCGACTCGATCTGCATCCTCTTGCCGCGGCCAAAACCCATCATCCGTCTGCATAATTCCACGTTTACGGCGCTGCCGTTAAGCTCCAGCCCGGCGGGCACTCCTTCTATCACAGATACAAGACATTTACCG
Source organism: Candidatus Omnitrophota bacterium (assembly GCA_017993955.1). Classification (GTDB taxonomy): domain Bacteria; phylum Omnitrophota; class Gorgyraeia; order 2-01-FULL-45-10; family 2-01-FULL-45-10; genus JAGOLR01. Next base: position 1,400 of record JAGOLR010000036.1, read on the forward strand.
TGCGACTCTCCGCTCGTCAGATATCGAAGCATAAGACCCTCCGTTAAACATTCGCCTAATAAAGGCCGTAGAACAAAAACTGAATAACATTCTCTCCGAAAAATATAGCTATCACTGCCCCTAGCGCGAGAAAAGGGCCGTATGGTATAACGCTTTGACTGGTCTTGGCTTTAACCACAAGGCCGAATAATGCGCCGAAAAAAGGAGCAATGAAGAATGCCAGGATCGTAAGCTTCCAACCCAAAAATGCCCCTATGGCTCCCATTAGTATGATATCCCCTTCGCCCATGGCTTCTTTTTTGAACGCCGCGGCGCCGAGAAGGCCCATCATATATATAGACAGGCTTCCTGCAACGGCACCTATAAACGATCTGGAAAAAGACAATAACCTTCCTTCTGCATCGAATACAGAAGGATAGGCCAGCGAAAAAGCCAAACCGGCGATTATCCCTCCTATGCTTATGACATCGGGTATGCCGTATGTCGCAAGGTCGATAAAAGATACCGCGATCAGTCCGCAGGTAAGTATAGAGTAAGCAAAAAATTTGGCTGTGAATCCGAATGAAAGATAAAGCCCTGCCAGGAGTAACGCCGTAAGGACCTCTACGATAAAATATCTTACAGGGATCCTGGTCCTGCAGTCCCTGCACCTGCCGCCTAGAACCAGATAACTCACAATCGGTATATTATTGCTCCAAAGGATCTGGCGCTTACATTTCGGACAATACGACCTCGGCCTGACTATAGAAAGCCCCAGCGGAAGACGGTATATGCACACATTCAAAAAACTTCCGATCACCGCGCCAAAAATAAAGACGAGTATCTCCATAATCACCTGGCCTTCAGCGCGGTCTTGAGGGCCTTCTTCATAATATCGACGGGCGCTTTTTGGCCTGTCCATATCTCAAAGGCTATGGCCCCCTGTCTGAGGAGCATTCCAAGTCCGGTCACTGCATGGCGCTTCATCCTTAAGGCCTCTTTGACAAGGGCCGTTTCCGTAACGTTATAAATAAGGTCATAGATATAAAGGCCGCTGTGCAAAAGAGATTTGTCTACCGGCGAAGGGTCTGACTCCTTCATGCCAACAGGTGTAGCATTCACCAAAAGGTCGCTTGCCTCAAGAGCCTCCTCAAATCCGGTCTTATCGACGATCGACAGTTTTTCCGGATCATAAAATTTAGAATACTGTTTCCACACCTCTTTGGCCTTACCATTTTCAATATCATGCACAAATATCTTTGCCGGACCGTTACCCAGATACATTATTATGGCCACAGCCGCACCGCCGGCGCCCATAAAAAATACGGTCTTATTCTCCGGCTCGAATTTAAGATCCTCGACCAGGGACCTGTAAAACCCGGGGCCGTCGGTATTAAAACCCTTAAGGCCGTCTAGAGTAACTTTTACCGTATTGACCGCGCCTAAGCGAATAGCATTTTCGTCTATAAGGCCGTTCTTTTCCAGATACTCCTTGGCCTTGATCTTATGAGGTATGGTAATATTTATCCCTGATATGGAATTATCTGGAATACCGCGGAAAAATTCTGCAAGCCCGGAAGGCGGCACATCGAAAAGCTTATACTCGGCATCTATGCCCAGTGCCTCGAAAGCGGCATTCTGCATCGCCGGAGACAGCGAATGCCGCACTGGGTGACCTACAAGTCCGTAAAGTTTGGTAGCCATGTATCGTTAATCGTTAATCGTTCATCGTTAATCGTTCATCGTATTTCGTAAAAACGATTGACGATAAACGATTGACGATAAACGGACAACTCCTATTTAGCCCTGCTAACCAGCTTATTGACCGCATTGACATAGGCTTTTATGCTGGCCTCTATGATATCGGTGCTGGAACCGCGGCCCGAGACTATCCTGCTCCCCGAAGATATCTTGACGGATACCTCGCCGAGAGCGTCCTTACCGCTTGTAACCGACCGTATCTGGTAATCTATGAGCTTACCCTTTATGGACGTTACCTTGTCTACAGCTTTATAGCATGCGTCAACCGGTCCGTCACCTCCAGATATGCTTTCGACAAATTTCCCGTCTCGCTCCAAAGTTATCATGGCGGAGGGCTTAGTCTCGTCTCCCGAAGTTATACGGAAATGTTTTAGCTTGAACCTTTCCGGTATTCTGCTTATCTCTTCGTCTATTATAGTCTCCAGGTCTTCGTCAAAGACTTCCTTCTTTTTATCGGCGAGCTTTTTGAACCGGTCAAAGGCCTCGTCGAGCTGCACTTTCGAAAGAGTAAAGCCCATATCTTTCAGGCGGGCATCAAATGCATGGCGACCTGAATGCTTCCCGAGGACCATCTTCGACTCCTCGAATCCGACGTCTTCCGGGTTCATTATCTCGTATGTAGTCCTCTCCTTCATCACGCCATCCTGGTGTATTCCGGACTCGTGCGCGAATGTATTCGCCCCCACAATAGCCTTGTTGGGCTGAACAGGAACACCCGTAAGCTTAGATACGAGACGACTAGTCTTATAAAGCTCTTTGGTATTTATTCCTGTACTGAGATCTTTAAATACGTCGCTTCTTGTCTTGATGGCCATCACTATCTCTTCGAGCGAAGCGTTCCCCGCGCGTTCTCCAAGACCATTCATGGTGCACTCTACCTGACCGGCTCCGTTCAATACCGCGGAAAGAGAGTTTGCGACGCCAAGACCGAGATCATTATGGCAATGTACGCTTATAACGGCATTATCTATATTCGTCACGTTATTTTTGAGATCCTTTATGAGCTGGCCGTATTCATACGGGGTGGCATAACCTACCGTATCCGGTATATTCACCGTTGAGGCGCCGGCATCTATAACGGCCTCCACTACCTTATATAAGAACTGCTTTTCCGTCCTGGACGCATCCTCGGGAGAAAACTCTATATCACGGCATTTAGCCCTGGCGTATTTTACCGCCGCCACGGCAAGCTTCAGTATCTCGTCTTCGGCCTTTTTGAGCTTATACTTCATATGGATCTTCGAGGTCGCCAAAAAGACATGCACCCTGGGCCTGTGAGAATGCCTTACCGCATCATAAGCGGCATCTATATCTTTTTCTAGAGCCCTCGAAAGCCCGCAAACAATGGGGCCTTTGATATTTTTAGCTACCATGCTTACGGCCTCGAAGTCTCCAGGGCTAGATATCGGAAACCCGGCCTCTATGACATCGACGCCTAGGACGGCAAGCTGCCTTGCTATCTCAAGCTTCTCGTTTATATTAAGGCTCGCTCCCGGCGATTGCTCCCCATCGCGAAGTGTCGTATCGAATATTATTATCTTGCTCATATAATTTCCCAAAAAGGTTCAGGTTGAGGTTCAGGTTGAGATCGAGAATTTAATGGATTTTTCTTAACCTTAACCTAAACCTTAACCTTCCCTATTACTTTATTTCATCCACGCCATCATCTTACGAAGGTCCTGCCCGACCTTCTCTATAGGATGGCTGTCACCTTTATTGAGGAGCTCTTTGAATTTAGGTCTGCCGGCCTCGTTTTCCTTTATCCACTCCCGCGCGAACTTGCCGGAGACTATCTGCTTAAGCATCTTCTTCATCTCTTTGCGGGTCTTTTCGGTTATTATACGCGGACCGCAGCTTATATCGCCCCAGCAGGCAGTATTGGATACCCGGCGTCTCATCCCGCTTATACCGTATTCCTGGATAAGATCGGTGATAAGTTTAAGCTCATGCAATACCTCGAAATAAGCTATCTCCGGCTGATATCCGGCTTCGACCAGCGTATCAAATCCGGCCTTTATAAGCTCTGAGACTCCGCCGCACAGGACTGCCTGCTCTCCGAAAAGATCGGTCTCGGTCTCTTCATTGAAAGTCGTTTCGATGACACCCGCCTTTGTCCCGCCTATACCTTTTGCGTAAGCAAGCGCGGTCTTTAAAGCATTACCGGAGGCGTCCTGGTAGATTGCTACAAGGCATGGCACTCCCTTGCCTTCTTCATACATACGGCGGACCAATGCGCCCGGGCCCTTAGGAGCTATCATCACCACGTCGATCTTCTTGGATGGCTTTATCTGCTTGAAGCGAATATTGAAACCGTGAGAAAATATCAGGGTCTTGCCCTTCTTCATGTTTTCGGCGATGTCGTTCTTGTAAACTGTCGCCTGCACATGATCTTCTGTAAGTATCTGGACCACGTCAGCTATTCTGGATGCCTCTTTAGCAGATACCGGGTTAAACCCGTCCGCCTTTGCCTGCTCGTAGTTCTTGGTCCCGGAAAGTTCGCTCACAATAACATCGACTCCCGAATCCCTAAGGTTCAGGCTCTGCCCGCGCCCCTGGATACCGTACCCTATCACAGCGATCTTCTTACCTTTCAAAAAATTCAGATCTGCATCCTTGTCATAGTAAATCTTCGCCACGTTTTCCTCCCTTTTTCGTTTATCGTTTATCGTCTATCGTTTATCGTAAATATTAATCGCACCAAACGATTAACGATAAACGATCAACGGAATCACTCATTCACTTCCGGCTTGCCCTCGCCATGAAGCCCTTTATCTGATATGCTCATTGCTATACGGCCGGTCCTGGCCATCTCGATTATCCCAAAAGGTTTCAAAAGTTCGAGCATAGTCTTTATGCTATTCTGGTCCCCGGCAAGTTCAACGGTCAAGCTCTTCGATCCGGCATTTTCTATAGTACCACCGGCCGCTTCCACCGCCTCCAGTATCTCTTTCCTGGTCTTCGCCGATACGGCTACTTTTATCAGTATGATCTCACGGTCTATAAATTCCCCCTCCTTGAAATCCGCGACCTTGATCACATCGATAAGTTTATTGAGCTGCTTCTTTATCTGCTCGAGGGTCTTATCATCACCCTCAACCACTATGGTCATCCTGGACGTGGTCGGGTCCTCTGTCTCGCCGACGGCAAGCGACGTTATGTTAAATCCGCGCGCGCTGAATAACCCGGCTATGCGCGCCAGTACACCGAATTTATTCTCTACCAATACCGATATAGTATGTTTCATGGTATGCCTACGCGAGCCCTCCTCCGATCATCCTGTTCAGGGCTTCCCCAGCCGGGACCATGGGGAATACATTCTCCTCGCCCTCCACGATGAAGTCCATAATTACAAGGCCGTCGGTCTTAAGGGCTTTATCGATAGCGGGCCGGACATCTTTTTTATTTGTTACCCTCATCCCTACGGCGCCGTATGCCTCTGCCAATTTTACGAAATCCGGCCCGTCTCCGGCAAGACAGGTATAAGAGTATCTCTTTTTGTAAAAGAGCTCTTGCCACTGTCTGACCATCCCGAGACAACCGTTATTAAGTATGATTATCTTGACCGGAAGCTTATTGACCACCGCGGTAGCCAGTTCCTGGATATTCATCTGTATCGAACCGTCACCCGCTATATCTATGACAACGGACTTAGGCTTACCTATCTGCGCTCCTATAGCCGCCGGAAACCCGTATCCCATAGTTCCCAGACCTCCGCTCGAAAGCATCGTCCTCGGTCTTGTAAATTTATAGAACTGAGCAGACCACATCTGATGCTGCCCTACTTCGGTGCAGATTATCGCGTCACCCTTTGTGGCTTTCCACAATTCTTCTATAACATACTGAGGACGAAGTTTATCGTCGTCTTTATATTTAAGCGGATGTTCTTTTTTTAGCTCTTCTATCCTTTTAACCCAGGAAGCGATGTCCGGCTTCTTTACCAGCTTGTTTAGCTGCTTTAATACGGTTTTACAGTCGCCCACTATGGGAATATCGACCTCCACGTTTTTCGAAACACTTGCGGGGTCTATATCTATATGTATTACCTGGGCGTTTGGAGCGAAGGCATCCAGTTTTCCCGTAACCCTGTCATCGAACCTTGCCCCGACCGATATGATAAGATCCGACTCCATTATCGCGTGATTAGCGTAACCGGTACCGTGCATACCCAGCATACCGAGCGCGAGTTTATCGGTCATGGGAAATGCCCCGAGGCCCAGGAGAGTCATTGCCACAGGTATGTCATTATTTTTCGCAAGCTCCACAACCTCCCCTGAAGCATCGGATATTATAGCGCCTCCGCCCACATAAAGTATCGGGCGTTTTGCCTTTTCTATAGCCTTGGCCGCCCTCTTTATCTGACCTATATGGCCTTTATAGGTCGGATTATATCCCCTTATGTCCACCTTTTCCGGATAAATAAATTCTATCTCCTGCATCTGTATATCGGATGGGAAATCTATCAACACGGGACCGGGTCTTCCGGTCCTCGCAATATGAAAGGCCTCTTTTATTATTCTGGCAAGATCCTTTATATCTTCCACAAGGTAATTATGTTTTGTAATGGGCCTTGTTATACCGGTAATATCCGCCTCCTGGAACGCATCGTTGCCGATAAGGAAGGTCTTGACCTGGCCCGTAATGGCTACCATAGGTATAGAATCCATATACGCGGTAGCGATGCCGGTCACGAGATTGGTAGCGCCGGGTCCGGATGTGGCAAGACAGACGCCGACCTTACCTGTAGCTCGGGCATAACCATCGGCAGCATGCGCTGCCCCCTGCTCGTGCCGGGTCAGTATCAATTTTATGGAAGCGTCGTAAAGCTTGTCGAATATCGGCAATACCTGTCCTCCCGGGTAGCCGAATATGACGTCGACGCCTTCTTTTTTGAGAGCTTCTATGAGTATCTGCGCACCGCTTAATTTCATGAGTTACCTTATGGTAAATTCGAAATTATAATTTGTTTCGGATTTCGTATTTCGTGCTTCGGATTTTACGCCTTTAGAACTGCGCCTTCCGATGCCGAGGCAACGGCCTTGGCGTATCGTGCCAGATACCCCTCAGTCTCTTTCGGGGCCGGCGCCTTCCACTTCGCCAAGCGTGTTTTTATTTCTGAATCGCTCACCTTGAGCTCAAGCTTTCTATTCGGAATATCTATATGTATCTCATCGTTCTCCTGAATAACTGCGATAACGCCGCCAACAGCCGCTTCCGGCGAAATATGCCCTATGCAAGGCCCCTGGGTACCTCCGGAAAAACGCCCATCCGTTATTAAAGCCACATCATCTGCAAGGCCCATACCGACTATAGCAGCAGTCGGAGAGAGCATCTCTCTCATGCCAGGGCCGCCTTTAGGGCCTTCGTATCTTATAACAATACAATCTCCCTTCTTTATCTTGCCGGCCATTATGGCCTGCATGGCGGATTCCTCCGAATCGAATACTCGGGCCTTTCCGGTAAACCGCATCATAGCTTCAGAGACAGCGGTCTGCTTTATGACAGCGCCCTCTGTAGCAATATTACCCTTCAAAACCGCTATACCGCCTTCTCTGTGATACGCGTTCTTAGTATCTCTGATTACGTTCTCATCCAGAATCTGCGCTTCGTTGGCTATCTGACTTATCTGCTTTTCGCTAACGGTCATAACGTCTTTAAGCGCATTTTTCATACGCTTCATTATGGCCGGTATCCCGCCGGCAGACTCCAGATCCTCCATAAAATGCTCTCCGCCGGGAAGAATGTTGGTTATGTGGGGCGTCTCCTTGGATATAGAATCGAACATCTCGATCGGTACCTCGACCCCGAATTCTTTGGCGACCGCCATTATATGCAAAACTGTGTTTGTTGAACCGCCAAGCGCCATGTCTATTTTTATGGCATTCTCGAACGCCTCACGCCTGGCTATGGTCCTGGGAAGCACATTGCGTTTTACCAGGTCGACTATCTTCTCTCCGCTTGCCTGGGCTATCCTATCCTTCTTGGCCGATACGGCAAGGCTCGTCGCGCATCCCGGAAGACTCATGCCAAGCGCTTCGGTAACGCATGCCATAGAGTTTGCCGTATAAAGACCCTGGCAGGACCCTGCTCCTGGGCAGGCGCACATCTCCAAAGAAGCAAGCTCATCAGCCGATATTTCGCCTGCTTTGCACCGGCCGACAGCTTCGAAAGTGTCTTTTACCAATGATAAACGCCTTCCCTTGAGATTCCCGCTCATCATAGGCCCGGCCGTGACCACAATAGTTGGAACGTTTAGCCTGCCTGAAGCCATTAGCATACCGGGTGTTATCTTGTCGCAATTTGTGAGGCAGACCAATCCGTCAAAACAATGAGCCTTCATTATGGTCTCTATCATGTCTGCGATAAGCTCCCTGGAGGCAAGCGAATATCTCATGCCTGTATGACCCATCGCGATGCCATCGCATATACCAGGTATACCGAACACAAAAGGCACTCCGCCTCCTGCAGCCACGCCGCGCTCTATAAAACGCTCAAGACGGCCCATATGTATATGGCCCGGTATGATGTCGGTCCTGGATGAAGCAATAGCTATGAAAGGCTTCGCCATATCCTCTTTCGATATGCCTGTAGCATATAAAAGGCTCCTGGCGCCGGCCCTTTCTATACCCTTTTTTATCTTATCGCTCTTCATAATAGAGCCCTTTCTCTTTAAAAGGAATGATATGAGTTAAGATTATATACTATTAGGATATATTATGTCAATGAGAACAAAAACAGGCGCTGTCCAGCAAGTTTGTTGGGTTTATTGGGTTTCTTGGGGCTACGACTTATAGACTCTGGGCACACGATTAGATATAGAGCATACGGTTTCGTATGCTATTGTGCCTGCCAGGCGGGCTATCTTCTCTGCTCTTATCTCATTACGGCCTTGCCTACCTATCAAAACTACCTCATCACCTACTTTTACGCCATGAATACGGCCTACGTCTATCATGGTCTGATCCATAGTGACCTTCCCGATAACAGGCGCGCGCTTGCCTCGTATAAGAACTTCTGCCTTGTTTGACAGATTCCTCTCATACCCATCAGCATAACCTACAGGCAAGGTGGCTATCACGGTGGCTTTCTGAGTTATATAAGTCCTGCCGTAACTTATAGACCGGCCGGCTGGGGTATCTTTAAGATAAGCCACCCTTGTCTTAAATGCCAGCGCAGGTTTTAATCTTATAAGTTTAGGGAATGTATATTTTGGGTACATACCGTAGATTATAAGGCCTGGCCTTACCATATTCTGATGCGACCTTTTAAAATCTACCGTAGCTATCGAGTTTGCCGCATGTTTTAAAGGTATATCTATATCAAAGTCTTCCAATTTAGACAACAACTTCTCAAAAGCTTCTATCTGATAGTTGGTAAAGAAATCATCCCGGCCTGCGCTAGAGAAATGGGTATAAATGCCTTCTATAACAACGTCTTTCTCCTGAGATATGTTCTTTATGAAATGCATCGCCTCTTCATGCCAGATACCTATCCTGCCCATACCTGTATCTATCTTCACATGAACCTTGGCCTTAATGCCGCGCTTTGCGGCAGCCTTTATAGATTCCATCAATTCATAGCCGCATATGGTAAGCGTGATGTCCCTTTCCATAGCCGGCTTGACTTCTTCGGGCAATACATGGCCAAGTATCAGTATGGGAGACTTTATACCGTGGTCGCGCAGCCTTATGGCCTCATCCGTAGTGGCCACGCCCAAGTAGGCCACCCCTAGACGTTCGAGAGCCTTTGAAACTTCCACCGTTCCGTGACCATAAGCATTAGCCTTAACGACCGCCATCACATTAATATTTTTGCCTACGACCTTCTTCACCTGTCGGTAATTGTAAGCGATCGCCTTGAGGTCGATCTCCGCCCAGGTCGGCCTGTAATGTAATCTTTCTATTCCGTTCTTTGTCGTTGTTGCGATTTTTTTCATGATCTTCTTGCGGGTTGCCATCTCATCTTCCTTTGATATCGCATTCTCTTGAATAAATATACATAGGTTCGAGTTCTGAAGAACCGACGGTTTTGCCGTTTTTAAATAATTCCAGACCTAATCTGGCTACGATCTCGGCTCTTGGATGCCAATCGCCTCCGAAGAAAGGTTTATCTACCGGCCCAAGCCTTCCCGCCATATCTCCCATTAGTATTGCGCTATTATACTTTTTTAGTTTTAAAGCAAGCTCGTCAAGAGTAATCAGGAGGTATTTTGAAACCCTTTTTAGCGAGCGGCCATCGGAACTGTAAATGCAGGCATAAACCTTACCCTTACGCGCATCCAGCACCGGACAGATAAAACCTTTATGATGGATCGCATTATAGGCTATAACATCCAAGGTAGGCACCTCTGCTACAGGTTTGCCATATACATAGGAAAGGCCTTTGACTGTGGTGACCCCTATGCGTAGCCCAGTAAAGGAACCCGGTCCGATGCTTATGCAAAAACCGTCTAGATCCCGGAGACGCACCCTGCCTCTTGCCATAACCGTTTTTATCGTCGGGACAAGAAGGCTCGAGTGCATCATCGGGACCTTCTTATGGACCTTGGAAAGGGCCTTAGCATCCCTGGTAACGGCTATGCTCAGGTAGTCTGTAGATGTATCGATGGATAATATGTTCATGCGCTCCTCAAAATACAAAATCCTAATAATACCGATACTACCAAATAAATCCCAAATCAAAAATCAAAAATGCTACTGGGATTTTGGTTTGGAGTTTATTTGGTAGTATTTGAATTTTGTCATTTGAAATTATTGATTTCTATTTTCCTCTCCCCTTCCCCAGTCACCTTCATCTTGACTTCAACGCGTTGTGGGGGCAGGTGTTCACGGATCTTATCGGCCCATTCTATGACCGTTACACCGTCTCCGTAAAAATATTCCTCGAAGTTTTCCATATCCAAAAGACTGGAATGATTCAAGCGATATAGATCGAAATGGTAGAGAGGGACCTTGCCTTTATACTCCTTTATAATGACAAATGTTGGGCTGTTGACATACAGGGAGTTTTTAACACCGAGCCCTTTTGCTATGCCTTTGGTAAGCACGGTCTTTCCCGAGCCCAGATCCCCGATAAGGGCAACGACGCTTCCCCGCCTAAGTTCCCGGGCAAGCCTTTGGCCTATCAAAATAGTTTCATCCGGATTTTTAGATATCAATTTCATTTTTTATCTACACCCGTCTAGAAATGCAAAAAACCGCTCCCGGTTATCTTCTTTTCCCCGCGCTCAGTCACCAGCACAAACCCTTTCTCATTGCCGGTGATCTGCCCTATAAGCGTCACGGGAGTCTTCATCTTCCTTAATCCATGGATAAAGAAACGGCGCGCCTCTTTAACACTCATGGTGAATAATAACTCGAAATCTTCGCCTTCCGATACCGCCTTTTCAAACGAATCCGCATCGCGGGAGAGCGGAATGGAATCCTTGAATAACCTGGCGCCCGCAGAGCTGGCACGCAATATCCGGGACAGGTCTATCAGTAGACCGTCGGATACGTCTATCATGGAATTGACTTTGAAGTTTTTAACTATCTGCCTGGCCTCTTCCAAGCGAGGCATAAAATTCAGGTGCCTGCCCTTAGAAGAACCTCCTATGGCGCCCGTAACCAGTATGACATCGCCTTTACGAGCGCCGCTTCGAAGCGTAAGACAATCTTTCTCGACCTCTCCTATTAAAGATATGTCTATTACCAGCTTTGACGATTTTGAGGTGTCGCCGCCCACCACATTTATACCGAACCTATCCGCAGCCGATAATATACCGCGCTTTATCTGTCTAATATAAGACACGCTCATATCAGGATCCAGCCCCGCCGAAATAAGCGCGTACTTCGGAACGCCTCCCATAGCCGCTATATCGCTTATGTTCCTGGCCATGGCCTTCCATCCTATCTCGAAAGGCGGCGCGCTCTTACGCGTAAAGTGCACATCCTCTATGACCATGTCGCAAGTAAATAGTAGATACCTATCGCGCTTCCATTTTATAACCGCGGTGTCATCGCCTATACCCTTGACGACTGAGCTATCAAGCCGGATACCCTTAGCTATCTCGCTTATCAGTCCTATCTCGCCTATATCTTTTATCTTCACAAATATTTTTCCAGTATATATGAAAGACTATAACCGAGAGAAGATGGATGAGAGATGACTAATGACATCGCCACCACAATCGTCTCTCGTCCCTCGTCCTTCATCCTTCTTAACCGGCCTGATTCCTAATCGCTCTCAGCGACTTACTATACGGCTGCTTGAACACCCCCCGCTCGGTCACTATTGCCGTAATAAGACCACCGGGCGTGACGTCAAACGCCGGATTATAAACTTTGACATTTTTCGGTGAGACTAGCTTCCCCATGATCGAACGCACTTCGTCGCCGTCGCGCTCTTCTATGGGTATGTCCCGTCCTGACTTCAGGCCCATATCAAAAGTCGAGACAGGCGCTACCACATAAAAAGGAACTTTATGATACTTTGCCAGTACCGCCAGGCTATACGTACCGATCTTATTTGCGGCATCACCGTTAGAGGCTATCCTGTCGGCACCGACAAATATCTTGTCGATCCTCCTCTTTGCCATGAGGCTGGCAGCCATGTTATCGCAAATAAGGGTCACGTCTATGCCTTCATGCATAAGCTCCCAGGCAGTGAGCCGCGCACCCTGCAATAATGGCCTGGTCTCATCGGCATACACTTTTATATTTTTCCCCTGCCGTTTAGATTCAAATAGTACCCCTAGCGCAGTGCCGTAATCGGCAGTGGCAAGACCGCCCGCGTTGCAATGGGTAAGTATAGTATCGCCGTTCCTGACAAGCTTGGCTCCATAACAAGCCATCGCGCGGCAGCTTTTTTTGTCCTCCTCGATGATCGCGAGGGCTTCCTTAAGTATGATGGCTTTAATCTCGTCGAGCGGCTTGGAACTATTCCGGGAAGCTACGCGCTCCATTCTTTTCAAAGCCCAGAATAGATTCACGGCAGTAGGACGCGACGACGCGAGATACCTGATATCGGAAACCAGGTCTTTATAGAACGCTTCAAAATTCTTTGCCTTAGAGCTGCGGCTCGCAAGCACAACTCCCAATGCGCCTGCTATGCCTATAGCCGGAGCGCCGCGGATAGCCAGCGTCTTTATCGCCGCCCATAGCTTTCGTATATCAGAACACGAGACGAACTTCACCTCCCCCGGCAATAGCCTCTGGTCGATATATCGTATCTTCCCGTCCTTCCAATCTATCGTCGCTACCGGCATACAACTCCTATCCAAAATTTTTGCCTGCAATGCTTGTTCCCCTCTCAGGGTCGGTATCTCCGGGGGCCCCTGCAAGATGAGACAAAAATTTACTCAGTCGTTTGTCTTTAAATTTTCCTCTGCAATTTAGACGGTTACATTTTGGCCGCCTGAAACGACTGTTACAAAATTTTGATACCTATTGGCGATTTAGACCGGCCAATGAAACTGGCCTGCTCAAACTTGTATTAGCTTGTTTAGGTTCATTGGCCGATCAAAATTTTGCCACAGTAAATTTGCATGCCTAATGCAAATTTACGGCAAGCGGAAGGCGGCCAAAAGGTAACCGCCGACGCAAAAACTAAATTTTTCTACCCCCACACCATTTTGGTCAGGAAATTACGACTTATATATATAGCCTTGTACGGGCAGACTTCGTGACAGCAAAGACATTTGACGCATTTCTTGTAATCTATCGAACATTCGTCGGACTCTATGACCATCGCCCCTACCGGACAGGTTATTTTACAAAGGTTGCATCTTTTGCAAAGCGACATATTTATAACGGGTTTAAACCTTATAAACCTGGCTATTCTTTTTACGAGGGCCCGCGGTATTATCCTGAGCGGAGTCGTCTGCGGAAGCTTAAAATTCTTAAAAGCGAGCTCCTTAAGATCTCCACCCAAGACCTCTATCCTGGAAAGATGGCCCTCGCCCAGCCCCATCTTATAGGCCTCTTTGGTGACTAGTATATCGAATGGCTCAAGCCCCATCAACCTTGCTATGCAAGAATCTACAGCCACCGCATCGGGCCCGGCTAAAATTACCCCAAGCTTCTTAGCCCTGCCCGCGGCAGGCCCGTCACCTTCCATGCCTACTATACCATCCACTATAGAGAGTGCCGGCTTTGTTATCGAGTGCACCTTGGCGATAACCTTGGCAAATTCCTCTTCTCTTGGAAAGCGCGAATGGCACTCAGCCTTATATAAACCCGTAACGCAACCGTAGGTATTTTTCACTGCTGCGGTCAAAACGGTTATCGAATGCGTCTTGAGTTTAGGTATAGATATGACCCTGTCCGAATCCAGTACCTGGCGGCTTATTGGTATTCCGTCGACAAAACGCGAGCTGGTAAATTTGACCAGTTCTACTCCTTCTTCGTGCGCCATCTTCTTCATTCCGGATTTTTCGAATATCAGATCTATATTTTTACCGTAACCTCCCGGTGAATCGCCTATCCTGACCCTTCCCCCGGCTTGGCGCACAAGACGAACCACGGAACGGACCACTTCAGGATGGGTATCGACCGCATCTTCCGGAACCCTGGCAGAAAGGAGGTTTGGCTTCAGGAGAACCCGCATCCCGGGCTTAACGAACGACTCCATCCCGCCGGAAAGATCTACCGCTTTTTTTACAGCATTGAATACACGCTTAGGATTATAATCATCACAGCGCGCTACAGAAACTTTTGCCATTATAACTTTCGCTACCAGCTTAGATGCAACTGCTTTAATAAAAAGACAAAACCCACCATGCTCATGTTGTGCAATATGTGGAC
>JAGOLR010000005.1 GCA_017993955.1 Candidatus Omnitrophota bacterium
CTATACGTATGCCGCTTGAGGATCGTTATATAGTAACAAAGGACGAGCTCTTGGGTCGGATAACCGGTATATTGGGGGGGCGTGCCAGCGAAGATCTGATATTCAATGAGCTTTCCACCGGTGCACAGAATGATCTGGAGGTTGCCACCGCGCTTGCAAGGAAGATGGTCACGAGGTTCGGGATGAGCGAGAAGCTGGGGCATTTGACTTTCGGGCACCGCGAGGAGCAGATATTCCTGGGACGCGATATAATAGAGGAAAGAAATTATAGCGACCAGACGGCTCTGGTGATAGACCAAGAAGTCAGGAAGATAATCGAAGATTCTTATAAAAGGGCTAAAGACGAGTTAACAAAACACAAGGATAAGCTAAAAGCTCTTGCCGATAAGCTCCTTGAGCGTGAAGTTATGGAGGTGGCCGAGATAAGAACTCTTTTAGGTTTTGCTGTGGAAGACAATAGGTCCGCACCGGATTTACAAGACGTCGGGAAGACCATTGCATAGAATAAAATCGGATCTTATCTGCCGATCTTTTTGCCTTCCGCTTTCGAAGCGAGTCCATATCATGGGCATACTCAATATCACGCCTGACTCATTCTCGGACGGCGGCAGGTTCTTTAAAAAAGACAGTGCTATTAAACGCGCGATGGAGATGGCCGAAGACGGCGCCGATATCATAGATATAGGCGGCGAATCGACAAGGCCGGGCGCTACGGATGTAGGAATAGATGAGGAGATGCGGCGGGTGGTCCCGGTGATCGCGTATCTGGCTAAACGTGTAAAGATACCAATATCGGTAGATACGCGTAAATACGAAGTTGCCGAATCGGCTATTTCGGCCGGAGCGAGCATAATAAATGACGTATCCGGTCTTGCGCACGATCCCCGTATCGGCCGTCTGGCTGCCGATTCCAAAGCAGGACTTATTCTTATGCATATGAAGGGGAGTCCTGGCGATATGCAGAAGAATCCATTGTATAAGAATCTTATAGGCGATATTATAAGATCTTTAAAATTATCCGTAAATGCAGCAAGGCGATTGGGCGTAGACGAAGAGAGTATAGCGGTGGACCCCGGTATAGGATTAGGATTCGGTAAAAGTTGCATTCACAACCTTTCCATCATAAATCGTCTTAAAGAACTTGCCGTTCTTGGTAAACCTATATGCGTGGGCCTATCCCGCAAGAGCTTTATCGGTATGATCTTGGGGGTAAAAAATCCGGAAGACAGGCTGATCGGTACAGTCGCTGCAAATGCCGTGGCAGTCATGAATGGCGCTTCCATACTCAGGGTCCATGATGTAAAAGAGGCTATAGATACGGCGCTGATCGCAGGTTCTATATTAAAAGAGAAGATATTGAGAAATGGTTAAATTGGGCGTAAATATAGACCATGTAGCGACTCTTCGCGAAGCAAGAAAGGCCCGCGTGCCGGATCCTGTAGAAGCCGCGCGCATATGTGAAAAAGCCGGATGCGATTCCATAGTAGCGCATCTGCGGGAAGACCGACGGCATATCAAGGACGCCGATATGATAGCTTTGCGAAAGTCGGTCAAGACCAGGTTAAACATGGAGATGTCGATCGCCGTCGATATAGTCGCTTTTGCATGCAGGCTTAAGCCTGATCAAGCTACCCTGGTCCCCGAGCGCCGTCAGGAGGTTACCACTGAGGGGGGATTAGACGTAAAGGGTAATTTCTCGCGTGTTAAAAAAGCGGTATCCAGGCTTGAAAGTTGCGGGATAGAGGTCAGTCTTTTTATCAATCCAATAAGATGCCAGATCGACGCCTCTATTTCTGCGGGCGCCCGTATAATAGAACTTCATACAGGTGAATACGCTAATGCCTTGAGCGCGGCTTCCGCGAAGAGAGAGTTGGCGATTATCAGAGACGCGACCGCGTATTCCTTGAGCAGGGGGTTGGAGGTAAATGCCGGACACGGCCTGGATTATAAGAACGTTAAAGACGTCGCAAAGATAAAAGGCATGCACGAACTTAATATAGGCCATTCCATAATTTCGCGGTCGATATTTTTGGGGCTTTACGCCTCTGTGATTGAGATGAAAGATCTTATAAAATGATCATAGGTACGGGCATAGATATACTGGAGATATCCAGGATGGGCGAAGCCATAAAAAAGTGGGGGGATAGTTTCCTTACCAAGATATTTACACCTCTCGAGATAGAATACTCTTCTTCCAGGAGGTTTGCGCCTCAGCATTTTGCCGCGCGTTTTGCGGCTAAAGAGGCTGTTGTTAAGGCCTTTGGAGAGCCTAATAAGTACCCGATCAGGTGGACCGACATCGAAGTCTTAAACGATGCGGAAGGTAAGCCTGTAATAAAATTTCACGCCACAGCCATGCGCGCGAAGAGAAAAAAATGCGTAGGGGATGTGGTGGTCAGCATGTCGCATTCGAAAAAATATGCCGTCGCCAATGCTATACTTATAAAAGGTAAGAGGTGATCTATATAATATGGGCGAGATAAATATTAACGAGCTTATATCTAAATTCCCCAAAAGGCCCGCGGACACTAACAAGGGGGATGCGGGCCACGTGCTGGTTATGGCCGGGTCTCTTTCGTATACGGGGTCGGCATATCTGGCAAGCCAAGCGGCTATTCTATCCGGAAGTGGACTCGTAACGCTCGCGGCGGGTAAAAGCATACACCCTATGCTTGCTGTGAAGCTTACCGAAGTAATGGTTAAAATTTTTATAGAGACCAAAGACGGATCTCTCAGTTTGATGGCCGAGAAGGATATTTTGAAATTCGCCGAGAGGTGCGACTCTTTTGTGATAGGGCCTGGGATATCACAAAACACGGAGACGCAGGGGCTGGTTCGTAACCTCGTGACTAAACTCACCAAACCAATAGTCCTTGATGCCGATGGTATAAACGCTATGGCGGGCAACGTCGAACTTTTAAATAAAGCGAAAGCCCCTATAATTTTGACTCCGCATCCCGGCGAGATGGCCCGCCTTGTCGGGAAGGAAGTCCCGGATATACAGTTAGACAGAAAAGGACTTGCGCTAGCGTTCGCAAATGAGTATAATACGTTCTTGGTTTTAAAGGGTCACGATACCGTGGTGGCAAGTCCATCGGGTGATCTGTATATAAATAGAACCGGTAACCCCGGTATGGCCACCGGCGGCACCGGCGATGTTCTTGCGGGAATGATAGCAAGTTTTGCAGGCCAGGGCCTTGGGGCATTCGAGGCGGCATGCATGGCAGTATACTTTCATGGCTTGGCAGGGGATATGGCTGCCGGCGAGAAGGGGGTTTTGAGCCTGCTCGCGACCGATCTTTTAAGAAATTTACCCGACGTATTGAAAAAGCTAGCGTAGCTCAATCCCATCATCTCATGCGGTAGGGACGAGCTACGCTATAGATATTAGCTAGCGTAGCTCAGCCCCATCGCCTTATTTGGTGGGGACGAGCTTCGCTGTAGAGATTAGCTAGCGTAGCTCAGCTGGTAGAGCAGGGGTTTTGTAAACCTCAGGTCGGGGGTTCAATTCCCTCCGCTAGCTCCAGTTTTTGTTTCAGTGTTTGCGGGAATTGAAGCCCGCGAACGCCGAGCGAAGCGAGGAAAAGGGCTATGCCCGACAGTGAGCGGGCTGGCTACACAGGCGAGCTCCGCGAGCCGAAGTAGCCAATTCCCTCCGCTAGCTCCAGATTTTTGCTCAGCAAAAATCAGTCCCGAAGCCACCTTGACTAATTTGTTTCTGCATATCATTAAAGCAGAAACAAATTATTAAAGCTGAGGGACCATTTTACTCCCACGCGTGCGGGAATTGACGCCCGCGAATCGGGCAAAAGTCTACAATGTTCGGAGATTGATTTATTATTCGAAAACACTCTTTTAATTTCAATAAATCCTGAGTATTTATTGAAATTATTTACTCGTTTTCGAAGTGCAAAATTTCAGAGAAAATGTTTTGTCCCTCGGCTTGATAATCCTGTTTTGTCCTAATGATAGCCAAAACAGGATTGGTAGATGTGGCCTCGGGACTGCAATTTTCAGAGAAAATTGCTAGGTGAGGTACCAGAGTGGCCAAATGGACCAGACTGTAAATCTGGCGGCGCGAGCCTTCGGTGGTTCGAATCCACCCCTCACCACCATTAACGAAAAGCACCGGAAGCGTATTCCGGTGCTTTTCGTTTATAAACACCTTGCACTTAGAATAAAATATTGTATAATTATGTGTTAACACGATATATAGAGCTCTGCGAAATTATCTTTGCCCCCATGAGCACTCTTTAGATTTTGGTAAATTCTCCGAATTTACCAAAATCATTTATTCGCTCATGGGACGCAAATTTCATAGAAATTTGCGGGAGTAGTTCAATGGTAGAACACGAGCCTTCCAAGCTCGTTGCGTGGGTTCGATTCCCATCTCCCGCTCCACTACTAGTTGTTTACGCTATTTGAATGTAATTGGGTGTTATAGAGTCAGCGAGGCGAGGGAATCGAAGCCGAATTTGCGCTGACGAATAGGAAGAAAAGGCCTATGGCCGGAAGCAAATTCGGCCGGCCCGAAGCGAGCGTTATACGCGAGCGGAGGGGATTCCCATCTCCCGCTCCATTCTGCTTCGCCCTAAAACAGTTGTATTGAGTTAGGGCTTCGCAGAAATTCATCTGCAGGCAGAATGCCTCTACGAAGCCATACCTGCATTTGGCTTATTGATTGGCGAAGTAGGGCATACAACTTAATTGTATTTTGCTTAAAACTTTTCGTGTGTAGGCGTTGTAATTTATTATAAATTAAAACAAGGCCACCATGCCTAAGACTAAAAAAGAACCCCCGATCCTGAGAATATTAACAGTGGATGACGAGATAGGCATTGACTCGTTCTTCTATGATTTTTTTACGGCCCGCAATTACGAGGTCTTTACCGCATCTAACGGGAAAGAGGCTATCGAGATAGTCAAAAAAAAGAGCCCAAGGATAGTGCTGCTTGACATAAATATGCGCGGCATGAGTGGCCTTGAGGTTCTGAAGAAGATAAAGGAGATAGACAGGAGCATCGTCGTTATTATGGTGACTGGTATGAAGAGCGATGATACGGTGCGAGAGGCTTTTTCCGCAGGCGCCGATGACTATCTTACGAAGCCTTTGAGCCTTGAGTATCTTGATAAGGTGGTTTTTTTAAAGTACGTTAATTCACAGATAAAGGATATGGGTCAGATATAACTTCGGGGGGCTTGTATTTCAAATATCTCAACGGTTGACTTAGGCCATTGAGATTTTTTTGTAATTCGTTTTATATGATGCTAAAAACACACAGGAGGTAATGATGCCAAGTTCTACCATAGAAGCTATAAACCAAAAGGTAAAAAAAGAGAGCGCGTTTATCCAGCCTCTTATCCAGGAAATAGAAAAGGCCATAATAGGACAGAAGTATCTTATAGAGCGCCTTTTGGTCGGGCTTTTAGCTAACGGCCATATATTGATAGAAGGCGTGCCGGGGCTGGCCAAAACTATGGCGGTAAAGACCCTGGCCCAGGCCATAAAGACAAAATTCCAGCGAATACAATTTACGCCGGACCTTTTACCTGCGGACCTTGTAGGGACCTTGATATATAATCCAAAGGACGGCGGGTTTACTACTAAGAAGGGGCCTATATTTGCAAATATTATTTTGGCGGATGAGATTAACCGCGCTCCCGCCAAAGTGCAATCCGCTCTTCTGGAGGCGATGCAGGAGCGCCAGGTCACCATAGGGGAGCATACCTACAAGCTTGATGAGCCGTATCTGGTTCTCGCTACGCAAAACCCGATAGAACACGAAGGGACGTACCCGCTTCCAGAGGCTCAGGTCGATCGCTTTATGCTTAAGCTCGAGATCACCTATCCGACGCGGGAGGAGGAGCATAAGATAATGAAGAGAATGGCTTCCACGGATAAGAAGATCGCCATTGCCCCCATAGTATCTCCGGAAGATATTGTGCGGGCGCGCGCTGTTGTCGACGAGATATATATGGATGAGAGAATAGAAAAGTACATAGTCGATATAGTATTTGCCACCAGAGAGCCGAAGGCTTACAGGCTGGATGAGATAACCCCGCTTATACAATACGGCGCCTCACCGCGAGCCACTATATTCCTTTCTATCGCGTCCAAGGCTTATGCTTTTCTCCAGGGCAGGGGCTATGTAGTCCCTCAGGACGTAAAGACTATAGGCATGGACATACTGCGTCACAGGGTAATAGTAAGTTACGAAGCGGAAGCGGAGAATAAGACGTCGGAAGATATAATAAAGCGAGTATTTGAAGAAGTAAGAGTGCCATAGAGTTATGAGGGAAGATGGGTGATGGATGAGAGAAGATAGATGACATCGGCATCACAATCATCTCTCTTCTGTCATCACGGATCCTTCTTACGCATATATGCTATCTAAAGAACTGATTGCAAAGATACGCCGTATCGAGATAACAACTTCTAAGCTTGTCACAGACATGCTGGCAGGACAGTATGAAAGTGTCTTTAAAGGGCGAGGAATAGAGTTCGACGAAGTGCGCGAATACCAGCCCGGTGATGAGATAAGGTCCATAGATTGGAACGTTACTGCTCGTATGGGGGCGCCTTTTGTAAAGAAATTCATAGAAGAGCGTCAGCTTACGGTGATGCTTCTTTTGGATCTGTCCGGTTCCTCCAGGTTCGGGACTTCCCTCAGGCTTAAGAATGAACTTGCCGCGGAGATATGCTCGGTCCTGGCTTTTGCCGCAACGCAGAACAAGGATCGCGTTGGTCTTATAGTATTTACCGATAAGGTAGAGAAATTTATACCTCCCAGGAAGGGGCTGCAGCATGTGCTTCGCGTTATCCGCGAGGCGCTATGTTTTAAACCGGAAGGCAAAGGTACGGATCTTGCGGGTGCATTGAGGTACTTGGATGGCGTGACGGCGCGCAGGGCAGTTACTTTTATCATATCGGATTTCTTCGCGAAAAACTTTAAACAGCCGCTTACCATAGCCAGTAAAAAACATGACTGCATCGCCGTTACTATTACGGATCCACGGGAGCTTGAACTACCGAACGCAGGCATCGTAGATCTCACAGACGCGGAAACCGGTGGGCTCTTTACTGTCGATACTTCCAGCCAGCGCGTCAGAGACGCTTATGCCGCGAAGGCCCAGCGAATCAGAGATGAGCGCTCCAGTCTTTTCGGCTCCATTAAACTGGACCATATAGACATCAGAACCGACAGGCCGTACATAGACGAATTGGTGAAATTTTTCCGCATGAGAAGGCGCAGGATGTACTCTTAAAAAATACCAAATGACAAATAAATCAAAAATAACAAATTTCAAATTAAAGAATTCGCTTTTGATCGCGCTTATGTTGATAGGCATATGTGCTTATGCGCATGCGAAGGCCGATGGGCTTGACGTGAAGGCCGCTGTTGACAGGCACAGCGCCACCATAGGTGACCATATAATTTATACGATATCTGTCCGTCCGCAAAAAGGCATGGACATAGGGTTTCCTTCATTACCCCAAGGTAAAAAGATCGGTATTTTTGAGGTAAAAGATAGCGGTATAAGATCTAAGAAAGATATCTTCGGTAACAAAGTGACTACTGGATGGTATGACCTTGTCGCATACGAGGCCGGAAAGGCGCTTATACCGGCCTTGGACGTAAAATATAAATACCATTTAGAGAAAGAGCCTAAGATTATTCAAACCAAACCTATAGAAGTTACCATCGAAAGCGTGCTTCCCGCGAATACCGTTATTTACGATATAAAAGATATTAAGGGCCCTTTGTCTTATTTCGAGATAAATTGGTTCTTGGTGGCCGCTGTGATTTTTTTGGCCGTTTTTTTGACGGTTTTAATATATTTTAATGGTAAGATGAGGCGCGGACCGGTTAAATTGCCCCACGAGACGGCGCTTGAGGAACTGGAATCTATAAGGGCGCTATTACTGCAAAGCGGAGATATTAAGGATTTTTACGTGCGCATATCCGATTGTATACGCTTTTATATAGAGAGGTCATTCGCTGTAAAGGCCTCCGAGATGACAACCGAGGAGTTCTTGAATTCCATGAAGACCTCGCCGACTTTGACATTGGAGCAGAAGGACCTTTTGAAGGTTTTCTTAAGCTCATGTGACTTGGTAAAATTCGCCAAGCACAATCCGGCTGCACCGGAGATCGAGAACGTATTCGCCTCTGCCAAGAGGTTTGTTGAAGAGACAAGCCCGAAGAAGGAAAGATGAGTTATATATTTCGCGACCCGACAGTCTTGCTTTTGCTTTTTATCCTGCCTGCATTGGCTTTGGTAATGATGATTCGTAAAAAGGGGGAGAGTTCTTTTGTCTTTTCATCCCGCGATCTTTTGGAAGACCTAAAGCCTACTGCCAGGATACGACTCAATAAAACCCCGGCCATTATACGGATATTGGCTTTGGCCTTGTTTATCTTGGCGCTTGCAAGACCTCAGTCCGTTACGGAAGGAACAAAGACCGTTTCGGAAGGCGTAGATATTGTATTGGTCCTTGACACTTCTACAAGCATGCTCGCAGAAGACTTTACTATAGGCCGCACCAGGATAAACAGGTATGATGTGGTGAAAGAGGTCGTTAAGGACTTCGTAAAGAAGCGTAAAGATGACCGTATAGCGATGGTGGCCTTTGCCGGAAGGGCCTATACTGTATGCCCGCTTACGACCGATTACCCATGGCTAAACGAGAACCTCGATCGTGTAAAGGTGGGAATGATAGAAGATGCCACCGCCATAGGCTCTTCGATAGCGTCCGCGGTGAGCCGTCTTCAGACGTCGAAGACCAAGAGTAAGGTGATAATACTGTTGACCGACGGGGTTAATAATGCCGGGACCATATCTCCAGTGGTTGCGGCAGAAGCCGCAAAGGCCTTCAAGATAAAGATCTATACCGTAGGAGTAGGTTCTAAAGGCCTTGTGCCGTATCCGCTTAAAGATGAGTTTGGGAGGACCGTTTACCAGAATATACCTATTGAGATAGACGAGGACGTTTTGAAGAAGATCGCCGATATCACAGGCGGTAAATATTACCGGGCTACCGATACAGAAAGTCTGCGTAAGATATATGATGAGATAAACCGTCTTGAAAAATCGAATATAGAGCACTTTGGTTATCGGGAGTTCGGTGAGCTTTTTGATTTTTTCCTTATACCGGGGTTGCTCTTTCTGGCACTCGAGATATTTTTGGCCAATACATTGTTTTTAAAGATACCCTAGACTATGCAATTTGCGCGCCCAGACTATTTTCCGGTTATCTTAGCCTCGCTTTTAGCGTTGGCGGCGTTCTTCCTTTTTGTACTTCGCAGAAGGAAGAGGCTGATGCGGAGGTTTGCCGATAAGAATCTCTTGCCGGGCATAGGGCCTACCGTTAGCCCTAAACGCAAAGCGATAAAGATGTTTCTGATTTTCGCGGCGGCTGCCTTAGCTCTGACCTCTCTTGCCAGGCCTCAGTGGGGATTTGAGTGGGAAGAGGTTAAAAGGGTAGGACTGGATATGCTTATTGCCATCGATACTTCGAAAAGCATGCTTGCCAAAGACATGAAACCGAATCGTCTGGAGCGCTCCAAGTTTGCGATAAAAGATCTGGTGAAAAAACTTAACGGCGATCGTATAGGGATAGTGGCGTTTGCCGGTTCGGCGTTTCTGCAGTGCCCACTGACCATAGATTACAACGGATTTCTCCTTACTCTCGATGATCTTTCAGTGGGAACAATACCGCGGGGTGGCACATCCATGGCTTCTGCGATACGGGAGGCCTTCTCGGTATTTCAGGGTCCGGATAAGCAATATAAGGTGCTTGTTATAATTACTGACGGTGAAGATTTGGAGGGGGACGTCCTCAAGGCTGTGGAAGAGGCCGCAAAATCCGGGATAAAGATTTTTTGTGTAGGGGTAGGTACTACCGACGGAGAGCTCATACAGGTAAGCGGCCGGGGCGGCACAGCTTTTCTGGAAGACAAACAGGGCAACGCTGTTAAGACGAAATTGAACGAAGACCTGCTTAAAAAGATAGCTCTTTCAACCGGTGGGAGCTACATACGGGCCTCACAGGCCGATTTCGGGCTTGTCCGCCTTTACGATGAAAGCATCTCCAAGCTTGAGAAGAGGGATATAGAGTCCAAAATGCGCAAGAAGTATCACGAGCGCTATCAATACCTTTTATCTATCGCGCTTATATTGTTGCTTATAGAACCGCTGGTATCCGAAAGAAAAAGGGCAGCATCATGAGACATCAGATATTTTCCCTGGTGTTACTGGTAACGTTGCTTTCCGGCACAGCCTCAGCGGCTCCCAAAGAAGATGTAAAAAGAGGTAACTCGTTATATAATAAGGGCGATTTTGAAGGAGCTATCAAGTCTTACAACGAGGCATTGGCCAAATCTCCAGGGGAAGGGTTACCTAATTTTAATTCCGGGGCAGCTCAATATAAGAAGTCGAATTACGAGAAGGCTATAGACTCTTTCAACAAGGCCATAGCCTCAGGACGGAACGCGCTGACTGCCATGGCAGACTATAATATAGGTAATATATATTATAGGATGGGCAACAAGGCCGAGCCGAAAGATATAAAGAAGGCGGAGGAACATTACGATACTGCCTTGAAATTCTATAAGCGCTCTCTGGACTTGAATCCCGATGACCGGGACGTTAAATTTAACTACGAGTTTGTGTATAATCGCATAAAACAGCTTAAGGAACCTCAAAAGAAACAGGAAGAAGAGAAGAAGGACGAAAAACAAAAAGACCAGAAAGACAATAAACAGGATCAGAAAGATAAAAAAGATAACCAGGATAAGCAGAATCAGGATAAAAAAGACAATAAGGACGAACAGAATAAGCAGGATAAAGAGGACCAGAATAAAGATAAAAAAGACCAAGAGGACAGTCAGGGCGGAGGCGGCGGACAGAAAGAAAAGGACCAAAATAGCTCTCAAGGCGAGTCTGGCGGGGAAAAGAAGCAAGATTCCGGCGGTCAAGAAGAGAAGGATAAACAAAAAGATAAATCCGAAGATAAAGACGAAAAAGGCGGCGGCCAGTCATCAGAAGACAAGCAAGACGGCGGTGATGATACCAAAGACCAGGGCGGCGCTGAGAAGAAGGAAGACGATAAAGAAGACGAGAAGCCCGAAGGTTCGCAGGGTGGGGACGAGAAAGACAAGGATAAAGAGGGTTCTGAGGAGCAGGACAAAAAAGAGGGCGGCGAGGTTGAGGGAGAAGGCGCTCGGGGCGGAACCGAACAGGAGGAGAAGCCCGAATCTCAAGGTGATAAAGAGGAAGAGAGGGAAGGTCCGGGTGCTGGTGAGGAAAAGAAGGACGCCGCGCCGCAAGGAGGTCTAGAGTTCTATCAGGCCCCTCAAAAGGACCAGGAACCAGGCGAGATGAGCGAACGCGAGGCCAAAATGCTGCTCGAGGGTTATAAGGGAGAAGAGGCGACCGGCCGGGCTGTTAAACTGCGCACAAAACACATAGATGTTTCCGAACCTTCCAGAGATTGGTAGCATGAAAAAGATATCCATTATAAACATAACATTTTTATCCATTTTCGTTTTTGCGGGCATTCTCCTTGCGGCTGATGCCAAATTTGAAGCAAATCTGGATCGCAACGAAATCGCGATAGGGGAATCTGTCCAGCTGGGGCTTACGTTTTACGGTACCCAGAGTATGCCGGCCCCGGATCTGGGTTCTATCGACGGTTTGGATATAAGGTATATCGGACCATCCACCATGATGACTGTCATTAACGGGCAGGTTTCGAGTTCTATAACTCATATGTACGCTGTCCAGGCGCTGCGTCCCGGCAAATTTCAGCTCGGTCCGTTTGCATTCCAGCATAAGAATGTTAAATATTCATCAAATACAACATTTTTAGAGGTTGTGTCGGAGAAGGTAATATCGCAGGCTTCGAGGCAAAAAGCCCCGGTTGTAGAAAAGTTGAACCTCGGGGACAGGGTATTCGTAACGCTTGAGGCTGACAAGCTTGCCGGGTACGTGAACGAGCTTATACCGATAACGGTGCGGCTTTTTGTGAACAGAATGAATGTCAGCGATATACAGCTCCCAGCATTTGAACAGGAGGAGTTCTCGAAAGTAGCGTTCAAAGAGCCAAAGCAATACAGGCGTTCTATCGGGGGTGTGCTTTACGATATTCTCGAATTTAAGACCGATATTTTTGGCACTAAGCCCGGTGACTACAAATTAGGTCCTGCAAAATTAAAATGCAATGTAATGGTCCGTAAAAACCTTCCCATGGGGCCCTCCGCGCGCGACGACTTCTTTGGTGATGAATTTGGGAGGAATCCTTTTTATGACGATTTCTTTACAAGATACGAAAGACATCCGGTCGAGCTTAAATCTCAGGAAGTCAAGCTTGTTATCCAGCCGTTACCCGCAGAGGGGATGCCGAAGGACTTTTCCGGAGCCGTTGGCGATTATCAGTTCATCGTGGACGCCAACCCTAAAAAGCTGAAGGTCGGAGACCCGATAACCCTCAATATGTCGATAAACGGAAAGGGCAACTTCAATACGGTTATAATGCCAAAAGTAGAGTCGGCAACCGGCTTTAGAGTTTACGAACCCCAGATAAAGACGGGCGAGAACACTAAGGAGTTTAAACAGGTCCTGATACCCGAAACAGATAAGGTGACCCAGATACCCGCCCTTACATTTAATTACTTTAATCCGTATCGCAAAGAATACAAGTCGATAACTCAAGGACCTATTGCTATATCTGTTGAAAAGCTTAAAGAAGAGACCCAGGCTCAAGTCATAGGTCCGATAAAGACCAGTGCCGAAGATATTATTAAAGATGATGAAGCTTCTCGTGATCTGATATATATAAAAGAATCTCCCGGAGAATGGGTTGCAAGGGGCAGGCGCATATACAGATCTAAAACTTTTGCGACAGGATTCGTGTTACCTTTTGTTTTCCTGAACATTCTCGCGATAGTGCAGAATAGAAGAAATCGTATCAGAAGCGACAGCGCTTATGCGGGCCGGATAAAGGCTTTCAAGATACAGAAAAAGGCCATCAGGAACCTGCGTCGGCATTTGCGTTCCGGAGATAGGAAGGAATTTTACGAACGTTTCTTCAAAACCCTTCAAGATTATCTCGGGAACCGCCTTAATATCCCGGCGGCCGGTATAACTTACGCCGTTATCGAATCCGTTCTTGCGCAAAAAGAGCCGGATCTTGATATCATGAGGAAGTTGTCAAGATTGTTTGAGGCTTGCGATCAGGCAAAGTTCGCGCAAAGCCCTGCCAGCGACATGCAGGTCGAGGATGACCTGAAGGAGCTTAAAGAGATAATCGCCTACTTCGAACGGAAGAAGATATGAGAATGAAAAACCTGCTATTTCTAGTATTGTCTGGGATTATAGTAGCATCTTTCGGTGTTACGGGATCATGCGAGAGCCAAGGTCCCGTTGATCCTAACCAGTTCTTCTATAAAGGGAATTCAGACTACAAGTCCGCGAATTATGCAGATGCGTTATTGGCATATGATAATGTGCTTAATATGGGGCTCGAAAGCGGCAACCTATACTATAATATAGGTAACAGCTTCTTCAAGACGAACAAGATCGGTTACGCGATACTATTTTATGAGCGAGCCAAGGAGATCATGCCATACGACAGCGACCTGCGCTCTAATCTGGAATTTGCAAGATCTGTTGTAAACGAGCCTTCGTGGGATGACGCGACGGATAGCGCCTTTATGAAAGCCGTGAAGAGGCCTTATCGCGATTTTAGTTTAAGCGCTTTATCTTATATTGCCCTGGGCCTTTATGTATTTATGATCCTTCTTTTCGCGTTTAATATAATCAATCCTATGATGGCTAAGAGGGCGCGTTTTGTAATCGGTTTTGTAGTGCTTGTAGGATTATATACAATAATTGTCTTCTGCATGCGTTATTATAATCAGGAGATACAGAAGAAAGGCGTCGTTTTAATTAAAGATGCAGAAAGCAAATACGAACCGATAGATAAATCCGCTACATTTTTTAAACTGCAGGAAGGGGCGGAAGTCATAATATTATCGACGAGAGACGGGTGGAGGCAGGTACGGCGCGCTGATGGAAAGATAGGGTGGGTTAAGAAAGAAAAGGTAGAACCTATTTAAATCGAAAAAATTTGAAAATAAATCTTGACAGAAATTTAACTTTTGCTATAATTAAGCAACTTATTTAACCAGCAACTAGATAGAAAATAGATAGATCCGACGAGTTTACAAGCAAAACAACTCCGTTATGGAGTTTTTTGTCTTTTTTTGTAATATATTATAAGCGTAATAATTCATTTACACCCAGCCGCTAACGCTTAAATAAAAAAGCTAAAAGCGGCTGCAGTAGCTCAGTTGGTAGAGCACATCCTTGGTAAGGATGAGGTCATCGGTTCAATCCCGATCTGCAGCTCCATACTGCTTCGCAAAGATAAATGTGAAAGGCAAAAACCGGAGGCTATTATGGCAAAGGAAGCATTTGTAAGATCTAAGCCGCACGTCAATGTCGGGACCATCGGTCACATCGACCATGGAAAGACCACGCTTACGGCATCGATCCTGGCCGTGCTCTCCAAAAAGGGGAAGGCCCAGGTAAAGAGTTATGCCGATATCGCCAAAGGCGGTACGGTCCGTGACGAAACCAAGACCGTTACAATAGCCGTAGCCCACGTAGAGTACGAGACCGACAACCGCCATTACGCCCATATCGACTGCCCGGGACACGCCGACTACATCAAGAATATGATCACCGGCGCCGCCCAGATGGACGGAGCCATCCTTGTGGTAAGTGCAGTCGACGGCCCGATGCCTCAGACCAGAGAACACATACTCCTTGCGCGTCAGGTCAACGTCCCCTCGATAGTCGTATTCCTCAATAAAGTAGACCTTGTAGAAGACAAAGAACTCGTAGACCTCGTAGAACTCGAAGTAAGAGAACTCCTCACAAAGTATAAATTCCCTGGAGACAAGACCCCTATAATAAAGGGCAGTTCGCTCAAGGCCCTCAACGCCCCGGATAACCCCGAGAGCGCCAAGTGTATATTCGATCTCATGGAAGCCGTAGATACCTTCGTACCGACACCTGTCCGCGCGCTCGATAAACCGTTCCTCATGCCTATAGAAGACGTATTCTCAATAACAGGCCGCGGCACAGTAGGTACCGGAAGGGTCGAGAGAGGCCAGATAAAGGTAGGCGAAGAGATCGAGATAGTAGGTATAAAGCCCACTAAGAAATCGGTAGTGACCGGAGTCGAGATGTTCAGAAAGCTCCTGGATTCAGGCCAAGCAGGTGACAACATAGGAGTTCTCTTGAGGGGTATAGAAAAGACCGACATCGAGCGCGGTCAGGTACTTGCGAAACCCGGTTCCATAACCCCCCACACAAAGTTCAAATCCGAAGTCTATATACTGAGTAAAGAGGAAGGCGGCCGCCATACACCGTTCTTCAACGGCTACCGCCCCCAGTTCTACTTCAGGACCACAGACGTTACCGGAGTAGTCACCCTCCCCAAGGGAGTCGAGATGGTGATGCCCGGCGATAACGTCACATTCGAAGTTCAACTCATAACCCCCATAGCCATGGAAAAGGAACTGCGCTTCGCCATACGCGAAGGCGGCCATACCGTAGGCGCGGGTGTAGTGACAGAGATACTAGAGTAAACGATGGCGCCACAAGAGCAGATAACATTCGAATGTACGGTTTGTAAGAACCGTAATTACCATTCGATGAAAAACAAGAAGAAGAATCCGGATAAGCTTAACAGAAGCAAGTTCTGCAAAACCTGTAAGAAACATACTTTACATAAGGAGATTAAGTAACATAGTGTTGTCTGCGGCTGCAGGCAAAGAAACATATTGCTATCAAGCCTTCCTTATCCTGCCAGGTAGAGGGCAAAGCACGTGAAGGCAGAGGCCAGTAGCTCCAATTGGTAGAGCAGCGGTCTCCAAAACCGCGTGTTGGGGGTTCGAGTCCCTCCTGGCCTGCCAGTTTCGATCACAAGCTGGTTCTGGGATGGTCAAAATTCGGCTTGAGTCTTTTAAACGAAAAACGGCTTGGCCGAGCATTATTGAGTCAAAATCCCGAAATTATTACGGGGCTGGACTTTGAGGTCTGGATGACTCCAGACTGTTGGAAAAGATTTGTCACCGGAGCACTTAAAGATGGCCAATAAAGTAGCGAATTTCTTTAAAGAGATAAAGCTGGAGATGTCAAAGGTCGCATGGCCTACGCGCCAGGAACTGATAGGTTCTACGGCGGTGGTATTGATATCACTTGCTATACTATCTGTTTTTATAGGTGTTTGTGACGTAGTTCTCTCTACTGTAGTTAACATCATTATGGCTCGTCTATAATAGAAGAAGGTTAGGCTAAAGATAATGGCTAAGCACTGGTACGTTATTCATACTCAGACAGGTTACGAAGACAGGGTCCGTACGCTTTTGGAAGGTAAGGTCAAGGCGGGCTTAGCAAAAGAAGACATAGCTCAGGTCCTTGTTCCCAAAGAACAAGTCTCCGAGATAAAATCCGGCAAAAAAAAGATATCACAGAGAAAATTTTTCCCAGGTTACATCCTTGTAGAGATGGAGCTCACGGATAATACCTGGTACCTTATTAAGAGCATACCCGGTGTAACCGGTTTCGTCGGGGCGGGCGCCAAGCCTCTACCGCTCAGGGAAGACGAGATCGGCACTATACTAAAGCAGACGCAGGAGGCGAAGGAAAAACCTACGCCTAAGGTGCTCTTCGAAAAGGGCGAAAGCGTTCGTGTCGTCGACGGCCCGTTTATGAATTTCACCGGCACGATAGAAGATACGAATATGGCCAAAGGCAAGATCAAGGTTATGATATTGATATTTGGCCGTGCTACGCCTGTTGAACTTGAAACATGGCAGGTTGAGAAGATGTAGATCGTGTGTTGTCAAGCGTTCATTAAAGATGCTTAATGAGCGGTTGGCGATAAACGATTAAAGATAAACGAAAGACGAAAAGATGGCCAAGAAAGTTAAAGCGATAATCAAGTTGTACTGTCCGGCAGGAAGCGCCAATCCGGCACCCCCGGTAGGACCGGCCTTAGGCCAGCACGGATTGAATATAATGGAATTTTGCAAGCAGTTCAACGCAAAGACTCAAGGGCAGGACGGCTTGACTTTGCCGGTTATAATTACTGCCTATGAGGACAGGACCTTCACCTTTATTATTAAAAGCCCGCCGTGTTCGACTTTACTTAAGAGGGCATGCGGTATAGCGAAGGCCAGCGGTGTCCCGAATAAGGACAAAGTGGGTAAAGTTACCGTCGACCAGGTTAAAGAGATAGCGAGTCTTAAGATGAAAGATCTTAATACCGATGATGTCGCGAAGGCCATTGAGATAGTAAAGGGAACGGCGCGGAGCATGGGTATAGAGGTCGAGGGGTAAATATCGATGAAAAAAATGACAAAGAGATTAAAGGTTGTAGAAACCTTGTATGATAAGACCAAGTCGTACAAGCTAAAAGATGCTATCTCCATAATAAAGAAGATGCCGAAGCTGAAATTTGATGAAACGATTGAGGTTTCTGCGAAGCTCAATGTTGATCCAAAGCAGTCCCAAAGCGCATCTATACGCGGCACGGTCGCATTACCTCACGGCACAGGGAAGAAAGTCCGAGTTGTGGTTTTCTGTAAAGGTGAGGAAGAGAAAAAGGCGCGTGAAGCTGGCGCGGAGTTTGTGGGGTCGGATGACTTGGTGGCTAAGATCATGGGTGGATGGTCAGACTTCGATGTAGCCGTAGCGACTCCGGACATGATGAAGGACATAGCCAGACTCGGCAAGGTGCTGGGGCCGCGCGGTCTTATGCCAAACCCAAAATCCGGGACCGTTACTATGGATACGGCAAAGACGGTAAAAGAGGTAAAGGCCGGTAAGATAGAGTTCAAAATGGACAAGCAGGCAGGTGTCCATGCTCCCGTCGGGAAGATATCATTCACTGAAGATGCCCTTCGGGATAATGCCGTGGCCCTGATAGATGCTATAATGGGTGTCCACGCTCCCGGCGGCCACGGTCAGCACGTGAAGACGCTTTTCATATCTACTACTATGGGGCCCGGCTTGCGGTTGGACCTCGCAGAATTTAAGAAAGATTAATACCATGGCTAAAAAAGAAAAATTAGCGCGCATGTGCAAAGAGAAGATGATCGATGAGATCGTCTCCGGAATGAAAGAAAAGCCCAATTTTATAATAACGAGTTATATGGGTTCTTCTGTTGCCGATCTTGAGCAATTACGACGCAATCTGAAAAAATCCTCTTCTTCGTATTTCGTAGTTAAAAATTCTGTCCTTAAGATAGTGTTCGATAAGCTTGACCTTAAGGACGAGATAGCCAAGATCGACAGCGGTATGGGGATATCGTTAAGCGGCGAGGACGTAGTCTCTACCTGTAAGGTCCTTGCTACTTTTGCCAAAGACCACGATAAATTTAAGATAAAAGGGGCGATCATAGACGGTAAGAGCATGTCTCAGGAAAGGGTGAAACAGTTAGCCTCGCTTCCTTCAAAACAGATACTTCTGACCCAGATGGTAGTTACGATGAAGTCTCCGATAACCGGTCTTGTCATGACGCTTAGCGGTGTGTTAAGGAAATTTGTAGTGGTTCTAGATGCGATAAAGACTAAACAGGGTGTTGCCGCACCTGCGGCACCGGAACAAAAAGCGTAAAAATACATACAAGAAGGAGAGGTAATAATGGAAACTAAAGAAGCGAAGGTTGAATTGACTGATAAGATGAAGTCCATCATGGACAGCATCGAGAAGATGACGGTTATCGAGCTTGCTGATCTGGTGAAGGCCCTTGAGGAAAAATTCGGGGTTTCCGCAGCTGCGGCCGTAAGTGTTGCGGCAGCTCCTGCAGCCGGCGGAGCAGCTGGCGGCGCACCGGCGGCCGAAGAGAAGTCTGTATTCTCGGTAGTGTTGGCCAGCGCTGGCGCAAACAAGATCCAGGTTATAAAAGAGCTCCGAGCTCTTACCAGCCTGGGTTTGAAGGAAGCCAAAGACCTTGTTGATGGCGCTCCAAAGACCATCAAAGAAGGGGCTACTAAGGAAGAGGCTGATAAGATAAAGAAGACGCTCGAAACCGCTGGCGCAAAGATAGAGTTGAAATAAGTAGCAAATCCATGTTTCTCGCGCCGGATACGTACGGAAATATCCGTATACAGACGGCGCCTAGTGCGTGATCTTTCCACTACTTATTATTAAAAGAAGGGCATATGCTCAAACGAAAAAGCTACGCAAAGCTTGACGAAGTATATAGGTTGCCAAATCTGCTTGAGATCCAGCTGAAGTCTTATGCCGATTTTTTGCAGGAAGACACCCCGAAAAGTAAGCGCAAAAATACCGGCCTTGAGTCGGCTTTCCGGGAGATCTTTCCTATCGAGTCAACAGACGGTGAATATAAACTCGAGTATCTAAGCTATAGTATCGGCAAGCCGAAATACTGCATCTTCGAGTGCAGGAAGCGTGGAATGAGTTATGCCGGAGCTCTTAAGGTTATGATGCGTTTGAAGTCTTCCAAAGAGACCAAGGAGCAGGAGGTTTATTTGGGTGACATACCGCTGATGACCGATACGGGTACTTTTATCATTAACGGTGACGAACGCGTTGTGGTAAGCCAGCTTCATCGCTCGCCCGGTATTTCGTTCGAGGAGGAGCCGCACCCGACCGGAAAGAAAATATTTTCTGCAAGGATAATCCCATATCGCGGGGCATGGGTTGAATTTGAGTTCGATATAAATGATGTTCTTTATGTATATGTGGACCGGCGGAGAAAATTCCTTGCCACCACCTTTTTAAGAGTTTTCGGTTATTCTTCAGATGATGAGATATTGAAGGCCTTCCATGAGGTCGAGGTCGTTGAGCTTACCAGGCAGGCTCAATTCGAAAAGCTTGTGGGAGAGATACTGGCTAAGGATGTTATTTCCAAAGAGACCAATACGGTTCTTGCTGAGCGGTTTGAGAAGATAACCCCGGCTCTTGGTGACAGAATATGGAATGCCCAGATAAGAAAGATAGAGGTGCTGAAATCCCCTATACCTGAGATTTTGAACACATTGCGCAAAGACCACTCCAAAACCAAAGAGGATGCGGCCCTCGATATATATAGGAAGTTGAGACCCGGCGATCCTCCGACACCTGAATCGGCGCTTACATTGATAGATCGTTTATTTTTTGATAACAAGCGCTACGATCTGGGACAGGTTGGTCGATACATGTTAAACCGAAAACTCGACATGAACGCATCGCTTGAAGAAAGGCTGATCACCCCTAAAACCCTTGTCCGGGTCATACAGAAATTAATAGCCGTCAAGAGCGGAAACGGTCATACGGATGACATAGATCACTTGGGCAATCGAAGAATCAGGTGCGTAGGCGAACTCCTTATGAACCAGATACGCATCGGACTTGCGCGCGTGGACCGTTCGGCTAGAGAGCGAATGAATCTGTACGATCTTTCTAATATAATGCCGCACAACCTTATCAATGCAAAACTTGTAAGCGGAGTTATAAGAGACTTCTTCGGCAGGAGCCAATTATCCCAGTTCCTTGATCAGACAAACCCGCTTGCCGAGATGACTCATAAGAGGCGCATGAGCGCTCTGGGGCCCGGCGGTCTCAACAGGGAACGCGCAGGCTTTGAAGTGCGCGATGTCCATTACTCGCATTATGGCCGTCTTTGCCCGATCGAAACTCCGGAAGGTCCGAATATAGGATTGATATCTTCGCTCAGCACCTACGCCCGGGTAAATGATTTCGGGTTCATCGAAACCCCTTACAGAAAAGTTGACAACGGACACGTTACCGACAAGATAGACTATCTATCCGCCGATGTGGAAGATCTCTATGTCATAGCTCAGGCAAATGCCAAGATAGATGAAAAAGGCAGATTTGTCGAGGACAAGGTCTTCTGCCGTTATAAGGACGATTTCCTGCAGTCGGATCCAAAAGATGTGCAATACATGGATGTGTCTCCGCGCCAGCTTGTCTCCGTGGCCGCAAGTCTTATACCTTTCCTTGAGCATGATGATGCCAACAGGGCGCTTATGGGATCCAATATGCAGCGCCAGGCGGTGCCTTTACTTTACACCGAAGCCCCGCTTATCGGCACGGGCATGGAGTACAGGACGGCCAAAGATTCCGGGGCAGTCGTTGTTGCAAAAAATGCCGGCACCGTTTCAGCGGTTGATTCCAAAGAGATAGTAATAAGCGGAAAACGATACGAGCTGATAAAGTTCGAGCGCTCAAATGCAAATACGTGCGTTAACCAGAGGCCGATAGTTGAACTCGGCGATAAGATAAAAGAAGGCGACGTTATTGCAGACGGTTTCGCCAGTCAAAACGGCGAGCTTGCCATGGGTAAAAATGTACTGGTCGCTTTTATGCCATGGCGCGGATACAACTTTGAAGATGCTATACTCCTGAGCGAAAAACTTGTAGCGGAAGATAAGTATACGTCAGTTCACATAGAAGAATTCGAGATCGAAGCTCGTGATACGCGTCTCGGTAACGAAGAGATAACGCGCGATATCCCAAATGTTGGAGAAGAAGCCCTTCGTAATCTAGACGAGGGCGGCATAATACGGCTCGGTGCCGAAGTTGAGCCGGGTGACATCTTGGTAGGGAAAGTTACCCCCAAGTCAGAGACCGAGCTTTCACCCGAGGAAAAGCTATTAAGAGCCATATTTGGCGAAAAGGCTGGAGATGTACGCGACTCCTCCTTGATAGCACCTCCGGGAGTGGAAGGCATAGTAGTTGATGTGCGAGTATTTTCAAGGCGGGATGCCAGGTCCAAGACTAAAGAAGAGCGTAACCGCGAATCCAAAGAGATCAAAGAACTGGAAAAGACTTTTGAATCTCAGATCGATAAGATAAAAGAGGAAAAATACCGGAAGCTTCATAAGCTTTTGGTCGGACAGAGGCTGCAGGCCGGAATACTTGATCAGGAGTCCGGGAGGACGCTGATATCCCAGGGCAGGACTGTAAGGATAAAAGATGTAAAAAAGATCGTCGAGAAAGGCGACCTTGAAAATATAAAGATAAATAACCCTGAGCTTGAACAGGAAGTATCCAGAATAGCCCGGCTTCTTGATAGCCAGATAGAAGAGATAACATTCGAACTTGAGCGCGAAATAGACAGGGTCAAGCGCGGAGACGAGCTGCCCCCGGGTGTGTTGAAGAAAGTAAAAGTGTGCGTCGCAAGCAAGAAAAAAATATCGGTTGGCGACAAGATGGCGGGCCGTCATGGAAACAAAGGTGTTGTAGCAAAGATATTGCCCGAAGAGGATATGCCTTTTCTGGCAGACGGTACACCCGTCGAGATAGTGCTAAATCCTCTTGGTGTTCCCAGCCGTATGAATGTAGGTCAAATATTGGAAACGCATCTAGGGTGGGCGGCAAAGATATTGGGCTTCCATGTCTCTTCGCCTGTTTTTGATGGTGCGACAGAAGCAGAGATCAAACAGGAGATGAAAAAGGCCGGTCTGCCCCCGGAGGGGAAGGTCGCAGTATACGACGGTTTTACGGGCAAGCCTTTCGACCAGAAAGTTACGGTAGGTTACATCTATATGATGAAACTGGCCCATTTGGTAGACGATAAGATACACGCCAGGTCCATCGGTCCATATTCACTGGTAACCCAGCAGCCGCTTGGCGGTAAGGCGCAGTTCGGCGGACAGCGTTTCGGGGAGATGGAAGTTTGGGCCCTGGAGGCTTACGGCGCCGCTTATACATTACAAGAGCTTTTGACGGTTAAGTCGGACGACGTCGCCGGAAGGACCAAGATATATGAGGCTATCGTAAAGGGTGACAATAAGCTTCAGCATGGTACTCCGGAGTCATTTAACGTGCTGGTAAAGGAATTACAGAGTTTGGGATTGGACTTCAAAATGGAAAATAAAGCCCAGGAAGAGAAGGGGAAATGATGACAGACGAGATAGTCCAATTTAATTCAGTCAATGTCAGAATAGCTTCGCCCCAGGTGATCAAGTCTTGGTCTAAAGGGGAAGTTAAGAAACCCGAAACGATAAACTACCGCACTTTAAAGCCGGAAAAAGACGGACTCTTCTGCGAGCGTATATTCGGGCCTACCAAAGATTACGAGTGCAATTGCGGAAAATATAAAAGGATAAAACATAAGGGCATCATCTGCGACAGGTGCGGTGTAGAAATAACCAGGTCCTCCGTAAGGCGCGAGAGGATGGGACATATCGAACTGGCTTGCCCTGTATCGCATGTATGGTTCTTTAAGGTCATGCCTTCCCGTATAGGTATAATGCTCGGGATGAGCGGTCGCGATCTCGAAAAGGTACTCTATTACGAAGAGTATATCGTCTTGGACCCCGGTGAGACGCCGCTAAAGAAGATGGATCTTCTTTCCGAGGAGCGTTATAAGGAATATAGAGATAAGTTCGGCCAAAAATTCATAGCTAAAATGGGAGCCGAGGCCATAAAAGAGCTTCTTAAAGAGATAGATCTGGCAAAGATGACCGCAAGGCTCAGGAAAGAGATAAAAGAGTCTAAGGTTGACAGCGCCCAACATAAAAAGAGTGTTAAACTTCTGAGGTTTGTGGAGGCGTTCAAAAATTCAGGCAATAAAGCCGAGTGGATGATACTGGATATATTGCCGGTTATCCCGCCGGATCTCAGACCGCTGGTCCCTCTCGACGGCGGCAGGTTCGCTACCAGCGATCTAAACGATCTCTACAGACGTGTTATCAACAGGAATAATCGTCTAAAAAAGCTTATAGAGCTTAAAGCGCCTGAGATCATTATACGTAATGAAAAGCGCATGCTGCAAGAGGCGGTGGACGCGCTATTCGATAACGGCAGGCATGGCAAACCGGTTCTTGGGCCAGGCAACAGGCCTCTCAAGTCTCTTTCTGATATGTTGAAAGGCAAACAAGGACGGTTCAGACAGAACCTTCTCGGAAAGCGCGTGGATTATTCAGGTAGAAGCGTCATCGTCGTAGGCCCTGAATTAAAACTTAACGAGTGCGGCCTTCCAAAGAAGATGGCCCTTGAGCTTTTTGAGCCTTTTATAATAAAGAAGCTGAAAGAAAAAGGTTTTGTCCATACCATCAAGAGCGCAAAGAAGATGGTAGAAAAAGCAAAGCTCGAAGTCTGGGATATTTTGGACGACGTAATAAAAGATCATCCGGTCATGCTTAACAGGGCGCCTACTCTTCACAGGCTTGGTATACAGGCTTTTCAGCCGGTCCTTATAGAAGGTAACGCCATAAGATTGCATCCTCTTGTATGCACCGCTTTTAACGCCGATTTCGACGGTGATCAGATGGCTGTGCATGTGCCGCTTTCTCTGGAGGCCCAGACCGAGTGCAAACTCCTAATGATGTCGACAAACAATATCTTCTCGCCATCTAACGGTCGGCCTATAACAAGTCCCACTCAGGATATTGTTTTAGGCTGTTACTATCTGACAAAAGAGCGTCCCGGCGCGAAAGGCGAGGGAAGAAGCTTCGCTTCCGCCGAAGAAGTGCACATATCGTATGAGGACGGAGAACTGGACCTTCATGCCAAGATAAAGATGGAGCTCGACGGCAAAATAATCGAAACCACTACCGGCAGGGTTAAGTTCAACTCATTCTTACCGGAAGGCGTAGGTTATGTCAACGATGAGATGTCAAAATCGAAATTGAGCAAAGTCATAGATAAGTGCTACAAACTCAAAGGGCACCAATCCGTAATAAAACTTCTCGATGATCTTAAGAAGGCCGGTTTTGAGGAAGCCACTAAGGCGGGGCTTTCGATTTCAGTTGATGACTTCAAGATACCAAAGGAAAAAGACGAGTGTCTTGCTAAGACAGAGGCTGAGGTCGACCAGGTTGAGGACCGTTATAAGAAAGGTATAATAACCGATCGCGAAAGATATAACAAGATAGTCGACTACTGGACGCATGCCACCGATGAAGTCGCTGATCTTATATTCAAGGGCTTGGATTCCTTTAATCCGGTATTTATGATGGCAGATTCGGGCGCCAGAGGATCGAAACTGCAGATACGTCAGCTGGCGGGTATGCGCGGCCTTATGGCAAAGCCTTCCGGTGAAATCATCGAGACGCCCATTAAGGCGAATTTTAGAGAGGGCCTGACCGTGCTTGAGTACTTCATCTCTACTCATGGCGCGCGCAAAGGTCTTGCCGACACGGCGCTGAAAACGGCAGATTCGGGATATCTTACCAGACGTCTTGTTGATGTCGCGCAGGATGTAATTATAAGCATAGACGATTGCTCCACGGTTAACGGCATCTTGATAAGTGCAATTATCGAAGGAGACGAAGTGGTTGTGAAGCTGTCCGAGCGCATCATAGGCAGGGTGGCCCTTGACAACATAGTTGATATTATAACCGATACGGTTCTTGTAGAGGCCGGCACTGAAATAACCGAGGAAAAGGCTAAACTCATAGAAGAGGCCGGCATCGAAAAGATACGCATACGAAGTGTGCTTACCTGCGAGGCGCGTCATGGAGTGTGCGCTAAATGTTACGGCCGCAATCTTGCTAACGGCAGGATGGTAGAATTGGGCGAGGCCGTAGGCATTATAGCGGCTCAGTCGATAGGCGAGCCGGGAACTCAGCTCACCATGAGAACATTCCATATCGGTGGTACCGCGTCTAGGGTTGTAGAACAATCCTATATAGAGTCAAAGAACAAAGGTATAGTCAAGTATCATAACTTGAAAGTTGTAGAGACCAGGAAGCCGGGAGAGTTTGTCGTGCTTAACAGAAACGGGCAGATCACTATTAATGATGCCACGGGCCGTGAATACGAAAGATATACCGTACCTCAGGGTTCTATAATAAAAGTGCAGGAAGATAAGCCGATAGAAGCCGGTGTTGCTTTCGTAAAATGGGACCCCTACACAGTTCCGATTCTTACTGAAGTCGGCGGCAAGGTTAGGTTTGAGGATATAAAGGACGGAGTGACGCTTAAGGAAGAGCTGGACCCGACCACAAAACTTAAGAACCGCGTAATAGTCGAAGCAAAAGGCGACTATCATCCTCAGATAGTTATACTCGATAAGAATGAAGAGGTGGCTGCTATATACCCCATACCTGCGGGCGCTCATATAGTAGTCCATGACGGAAAGAGCGTTTCGGCCGGTGACATCCTGGTTAAGACCCCGCGAGTTGTCACAAAGACAAAAGATATAACCGGCGGTCTTCCCAGAGTAGCGGAGCTTTTTGAATCGAGACGCCCCAAAGACCCCGCTATAATAAGCGAGATCGACGGTATAGTGGAGTTCGGAGAATCTAAGAAGGGGCAGAAGCGCGTAGTGGTGAAATCGCAGACGGGAATGAAAAAAGAATACCTTATACCTCACGGAAAGCATCTGAATGTTTATAAAGGCGATAAGGTTGTGGCGGGTCAGCAGTTGATCGATGGACCGGTTGTCCTTCAGGACATACTTCGCGTTTCCGGAGACAAGAAGTTGCAGGAATATCTGGTAAACGAAGTACAGGAAGTTTACCGTCTGCAAGGCGTGAATATTAATGATAAACACATAGAGGTGATAGTCCGGCAGATGCTGCGTAAGGTAAGGATAGAAGATCCGGGCGATACCAGTTTTCTGATCGGTCAACAGATAGATAAGCCGGTTTACATCGAAGAGAATAAGAAGGTGGTAAAGAAAAAAGGCAAGGCCGCCAGCGCAGTTCCTATACTGCTGGGGATAACAAAAGCTTCGCTCAACACCGAAAGCTTCATATCTGCGGCTAGCTTCCAGGAGACAACCAGGATACTTACCGAAGCCGCGGCTGCCGGAAAGACCGATCAGCTCTTAGGCTTGAAAGAGAATATCATAACCGGTCACTTGATACCTGCGGGTACGGGTTTCAAGACTCACCGTGATATAGACATAGTCAAACATGTAATGGAACCTGAGGCTAAAGAATCCAGGAAGGCCGAGGGCGAAAAAGAGGTCGCTAAGGCCTAATCGTTGGATAATTAAGGAAGATTAAAATGCCGACAATTAATCAGATAATAAGATTGGGTAGAAAAAAATTCAAGAATAGGAGTAAATCACCTGCCTTGAAGTCATGTCCCCAGAGGCGCGGCGTATGTCTCCAGGTAAGGACGCAGACTCCTAAGAAACCTAACTCTGCTTTACGTAAAGTGGCAAGGGTAAGGCTCACCAACGGGATAGAGGTCACTTCGTATATTCCCGGAGTCGGTCACAACCTCCAGGAACATTCGATAGTGCTTGTCAGGGGCGGAAGGGTGAAGGACCTCCCGGGTGTCCGTTATCATACAGTCAGAGGTGTTCTGGATACAGCCGGTGTTGTCGACCGTAAAAAATCCAGATCAAAATACGGCGCAAAGCGGCCAAAAGAGAAAGCCGCTGCGGCTAAGAAAGCTGCTTAATACTATTTGAAAAGCCCCAGCGGTCGGGCTTATGGATAAAATGAGGAAGGTGTCATGAGGCGAAGAAGAGCGGAAAAGAGGCAGGTTATACCGGATCCAAAATATAAAAGCGCGGTGGTGTCGCGTTTTATGAATGTAGTCATGAAAGAAGGCAAGAAATCTGTGGCTGAAAAGATAGTTTACAAGAGCCTCGACCTGCTTTCCGAAAAGAGCGGTAAGCCGCCTTTGGAAGCTTTTCAGAAGGCCTTAGATAATGCCAGGCCTCAGCTGGAAATCAAACCTCGCAGGATAGGAGGCGCGACTTACCAGGTACCAATCGATGTTAAGCCGGAGAGGGGTATCTCGATAGCCATGAGATGGATACGTAATTTTGCCAGGGCTAAAAAAGGTAAGCCCATGGAGATAAAACTCGCGGACGAATT
This sequence comes from Candidatus Omnitrophota bacterium, assembly GCA_017993955.1. Classification (GTDB taxonomy): domain Bacteria; phylum Omnitrophota; class Gorgyraeia; order 2-01-FULL-45-10; family 2-01-FULL-45-10; genus JAGOLR01. The sequence continues at coordinate 27,832 of JAGOLR010000005.1, forward strand.
GTTTGACGCTTTTAAGGGAGAGGGTTCCGCCATAAAGAAACGGGACGATACTCACAAGATGGCGGAGGCCAATAAGGCATTCGCCCATTATAGATGGTAGTATTTCACTAAAAGGGCTGTACGCCGAAAGCTTAAAGTTATGCTGACGCTGACAGATGAAAAAAAACAAATGACGACTGACGCAAGATTAGCAAATTTAAGAAACATAGGTATTATAGCGCATATAGACGCAGGTAAGACGACCACTACCGAGCGCATACTGTTCTTCACAGGCAAGGTCTACAAGATCGGTACTGTGGATGAGGGCACGGCCGTCATGGACTTCATGGTTCAGGAGCAGGAACGCGGCATAACGATAATGAGTGCTGCTACAACATGCTTCTGGAAAGATAAGAATATAAATATAATCGATACCCCCGGTCACGTCGACTTTACCGTTGAGGTGGAGCGATCATTAAAGGTTCTGGACGGCGCAGTAATAGTTTTATGCGCAGTCGGCGGTGTCCAGCCTCAATCCGAAACCGTTTGGAGACAGGCGGATAAATACCGTGTGCCCAGGATAGCTTTTGTAAACAAAATGGACCGTACGGGAGCGAACTTTTTTAAGGTTCTGGAAGAGATGAAGACCCGCCTTGGCGCAAATCCTGTCCCATTGCAGGTTCCTATAGGGGCCGAAGGTTCTTTTGAAGGTATGGTGGATCTGATTACCATGAAGGCCTTCGTATATAAAGGCGATACCAAAGATGCCGGTTTTGAGATAAAAGATATACCTGAAGACGTGAAGAAGCTTGCAAGCCAGTATAGGCACGATCTTATAGTAAAATTGGGCGAGGCTGACGAACATGTTATGGAAAAGTATATCCACGAGAAAGGCCTTTATCCCAAGGAACTCGTAGAGGTTATCAGGAAGGCCACGATAAACGGCAAGATCATACCGGTTCTCTGCGGAGCATCAGCCAAAAATAAAGGGGTTCAACCGCTTTTAGATGCTATCGTTGACTATCTGCCGTCTCCGCTCGACATACCTCCTGTTAATGGGAAAAATCCGGAGACTGAGGAAGAAGTTGTTCGCAAGCCATCCGATGACGATCCTTTTACCGCGCTCGTATTCAAGATAAAAGCCGATCCCTTTGTCGGTAAGCTTGCTTATGCCAGGGTTTATTCGGGCAAGATAGGTGCTGGGGAATATGTTTATAATTCCGCGAAAGATTCTAAAGAACGCATAGGAAAGATATTGAAGATGCACGCCAATAAGCAAGAGATAGTCGAAGAGGCGCGTGCCGGGGATATAATAGCTGTAGTGGGTTTAAAGAATACCATAACCGGCGATACCATATGCAACGAAGATAATCCCGTAGTCCTCGAAACTATGCATTTCCCGGAGCCGGTAATATCCATGGCTATTGAACCAAAGACCAAGGCTGATCAGGAGAAATTGGGTCTCGCTTTGAATAAACTTGCCGAAGAGGATCCCACCTTTAAAGTGTCCTACAATAAAGAGACTGGGCAGACAATTATAAGCGGCATGGGCGAGCTCCATCTCGAGATCATAGTAGACCGCATGCTTCGTGAATTTAATGTCGGCGCGAATGTTGACAAACCGCACGTTGCATACAAAGAGACGATAACAAAACATACGCGCGCAGTCGGTAAATTCATACAGCAGTCAGGCGGTCGCGGACAATACGGTCATGTAGTCATAGAAGTTGCGCCTGCTCAGAAAGGCACCGGTATATTATTTGAGAGTAAGATCATAGGCGGCGCGATACCCCGCGAATATATACCTTCAGTAAAAGAAGGCGTGATCGATGCTGCGCAGAACGGATGCCTTGCCGGATATCCGGTGACCGATATAGATGTGAAGCTGATCGACGGGTCTTTCCATGAAGTCGATTCTTCGGACATAGCGTTTCAGATGGCGGCCTCGATCGCGCTCAATGACGGTTTGAAAAACGGCGGCTCGATACTTCTGGAGCCTATCATGAATCTGGAAGTTATAACACCCGAAACGAATATGGGTGACGTAATAGGAGATCTCAGTTCTCGTCGGGTGAAGATAGAAGAGATAAACGATAGGACCAACCTTAAAGTCATAAAAGGTCTGGCTCCGCTCTCGGAGATGTTCGGTTACGCAACTACATTAAGAAGCTTGACACAAGGGCGCGCATCGTATACAATGGAACCTTCATTTTACCAGGAAGTGCCGAAAAGCATATCGGAAAAGATAATCGAAGCAAGCGGACATATTAAAGCTAATAGGAAATAATAAATACTATTTAGGAGGCTATTATGGCAAAGGAAGCATTTGTAAGATCTAAGCCGCACGTCAATGTCGGGACCATCGGTCACATCGACCATGGAAAGACCACGCTTACGGCATCGATCCTGGCCGTGCTCTCCAAAAAGGGGAAGGCCCAGGTAAAGAGTTATGCCGATATCGCCAAAGGCGGTACGGTCCGTGACGAAACCAAGACCGTTACAATAGCCGTAGCCCACGTAGAGTACGAGACCGACAACCGCCATTACGCCCATATCGACTGCCCGGGACACGCCGACTACATCAAGAATATGATCACCGGCGCCGCCCAGATGGACGGAGCCATCCTTGTGGTAAGTGCAGTCGACGGCCCGATGCCTCAGACCAGAGAACACATACTCCTTGCGCGTCAGGTCAACGTCCCCTCGATAGTCGTATTCCTCAATAAAGTAGACCTTGTAGAAGACAAAGAACTCGTAGACCTCGTAGAACTCGAAGTAAGAGAACTCCTCACAAAGTATAAATTCCCTGGAGACAAGACCCCTATAATAAAGGGCAGTTCGCTCAAGGCCCTCAACGCCCCGGATAACCCCGAGAGCGCCAAGTGTATATTCGATCTCATGGAAGCCGTAGATACCTTCGTACCGACACCTGTCCGCGCGCTCGATAAACCGTTCCTCATGCCTATAGAAGACGTATTCTCAATAACAGGCCGCGGCACAGTAGGTACCGGAAGGGTCGAGAGAGGCCAGATAAAGGTAGGCGAAGAGATCGAGATAGTAGGTATAAAGCCCACTAAGAAATCGGTAGTGACCGGAGTCGAGATGTTCAGAAAGCTCCTGGATTCAGGCCAAGCAGGTGACAACATAGGAGTTCTCTTGAGGGGTATAGAAAAGACCGACATCGAGCGCGGTCAGGTACTTGCGAAACCCGGTTCCATAACCCCCCACACAAAGTTCAAATCCGAAGTCTATATACTGAGTAAAGAGGAAGGCGGCCGCCATACACCGTTCTTCAACGGCTACCGCCCCCAGTTCTACTTCAGGACCACAGACGTTACCGGAGTAGTCACCCTCCCCAAGGGAGTCGAGATGGTGATGCCCGGCGATAACGTCACATTCGAAGTTCAACTCATAACCCCCATAGCCATGGAAAAGGAACTGCGCTTCGCCATACGCGAAGGCGGCCATACCGTAGGCGCGGGTGTAGTGACAGAGATACTAGAGTAAACGATGGCACAGCAAGCACCGCAGAAGATTAGGATAAAACTGATGGCATACGACCATCGGCTTCTCGATATATCGAGCGCCGAGATCGTCGAGACGGCAAAGCGTACAGGAGCTGGGGTGGCCGGACCTATCCCGCTTCCTACGAAGAGAGAGATATTCACCGTGCTGCGATCCCCGCATGTCGATAAAAAGTCGAGAGAGCAATTTCAGATAAAAACCCATAAACGCATCCTTGATATCGTCAGCCCAACGGCAAAGACGATCGACGCTCTGAAAAAGCTGGATTTACCGGCAGGCGTTTACGTGGAGATAAAGTAATTTAACCGAATGCGAGCAAAAAATGCTTGGTATACTAGGTAAAAAAATAGGCATGACAACAGTATTTGACGAACAGGGTAAGAATACGCCCATAACCGTGATAGAAGCCGGTCCATGCCAGGTTCTTCAGGTAAAGACATCTGAGGCAGACGGATATTCCGCGGTGCAGCTCGGTTTTAGCCAGAAAAAAGAGAAGCATACTACAAAAGCTCAGATGGGACGTTTTAAAAAGGCCGGTATAGCTTCGCCTTTGCGTTTTATAAAAGAGATAAGAGTAAAAGATCCCCAGTCGTATAAGGCAGGGCAGACCATAACAGCCGATATCTTCGCAAAGGGAGACTATCTCGATGTTGTTGGGATCTCTATAGGCCGCGGGTTCCAGGGCGGAGTACGGAGATGGGGTTGGGCTGGCGGGGATGACGGGCACGGCTCTATGTTTCACCGCGCTATAGGGTCCATACAATCTGGCGCGCGCCTTTCGCGAGTCACCAAAGGTCATCATATGCCTGGGCATATGGGAGTGGACAGGATAACGGTCCAGAATCTCGAAATAGTAGACGTTATAAAAGAAAAGAATCTCGTTCTGGTTAAAGGCTGTATACCCGGCCACATCAATTCTTTCGTAATTCTTAAAGAAGCTCGTAAAAGGCCAAAAGGATATGTTAAGCCGAAATATGTGCCTACTGCCGCGAAAAAGGGTGCGGCCAAGGCCGGCGGCGCTAAGAAGAAGTAATTAACGGAATATAGAAATGGCAAAAAAAAGCGATAGGATCAAGGCGAAAAAAGAGGCCGCAAAAGTTGAGACCAAGGTCAAGAAGGCAAAGACACCTTCTGATCCAAAGGCTTTTTCGGTTAAGGTATTCGATATAAAAGGGAAGAATGTCGGTGAATTTCCGCTTGATAAATCTTTGTTTAGCGGCGAGGTGAATAAGTCCGCCCTCTACCAGGCAGTCCTTATGTATAATTCGAATATGCGGCAGGGCAATGCCTCAACAAAGACGCGGGGAGATGTGTCGGGTGGTGGTAAAAAACCATGGCGTCAAAAAGGCACAGGACGAGCCCGTGCCGGATCCACGCGTTCACCGCTTTGGAGAGGTGGCGGTAAGATATTCGGACCACATCCAAGGGATTACCACTATTCGATTCCCAAAAAAGTTAAGAAGCTCGCGTTCCTTTCTAGCATGAACCTGAAGCTGAATGAAGATAGGGTGATGGGCCTGGATTCTCTTAAGCTGGATGAGCCGAAAACTAAGCATTTAAGATCGGTCGTGGGAGCGCTCAAACTTGGAGGGAAGGTTCTTTTTGTCGTAGATAGAGTCGACGAGAATCTGAGTCGGGCATCAGGAAATATGCAAGAGGTAACGGTGAGGAACCTGCATGACGTAAGCACTATGGATGTTCTCAAATCTGACGTCATGGTCATTGCCAAGCCTGCCCTTGAAAAACTGCATGAAAGGTGTGCGTAATATATATGAAGAATCCACATGACGTTATTAAGGGCTTGATAAGGACCGAAAAGGGTGCTGCCCTGATGCCGATGAATAAATACCTCTTTTGGGTAGGGAAAGCCTCCAACAAGATCGAGATAAAATCTGCTATTGAAGATATATATAAAGTGAAGGTCGATGCTGTCAATACCATCATGATGCGCGGCAAAAATAAACGCGTCCGTTACGTGAGCGGCAAGACGCCGGATTGGAAGAAAGCCATCGTGACATTGAAAGAAGGCAGCAAGATAGACGTAGTCTAAAATTGATCAATCCCTCGGCGCTAGCGTTTTATTTTGCAAATATAATTGGTAAAATAAAACCGGTTGAGGCCTCGGGATAAAATTTTCAGGGAAAATTTTATGGGAATAAAAAAATTCAGACCTACAACAGATGCTTTAAGATGGACAGCCATCTCAAATTTCGACGAGCTTACGAAATCCAGGCCGGAAAAGAAGCTTCTAGTGCCTCTTAAGAGGACTGGAGGGAGAAATAATCGCGGCCGAGTAACTTCCCGCCATCGGGGCGGCGGGCATAAGCGCATGATAAGGGTGATCGACTTTAAGCGTGACAAGCTTGACATACCAGCAAAGGTCATCGCGATAGAGTATGATCCAAACCGTTCGGCGAGGCTGGCGCTTGTTCAATATGCGGATAGCGAAAAGCGTTATATAATCGCACCGGTAGGCTTGCAGGTCAACGATGAAGTTATGGCAGGCAAGAGCGCAGAGATTAAGGTAGGCAATTCGGTTCCTTTGGAGAACATACCCGCAGGTATACCTATACACAACGTTGAGCTAAGGCGGGGATCGGGGGCAAATATAGCCCGCGCAGCCGGCAATGCATGCATAATCATGGCTAAAGAAGGCGGTTTTGCACAGGTGCGACTGCCCAGTAACGAAATAAGGATGGTGCCGTTAGAATGCATGGCCACGATAGGTCAGGTGGGTAACGTTGAGCATGAGACCATATCTATAGGGAAGGCCGGCCGTAATAGATGGAAGGGTTACAGGCCTTACTCAAGAGGCGTAGCGAAGAATCCGCACGATCATCCTATGGGCGGCGGTGAAGGAAAAGCAAGCGGCGGCTTACCGAGATCTCCATGGGGCAAGTATTGTAAAGGCACTAAGACTAGAAAGACCAAATCTTCCGATAAGTATATAGTGAAGCGCCGGAAGTAAAATCTTTAAACGGAGGAACGATGTCAAGATCCACAAAAAAAGGGCCTTATATTGATGAAAAATTGTTAAAAAAGGTCCAGCTGATGGTTAAGTCGGGAGAAAAGAAGCCTATAAAGACATGGTCAAGACGTTCGACCATCGCTCCTGAATTTGTCGGGGTCACGATGTCGGTCTATAACGGGAAAAAATTTATTCCTGTGTATATAACAGAGAATATGGTTGGACATAAGCTCGGAGAATTTTCGCCTACCCGTATATTTAAGAGACACGGTGCGGCGACCGAGATATCGATGGATAAGACATAAACTGAAGTCATTGGAGCATAAGATGGTAACCAGAGCTGTATTGAGATACGTAAGAATATCTCCAAGGAAATTTCGGCAAATAATACCGATTATAAAAGGCAAGAACCCGGAAGACGCTGTTATAATACTTAGAACTGTTAAGAAGGGGGCGTCCAAGATAGCATCTGATCTTATAAACTCCGCGATAGCCAATGCAAAGCGCATTCAGGGGGTGGATCTGGATAGTCTTTATATATCGAAGATGGTGGCTAGCGGCGGTCCTCAACTCAAAAGGTTCAGGGCTGCTTCTATGGGTCGCGCCAGTCCTATACGCAAGAGAACGAGTCATATAACTTTGGAGCTAGACGAGGCAAAGAGGCCTGAGGCAGCGTCTGCAGCGCAAGCTGCTTCTCAGACCGAAAAGGTAAAAGTTAAAAAGAGCCAGGCATCAAAACCTGTTGAGAAGAGCGAAGTGACTGATATGGACAAGTCTTCAAAGCATAAGCCGAAAACGACCAAGTCCGAGTCCGCTAAAAAAGGTAAGGAGTAAGATGGGTCAAAAAGTACATCCATATGGTTTAAGGACCGGGTATATATATGACTGGAAATCCCGATGGTTTGCGAAGAAAGAAGACTTTGCTAAGCAACTATACGAGGATTTCAAGATAAAAAAGTATATAAAAAAGGCCCTGTCTTCGGCTGCTGTTTCCAAGGTTGAGGTTGAGCGTGCCAGTGAAAAGATACGCGTATTTATATTTAGCGCCAGACCAGGCATAATTATAGGCCGTCGCGGCGCGGAGATCGAGAAGCTAAAAGACGAGCTTAATAAGATAACGGGACGAGAAGTTCTGATAGACATCAAGGAGATTAAGAATCCAAACATAGATGCCCAATTGGTTTCTGAGAGCATCGCTTTTCAGATAGAAAAACGTATACCGCACAGACGATCCATGAAAAAGGCCGTTCAGAGTGCGTTAGACAACGGGGCGCGAGGTATTAAGATAATAGTATCGGGCCGACTCGGTGGCGCCGAGATAGCACGAAGGGAAAGTTACAGGGTCGGGTCGATACCCGCACAGACCTTGAGGGCAGATGTCGATTATGGTTTTACCGAGGCCTTGACTACTTATGGCCTTATAGGTGTTAAGGTGTGGATATATAAAGGCGACAAGATACTGGATAAGGTCCAGGAAGAATCCGCAGAAGATAAGAAAAAAGGCTCTACCCAAATTTAAGTTAACGGAGATATCAGATGGCTTTAATGCCGAAGAGGGTAAAATTTAGAAAGGCTCAGCGCGGGCGCATGTTGGGCACGGCTTTTAACGGCGCGCGGCTTTCCTTCGGGGAATTTGGTTTGAAGTCTTTGGAAAACTGCTATTTCACAGACCGCCAGATGGAAGCTTCACGTGTTGCTATAATGCGTGGCCTGAGAGGGGCGGGTAAGGTTTGGATAAGGGTCTTTCCGGATAAACCCATAACCAAAAAGCCCGCGGAAACGAGGATGGGTAAGGGCAAAGGCGACCCGAGCCATTGGGTATGTGTGGTTAAGAAAGGGCGAATACTTTTCGAAATGGACGGCGTTCCTCTGGATATAGCCCGCGAGACTCTTCGTATAGCGGCGCACAAGCTTCCTTTTAGGACAAAATTTATCACAAGGACAATGCATTAAAATGCTTAAAGCTAACGAACTCAGAAACATGACCGTAGATGAGATAACCCAGAAGATGGAGGCTTTTAAAAAAGAACTCTATCAGCTAAGGACAGAGGCCAAGGCAGGCAGAATAGAAAAACCCCATAGGATCTCTCAGGCACGTAAAGATATTGCCAAATGCGAAACGATTTTGAAGGAGAAGGCGAATGCAAAACAGTAAACGCTCGACGCGCAAGATCAAGATCGGAGTTGTCATAAGCGATAAGATGGATAAGACTATAACAGTGAAAGTGGACCGCGTAGCATTTCATCCGGTCTATGGCAAGATGCTAAGGCAGGCCACTAAGTTCAAGGTCCATGATGAGAAGGAAGTTGCCAAGACCGGTGATACCGTAAAGATACAGGAGACGAGGCCGCTTTCCAAGACAAAATGTTGGAGACTTATAGAAGTGGTAAAAAAAGCCAATCCGCATATTGTAAACGATATTACAGATGAAACCGGTATTGTAAAGAAGGCAGGATAGTTCTATATGATTAGGATGAGATCTATATTGGACGTTGCTGATAACACCGGTGCCCGTCGGGCTTCTATGATAGGGGTGCTGGGCAGGGGTAACCGCAGGTTTGCGAATATAGGCGATATCATAACCTGCAATATAAAGGAGGCTACCCCAGAAGCCATAGTGAAGGATCACGAAGTTGTAAAAGGGGTTATAGTAAGAACGGCGGCTCCGATAACCAGGCCTGACGGTACGAGGTTACGGTTTGACCGCAATGCGGTAGTGATAATAGATGACCAACTAAACCCTAAAGGGACTCGAATATTCGGACCGGTAGCCCGGGAACTGCGCGATAAGAACTTTATGAAAATAATATCGCTTGCTCCTGAAGTTTTATAAAAAAGCGAGATGGAAAGTGAATAAGATAAAAAAGAATGACATGGTTTATGTTCTGGCCGGTAAGGATAGCGGTAAAACCGGCAAGGTCTTCCGCGTTATGGCTACTGACGGCAAAGCTTACGTAGAAGGCGTCAATTATGTAAAGAAGCATGCCCGCAAGACAAAACAGGAAGGACAGGGAGGGATCGTGCAAAAAGAAGCCGCAATCCATCTTTCGAATCTGGCCCTTTTCTGTAAGAGCTGCAACAAGCCTGCGCGGGTCGGTTTTAACGTTCTTGCGGATGGTTCGAAATCGAGATATTGCAAAAAGTGTAAAGAGGTTATCTAATCATGGCCAATACGCCGCGAATGAAAGTAAGATACGCAAAAGAGATCGTTCCCGAGATGATGAAGCAGTTTAATTATAAAAACTCGATGGAGGTCCCGAAGCTTAAAAAGATAGTGATAAATGTCGGGCTCGGGGAAGCGACGCAGGATATAAAATTTCTGGAAGCCGCGCAAAGCGAGCTCGCGATGATAACCGGCCAAAAACCGGTTGTGACAAAGGCCAAAAAAGCCATAGCAAACTTTAAGATTAGGAAGAATTCTGCCGTAGGATGTAAGGTGACTTTGAGGCGGTCTTTTATGTACGAGTTCCTCGATAGGCTTATATCGGTTGCCATACCCAGGATAAGAGATTTCCGGGGGCTTCCATCAAGCTCTTTCGACAAGTGCGGTAATTACTCGTTCGGGCTTGATGAACAGGTAATATTCCCGGAAGTAGAACTCGATAAAATTTTAAAAGTCCACGGGATGGATATAACTATCGTGACCGATGCCGGAACCCGCGAAGAGGCATATGCCCTTCTCAAATTATTCGGTATTCCGTTTACGAAGAAATAACAGGAGACGTATTTAATCGATGGCAAAGACTTCGCTAATAATAAAACAGCAAAGGCCGCAAAAATTCAAAGTGCGCCGGTATAACAGGTGCAGGATATGCGGAAGGCCCCGCGGTTTTATAGGCCGGTTTCAGATATGCAGGATCTGCTTCCGGGAGCTAGCATCCAGGGGCGAGATACCCGGCGTTGTTAAGGCCAGTTGGTAATATTTATAGTATAAGGCGGGTTTGTACCCGTTTTAAAAACAGAAAAAGGAAGGCTACATGGCAGTTACGGATTCAATAGCTGATGCATTAACGATCATCCGAAACGCGAGCTTCGCGAAAAAAGAAGTCGCGGAAATAAAAAATTCTAAAGTGATGGAAGCTGTGCTGAAGCTGCTTAAGAAGGATGGTTATATTCTTAATTATAAACTCGTTAAAGATAACAAGCAAGGCTTGCTGCGCGTATATCTCGGATACGCCAAGGACGGGACACCTGCTCTGTCGGGACTAAAGAGAATATCAAAACCCGGGCTCCGTGTATATAAGCAGTCCGATGCGATACCAAAGGTTTACGGTGGTTTGGGCACGGCTATAATATCTACTTCAAAAGGCATGGTGACAGATAACGACGCTCGCGAGGCTAAGATAGGCGGCGAAGTTATATGTTACGCATGGTAAGGTAATAATAATGTCAAGGATAGGTAAAAAACCCGTATCGATACCCGGTGGCGTTAAGGTAAACGTGTCGGGTAATTCTATACATATAGAGGGGTCTAAAGGCAAGCTAGATTATTCTTTCAATCCAGGTTTCAAGGTCGAGGTTAAGGATAATGCTGTTTGGATATCGCGGCCTTCCGATTCGAAGTCTGATAAAGCTGCGCATGGACTCATACGAAGCCTTGTTAATAATATGATCATAGGGGTTACCGCAGGCTATCAGAAAGACCTGGAGGTAGTAGGGGTAGGTTTTAAGGCCGCAGTCCAAGGTAAGGTGCTTAATCTGCAGCTCAGTTATTCGCACCCCATAAATTACAATATACCCGAAGGCGTTACTATAGAAACCCCCAAGCCTAATATGATTGTGATCAAAGGCCCGGACAAAGCAAAGGTGGGTGAGGCCGCCGCCGAAATAAGAGATTTTTACCGCCCCGAACCTTATAAGGGTAAGGGAATAAAATATACAACCGAACATGTACGCAGGAAAGCAGGGAAGGCTGTTGCAGGCGCTGCTGGCGGCGCAGCTAAATAAAATAGGAAAAGGTTTAGTATGGGAAGATTTATAAAATTGACGGGACGGAGTAAAAGACAGAAGATCATACGCGGTAAGATCGCTGGGACCGGCGAGCGTCCCAGACTTAGCGTTTATCGAAGCCTTAACCATATGTACGCCCAGATAATAGATGATTCTGCGGGGAAGACTCTTGTAGCATTATCCACTTCTTCTCCCGAACTGAAAGAGTCTTTGAAGAAGAACTGCGGGAACGTGAAAGCGGCTACTCTTCTTGGCGCTAAGGTTGCGGAGCTTTGTAAAAAGACTAATATTGTGAAGGTGGTATTTGATCGCTCCGGTTACCGTTATCACGGAAGGGTCAAGGCGCTTGCAGACGCAGCAAGAAAGGGCGGTTTGCAGTTCTAATAATCAAGGAAGGTAAAAATTGGCAAATACGAACGATAAAGACATGCAAAAAGAAAATAAAGCGCAGGGAGAAGTTCAGGGCGCATCCCAGGACCAGGCCGTGAATCCGGCGGATGTTCCTACAAATGCCGCGGCCGGCAAAGAAAACGTTCAGCAAACTGCTCAAAACGAAACTCCGAAAACGCAAAATCCCAAAAAACAGCGCAAGCCCATGCGCCGGCGCCAGCAGAGCGAATCGAAGGGTGAAGGCGATGGCCTTATAGAAAAAGTCGTTACTATTAAAAGGGTTGCCAAGGTAGTAAAGGGCGGCCGGAGATTCTCATTTAACGCGCTGGTCGTGGCCGGAGACGGAAAAGGGACGGTCGGGGTCGGTTTCGGCAAAGGAAATGAAGTCGCTGACGCAATACGGAAAGGACTTAACGACGCGAAGAAGAGTTTTATAAAGCTCCCGATCAAAGGCACTACAATACCGCATGAAATTATTGGGCATTATAAAGCCGCTAAGGTATTACTTAAGCCTGCAGGCGAAGGTACCGGTGTAATAGCGGGCGGCGCCGTGCGGGCTATATGCGAAGCCGGAGGTATCAAGGATATACTTACAAAAAGCCTTGGTTCCGACTCGGCCCTTAACGTTGTAAAGGCCACCATAAACGGCCTCAGTAAGATAAGGTTCGAGAGACAGAGAGCAAAACAAGAGGAAACCACCAGTGAAGTTAAATGAACTAGGAGCACCGCAAGGTGCGAATAAACGCACTAAGCGCAGAGGTCGCGGACCCGGTTCGGGGCATGGTAAGAACGCTTGCCGCGGGAGAAAAGGCGCTTTGAAGCGTTCGGGGCGTACCACAAGACCTGGCTTCGAGGGCGGGCAGATGCCGCTTATAAGGCGTATACCTAAAAAGGGTTTTAGCGCTCCTTTCAAGGTTATTTACCAGGTAGTTAATATCGGGTCGCTGAACAGATTTGATAAAGATGCCGTTGTAGGACCCGCCGAATTTAAAAAAGCTGGTCTCATCACAAGCGATAAATTCCCGGTAAAGATATTGGGCGGCGGTACTTTGGATAAAGCATTGACCGTAAAGGCTCACAAGTTTTCGGAGAGTTCGAAGAAGGTTCTTCAAGCAGTCGGAGCGAAGATGGATTTTTTGGAGCCGCAGGAAGAGCCAAAGCCGGTTTCAGGTCCGGTAAAATCCAAAGCTGCATCAACCGAAGCTCAGAAAACGGCGCCTGTTCAAAAGCCGGACAATATTCAGAAACCTTCTAGTAAAGATAAAGCGAAATAAGCTAAAGGCAAAATGCTCGAAGCTTTCGGAAATATAATAAAGATACCTGATTTACGTAAAAAAGTACTCTTGACGCTGGGTCTAGTCGCTGTCTACAGGGTGGGCACTTATATACCTACTCCGGGTATTGACGGAGCAAAGCTCGCTCAGTTTTTCGCGAGTCTCGCCGCATCTCAAGGCGGGGCGCTCTTTGGCATAATGAATATGTTCTCAGGCGGTGCTATATCAAGGCTAACTATATTCGCTCTTGGTATTATGCCTTATATATCATCTTCCATTATATTGCAGTTACTTACAGCGGTTATACCGGCTCTTGAGAGATTGGCCAAAGAAGGAGAGGCGGGGCATAAAAAGATAGTTCAGTATACGCGTTATGGAACCATCATACTTTCCGTCATACAGTCTTTCTTTATAGCCTTGTGGCTTGAAAACCCTGCGCGGTTCAATGGACTGCAGATAGTACAGTTTCCTGGCTGGTCTTTCAGGATACTTACCGTTATAACGCTTACAAGCGGGACTGCGTTCATAATGTGGCTGGGCGAGCAGATACAGGAATACGGCATAGGCAACGGAATGTCGCTTCTGATAACCGCCGGTATAGTATCGAGGATACCGACTGCTATGTACCAACTATGGGTGCTATTCTCTCCGTTCGCTCCGGAAAAAGCTCAACTCGATCTGTTTACGCTGATCCTTATGATAGTCATGCTAGTTGCCGTAGTTGTGGCGGTGATTGTGGTTACTCAAGGCCAGCGCAAGATACCAATCCAATATGCAAAGCGCGTGGTAGGCCGTAAGGTATACGGCGGACAAGCGACGTTCTTGCCGCTTAGGGTGAATCAGGCAGGGGTAATACCTATTATATTTGCGCAAAGCATAATCCTGTTTCCCGCTACGATAGCCGGCTTCGTCCCACATCAAGGTTTTCAGAAATTCGCCATGGCCTTGACTAAGGGAGAATTGATGTATAACAGCATATATGCGCTACTCATAATATTTTTCTCGTACTTTTATACAGCTATAACATTTAATCCTATCGATATATCGGATAATATGAAAAAGTACGGTGGTTTTGTTCCCGGCATACGACCTGGCAGACAGACGGCTGAATATCTGGATTTTATTATGACCAGGATAACTTTCCCCGGCGCGATATTCCTTGCTCTGATCGCGGTATTCCCGAGCATAATATCGAGCTGGCTTAAGATACCTTATCTTGTGGCCAGTTTTTTCGGCGGGACCGGGTTATTGATTATAGTTGGCGTAATGCTGGACACGATGAAACAGATAGAGTCGCATCTCCTGATGCGTCATTATGAAGGCTTTATGAAAAAGGGCAGGATAAAAGCCCGGGTGTCGTAAAAGGTAAATATGAAAATAGTGCTTTTAGGTCCGCCTGGGGCGGGCAAAGGAACTCAAAGCGTAGTTCTTTCAAAAAAATACAAAGTTCCTCACATATCTACGGGGGATATACTCAGGCAGTCTGTTAAGTCCGGCCAACCTCTTGGTTTGAAGGCAAAGGCATATATGGATAAGGGAGAGCTCGTTCCGGATGAGTTGGTTACGGGAATAGTGGTCGAGCGTCTTAAGGAGCCTGACGCTAAGAACGGATTCATACTCGACGGTTATCCTAGAACGTTGAAACAGGGTATGGATTTGGACGGTGCGCTTAAAGCGATCGGTTCCGGTATTGATATGGTTCTGTACTTTGAAACCTCCGATCAGGTGGCGATAGATAGGCTATCCGGGCGCAGGGTTTGCAAAAAGTGCGGGTTTAACTACCATGTTAAAAACATACCCCCGAAAAAAGAGGGCGTGTGCGATAAGTGCGGCGCGGAGCTATTTCAGCGGCCCGATGATAAGGAAGACACGGTCCGTAATAGATTGAGGGTATATGAAGCGCAGACCAAGCCGCTTATAGATTATTATACAAAACAGGGCATACTGACGAAAGTGTCTGGAGATTCTGATGTAGATGCCCTTTTCAAAGTTCTTTCAAAGGTATTTTCTGACGCGAAGATGGTATGATCATCCTGCGAAACGCCGATGAGATAAAGGCGATACGTAATGCAGGACGGATCACCGCCAGGACCCTGGAAAAATTGAGCGGATCGGTAAGGCCCGGGATCACCACTAAAGAGCTGGATGATATCGCAGGCATAGAGATAAGGTCTTTGGGTGGTGTGCCGGCATTTAAGGGATATAGAGGGTTCCCTGCTAATATATGCACTTCGATAAATGAAGTTGTAGTGCATGGGATACCCTCCAAAAGAGTCCTGGAAGAGGGTGACATAATATCGATAGATGTCGGAGTCGGCTGTGACGGTTATTTTGCAGATGCCGCCGTAACCGTGGGAGTAGGCGAGATAGCCCCGGACGCCCGTAGCCTTATAGAGGTTACGCGAGCCTCTTTGTATGAAGGACTAGCTAAGGCACGCGCTAAGAACAGGCTTTCGGATATCTCGAGCGCTATACAGCAGTACGCGGAATCTAAAGGATTCAGCGTAGTCAGGTCGTTTGTGGGTCACGGGATAGGTACCAAGATCCATGAAGACCCTGAGATACCAAACTTTGGTAAATCCGGCACGGGTCCCAGGCTCGATAGGGGCATGGTCCTGGCAATAGAGCCGATGATAAATGCCGGAACTTATGAAGTCATGATATGCGAGGACGGTTGGACGGCAGTGACTGCGGACGGTTCTTTGTCGGCCCATTTTGAACATACCGTGGTTATTACCGATTCCGACGTCGAAATACTTACGATTCTCTAGCTTGGAGCCGTAAAAAGATGTGCCCAAAAGAAGAAGCTATAACAGTCGAAGGGAAAGTAGTAGAGACCTTGCCGAATGCGACATTTAGGGTTGAGCTTCCGAATGGTCACAGAGTATTAGCCCATGTTTCCGGCAAAATGAGAATGAATTTTATAAGGATATTGCCTGGCGATATGGTGATGCTTGAATTATCGCCATATGATTTATCACGCGGCAGGATAATTCGAAGGGAAAAATAATCATGAAAGTTAGATCCAGCGTTAAAAAAATATGCCCTAAATGTAAGGTTGTGCGTCGGCAGGGAGTGCTTATGATAATCTGCGCCAATCCGAAACACAAACAGAGGCAGGGGTAAAAGCTTACCGGGAGGTTTATTGTGCCACGAATTGTAGGTGTTGATATTCCTAAGGAAAAGAGAGTTGAGTTATCTCTCACATATATCTATGGTATAGGAAGGCCTTTGTCGAATAAGATATTAAAGATCGCGAATATAAGCCCGGACAAGCGCGCTAAGGACCTTACCGAAGAAGAGATAGCCAGGCTATCTACTATAATACAGAAGGATTATAAAGTCGAAGGTGACCTTCGGCGCGATATAGCTGCCAATATAAAGCGGCTTATTGATGTCGGATCGTATAGAGGCCTTCGTCATAGGAGGGGTCTTCCTGTCCGAGGTCAAAGGACCAGGACCAATGCGCGCACGCGCAAAGGGCCTCGTAAGACGGTGGGTATTGTAAGGCAAAAAGCAGAAAGGGCGGCGACAAAGCCGAAAGAAAGTGGAGACCAAAAAAAGTAAACCAAAAAAATCCAAGAAGCTGATTCGCACGGTTACTAGCGGTGTTGCGCATATACTCGCTACTTTTAACAATACGATAGTGACCATCACCGATAAAGAAGGAAATACCATAGCCTGGGCTTCAACCGGAAGCTCGGGTTTTAAAGGCTCTAAAAAATCGACGCCATTTGCCGCAGGCATAGCGGCTGAAAATGCCGGCAAGAAGGCGTTGGAGCGCGGCATGAAAGAGGTTGAGGTAAGCGTAAAAGGACCGGGGGCCGGACGTGAATCAGCTATACGCTCGATACAGGCCGCAGGCCTTACGATACGTTCCATAAAAGATGTTACGCCGATACCACATAACGGGTGCAGGCCACAGAAGCGAAGGAGAGTGTAATGGCAAGGAATACAGGACCATCTTGCAGGCTGTGCAGACGGGAAGGCTCTAAGCTTTTCCTTAAGGGTTCAAGATGTGTGAGCGATAAATGCGGGATCGCCAAAAGGGATTTTGCGCCGGGACAACACGGGCAGATACGCAAAAAAGAGTCCAATTACGGCCTTCAGATGCGCGAAAAACAGAAGGTTAAAAGGATATACGGGGTCCTTGAGAGGCAGTTTAAGCACTATTTCCAGATAGCCGAGCGTTCAAAAGCGGTAACGGGTATAATGCTTCTGCAACTTCTCGAAAGGCGTCTGGATAACGTCGTCTTCAGGATGAATCTGGCTAATTCCAGGGCCGAGTCGCGTCAGCTGGTACAGCACGGTTTTGTTTATGTGAATGGCCATCGAGTTGATATACCTGCCTACACAGTTAAATTAGGCGAAGAGGTCACGCTTAAAGTCAAAGAGCCTTTGGCTAAGAAACTATCCGAGACATTTGAGATATTGAAAGACCGCGCCATACCAAAATGGCTCGATATGGACCCGAAAAATCTTAAGTGCAAGATAACGGCTATGCCTACCAAGGAAGACGTCGGGTTCCCGATACAAGAACAGCTCATCGTTGAACTTTACTCTAAGTAAAAAATAAACACTACCTATTTTAAGGAGATGCGGACATGGGTATAAGCATGAAGAATTTTGAGATGCCGAAGAAGCTCGTTCTTGACGAATCGACTTACACCCCGACATACGGGAGATTCGTTGCAGAACCCTTTGAGAGGGGGTACGGAGTAACGGTCGGCAATTCCCTAAGGAGAGTACTTATATCCTCTATAGAAGGAACTGCGGTGACATCGATAAAGATCGATGGTGTCCAGCACGAATTTTCTGCCATAAACGGCGTGGTTGAGGATGTGCCGCAGATAATACTGAACATCAAAAAGTTGATACTTAAGTCGCACTTCAAAACACCTAAACCCATGGTCATAGACGTAGAAAAGAAGGGCGAGATAACTGCTAAGGATATCAAGGCCGATGAGACTGTCGAGATAGTAAACCCCGATCTGCACATAGCCACCCTTACCAAGAACGTTAAATTCAGAATAGAGATGGAAGTGGCAAGGGGCAGAGGCTATGTTCCCGCCGACCGCAATAAGAAGGAAGGCCAGCCCATAGGGGTGATCCCGGTGGATTCCATATTCACCCCGGTGAAGAAGGTGAACTTTCTGGTAGAAAATACGCGCGTGGGCCAGATAACCGATTACGATAAATTAATATTGGATATATGGACTAATGGCTCAATAGACCCGAAAGAATCCCTTCTGTATGCCTCCAATATCTTACAGCGCCATCTTGATATTTTTGTAGGTTTCGGTAAGTTGCCGGAGGAAGAGGAAGCTCCGGAGGAGACCGAGGAGGAAAGACGTCTCAGAGAAAAACTGACTATGCCCATATCGGAAGCAGAGCTATCAGTCAGAAGCTCTAATTGCCTGCGTGAGGCAAAGATAAAAACCATAGGCGATCTCGTCAGAAGGACAGAGCTCGAGATGCTGCAGTACAGAAACTTCGGGAAAAAATCCCTGGCGGAGATAAATAAGCTGCTGGGCGATATGAGCCTTTCGCTTGGCATGAAGCTCGACGAGAAATCATCCAAAAAGAAAGAAGAGTCCAAATAAAATGAGACACAGGAATAAACACTCACGGCTTAGTATGATGACCGCGCATCGCAAGGCGATGCTGCGCAATATGGTACAAAATCTTTTCAAATACGAGAGGATAGAGACCACGCTGGCAAGAGCGAAAGCGGCTAGAAGGCTTGCAGAGCACCTTATATCTATCAGTAAGGATGACTCTGTTGCGTCTCGAAGAAGGGTCTATTCTGCCATTCCCGACAGGGATCTTGTAAAAAAATTATTTACTGAAATAACGCCTTTGTTTAAAACGCGAAACAGCGGTTTTACCAGGATAATACAGACTGATTTTCGGCGCGGGGATGGCGCTACGCTAGCTATGCTCGAGCTCACAGAGCGCAAGATAGTTGAAAAGCTCCCCAAGAAAAAGAAAGAGAAGGCGGATGCAGTCAAGGCGGAAGGCGGCAAGGAATCTAAGGCAGTTCGCGAGTCCAAGGCTGCTACTGCCGTGAAGGAACCTGCAATTAAAGATGCGGCAGCTCATAAAGAATCCGACGAATCCAAGAAGGATGCAACCAGGCTGAAGGCTGTTTCTAAGGGCAAGTTGGGGATCGAGGAAGAAAAGAGAGCTGAAAAGGCAAAATCTGAGGATAAGAAGATTGCCGATCAACGCGGTTTCATGAAAAATATACGCGGAATATTCAGGAAGCGGGGAGATAGGTAATATTTTTAGTGGTTTCAAAAAACGCCCCTTAAGCTAGTATGTTTAAGGGGTGTTTTTGTAATAAGAGACGATGATTTAACTTGAGATTTGATGCTTATTGGATATAATTTTATTAAAAAAGGACATTTTATGCAATTGGCACAAAGGGTTTCGGGTATCGGAGAGTCAGTAACGCTTAATATAACCTCCAAAGCTAAAAAATTGAAATCGGAAGGTAAGGACGTTGTCAGCTTTGCGGCGGGCGAACCAGACTTCGACACTCCGGACTACATAAAAGAGGCTGCGATAAAGGCCATCCGAGACGGTTTTACTAAATATACGCCCTCCAGCGGGATGCTGGAGCTACGGGAGGCTATTTCCAAAAAATTTAAGATCGATAACGGGCTTGATTATGAGCCTTCGCAGATAGTCGTATCTAACGGCGCCAAGCATTCGCTTAACAATATATTTCAGGTGCTTTGCGAGAAAGGGGACGAAGTTCTTATACCCGAACCTTATTGGTTAAGCTATCCGGCAATGGTGAAGATGGCTGAAGCTGAACCTGTTTTTGTGCCTACTTCTAAAACCGATAATTTTGCCATCACAGAGAAGAACCTTATTTCGAGAATAACAAAAAAGACGAAGTGTCTGGTGCTCAACAGTCCTTCAAATCCAACCGGATGTATTTATGACATAAAGATGCTGGAGATGGTATCCGGGCTGGCGGTAAAACACAATTTTTTCGTTATAAGTGATGAAATATACGAAAAACTTATATATGACGGCAAAAAGCACATATCGATAGGGTCTCTCGGTAAGGATATATTCGATCGTACCATAACCGTCAACGGAGTGTCGAAGAGTTATTCTATGACCGGTTGGCGGATAGGATACGCCGCTGGACCTAAGCCTATAATGGACGCTATCGGAAATCTCCAAAGCCATGCCACTTCGAATCCCTGCTCTATAAGCCAGCAAGCGACTCTTGAAGCCATGACCAAAGACCAGTCCTTCATAGGGAAGATGTGTATCGAATACCAAAAACGACGCGATTATATGGTAGACAGAATATCGAGCTTCCCGAAGTTTTCCTGCATCAAGCCGGAAGGCGCATTCTACCTTTTCTGCGATATATCTAAACTGGGATTAGGTTCCGTGGAGGTAGCTACAAAACTCCTGGATGATGCAATGGTAGCCGTTATACCGGGTGAGCCATTCGGCGCCGACGACTTCATACGATTGAGTTTCGCAACCGGCATGGAGACGATAAGAAAAGGACTCGACAGAATAGAGGAGTGGTTGAACGCATTCGACAAATTCAGCGTTCATTCCGAGCAAAGCCGAGGGGTGAAGAAAAATGGGTAAGACTATAGCCGAAAAGATTTTATCCAACCATGCCGGAAAGCCATTGCGTGCCGGAGATATAGCAGTATGCGATGTAGATTTCTGTTTTGGGCAGGACGGAACAAGTTCTATAATAATAGACAGTTTTAGAAAACTCGGGGCACTAAAGGCATTTGATCCGGCAAAATTCTGTATGGTAATAGACCACAGCGCGCCCAGTCCAAACATAGGTGTCTCTACAATTCATTCAAAGATGCGGACCTTCGCCAGGGAGTTCGGGCTTGGTATCTACGATATCGGATGCGGCGTATGTCATCAACTGGTCCCCGAAAGAGGGCACGTGACCTGCGGCGACCTTGTTCTGGGGGCTGATTCGCATACCTGCACATACGGAGCCATAAACGTTTTTTCCACGGGAGTCGGCTCTACAGACCTGGCGGTGACGCTTGCAAGCGGGAAAAATTGGTTCAAGGTGCCGGAGACTATAAAGATAACAGTCAATGGTCAGCTGCCGGCAGGCGTATACTCGAAAGACATAATATTGGCTATAGCCAAGGATGTCGGGGCAAACGGCGCTACCTATAAATCAGTCGAATTTACCGGTCCGGCCATAAGTGCGCTTTCGGTAGATTCAAGGCTTACCATTTCCAATATGGCCGTCGAGATCGGAGCCAAGGCAGGTTTGATGGAGGCCGACAAGAAGGTCCTGAAATGGCTTGGCGAGAAATCCAAAAGAAAACCCAACCCGGTGACTGCCGATCCGGATGCCAAATATTGCGACGTCAGAACTTACGATGTTTCCTGTCTCCCCCCTCAGGTCGCTAAACCTCACGCAGTAGATAACGTTTCGGATGTTACCGAAGTATCCGATGTAGTTATCGATCAGGCTTTTTTAGGCACGTGTACCAATGGTAGACTCGAAGACCTGGAGGTCGCGGCTACCATCCTGAAAGGGCGAAAGGTCCACCCGGAAGTCCGATTTGTTGTGGCCCCTGCGTCCAATGAGATCTATCTTAAGGCTATCAAGAAAGGTCTTATCGATATATTCATAAAATCCGGCTGCTCGGTGGTCGCTCCCGGTTGCGGGCCTTGCGTTGGAACGCACAACGGGACTTTAGCAGACGGCGAAGTAGCCATATCGACCGCTAACAGGAATTTTAAGGGTCGCATGGGAAATCCCAACTCGTTTATATATCTTGCCAGCCCCGCAACGGTCACCGCTTCGGCCGTAAAAGGTAAGATAGCCGATCCCAGAGAATATTCCAAGAGGTTGAAGAACATATGAAAAATTTTGCCAGAAGGCTAAAAGTGCAGGACAATATAAATACCGACTATGTCATATCGGGGAGGTATAAGTTCAAGATACAGGACCCCACCGAATTGGCAAAGCATATATTTGAAGATATCGATCCCGCCTTTGCTGCCAAGGTAAAAAAAGGCGATGTCTTGGTGGCGGGTGAAAACTTTGGCTGCGGATCCAGCCGCGAGCAAGCCCCTCAGGCTCTTAAGTGGGCAGGTTTTAAAGCAGTCGTCGCGAAGAGTTTTGCGAGGATATTTTACCGCAACGCCTTTAATATAGGACTACCGCTGATAGAGTGCAATACCGATTTTATAGACGATGGGGATGAGATAGAGCTTGATATCGATAACGCCAGAATATCCAACAGGTCTAAAGGCCTTAAGCTCGATGTCAAGCCGCTTCCTACCGTAATGAGGCGACTCCTTGAGGACGGCGGCGTAGTAGAGCATTTTAAAAAATACGGAGGATTCAAATTTGAGTAAGCACAGGATCACTTTTTTACCGGGGGACGGTATAGGTCCGGAACTTGCCGATGCGGCCAAGAGATGCATCGATGCGCTGGATGTCGATATAGAATGGAATGTCATGGAGATAGGCGAATCGGCTATAGAAAAATACAAGACGCCTCTCCCTGACCAGGTGCTGGAATCGATCAGGAAGAACAGGGTAGCCATTAAGGGACCTGTTACTACACCGGTAGGCAGTGGTTTCAGGTCTGTAAATGTGGAACTTCGTAAACGCCTGGATCTTTATGCCTGCCTGAGGCCATGCAAAAGCTATGAAGGCGTGCGGTCCCGCTATCAAAACATAGACCTGGTCATAGTTCGCGAGAACACCGAGGATCTGTATGCCGGCATAGAGTTCGAGAAAGGAACTAAAAAGGTAAAAGATCTTCTGGCGACCCTGGAGAACCTGAGCGAAAAAAAGATCCGGCCGGACTCAGCTATCAGTATAAAACCTATTTCCATAGAGGGCTCGAAGAGGGTGGTGAAATTTGCGTTCGATTATGCTCTGAAGAACAACCGTAAGAAGGTTACGGCTGTTCATAAAGCAAATATAATGAAGTTTACAGACGGATTGTTTCTTGATGTCGCCCGGGAAGTAGCCAAAAGTTATAACGGAAAGGTGTTATTTGAGGACCGTATAGTAGATAATATGTGCATGCAATTGGTGCAGAAGCCGGAAGATTATGATGTGCTCGTTCTCCCTAATCTATATGGCGATATAGTTTCAGACCTGTGCGCGGGACTTGTAGGAGGTTTAGGTGTGGCTCCGGGAGCGAATATAGGAAAAGATGCCGCTGTTTTTGAGCCTACTCATGGGAGCGCGCCAAAGTATAAGGGAATGAACAAAGCAAATCCTGTGGCGCTAATATTATCGGCCGTGCTTATGTTACGGCATATAGGTGAAGATCATGCCGCGAAAAGGCTCGAAGAGGCAGTGGCGTCGGTTATAAAAGAGGGTAAGGATGTGACATACGACATGAAGCCGAATCGCCAGGACCCCACGGCGGTCGGAACAAAAGAGATGGCGGATGCTATAATAAGGAAAATAAGATGAAGAAGATCCAATACAAGGTAGCTGTTATAGGCGCGGGTGCCGTCGGGGCAACCCTTGCCCAACGCGTACTCGAAGGCGATATAGGCGATGTGGTGCTGGTGGATGTATTAAAAGATATGGCTTGCGCCAAGGCATACGACCTTATGGATGCCGCTGCGATAAAAGATCACGAGCGGACCATAGTCGGTACTGACGATTACTCTAAAATAAGTTCTTCCGATATAGTCGTTATAACGGCGGGTCTTCCAAGGAAACCGGGCATGACCAGAGAAGACCTTGTATCTAAAAATGCCGCTATAGTTCGCGAAGTTTCCGAAAAAGTTAAAACGTATGCTCCCGGCGCCATTCTGATAGTAGTGACCAACCCTTTAGACGCCATGACATACCTTGCTTACAAGACTACCGGTTTCGATAGAAAGCGTGTTATAGGCATGGCGGGCGTACTCGACGGTTCGAGGTTTGTAAATCTAGTGTCGAGCGAGCTAGGGCTTCCCAGATCTGAAATAGAGACATATATAATGGGCAGCCACGGCGATACCATGGTGCCGGTTCTTTCTAAAACTACCGTTTGCGGTAAACCTATAACCGAGGTTATTGATAAAACGAAACTTGATGCTATAGTTAAGCGCACATGCGATCGCGGCGCAGAGATAGTAAAACTTCTTGGCACGGGAAGCGCTTATTATTCGCCAAGTGCAGGTGTATTAAAAATAATCGAATCGATAGTGGATGATGCCCACGATGTCTTAGAAGTAGCGGCAATCCTGGACGGAGAATATGGCCTGAAAGACATCGCCATCGGCGTCCCATGCGTTGTAGGAAAAAACGGTATTGAAAATATAGTCGAACTTGAACTCGGCGAAGAGGAGAAGGCCCTTTTTTCTAAATCTGCGAAGGCGATCAAAAGCACAATAGAACTCCTATGAAGAGTTACGATGTCGCGATAATTGGTTCCGGCCCGGGCGGTTATGTGGCCGCCCTTTATGCCTCCAGGCATAAGATAAATGTCTGCGTTATCGAAAAAGACCTGGTCGGCGGTACCTGCCTTAACCATGGCTGTATTCCTACAAAATCTTTCCTAAATTCAGCTTCAATAATAAATACCATCAAGTCCGCATCCGGGTTCGGGATAGATGTCGAAGGGTTCCGCATCGACTTTCAGAAGATATCAGGCAGAAAAGACGAGGTGGTCTCTAGGCTAAGGACCGGTATAGAGACTCTTTTTAAGGCCAATAATATAGACCTTATAAAAGGCGTCGCGCGTTTATCGGGTCCTCATAGCATAATCATAAACGAAGCCGAGACGATAAATTCGCAGAATATTATCGTAGCCGTGGGTTCAAGCGCTGCAGAACTAGCCGGGATCAGTTTTGATCATTCCTCGATACTTTCCAGCTCCAGCGTCCTGGATCTCAAGCAGCTCCCGGCCTCGATGTGTGTTATCGGCGGCGGCGTGATAGGATGCGAGTTTGCAAGTTTTTTTAATGCCCTGGGTACAAAGGTTACCATAATAGAACTTATGGATCGCCTGATACCTATGCAATCCAGGGAAGTCTCAAGAAAAATTGATACGATTTTCAGAAAAAAAGGCATAGATGTCTTCACATCCTCAAAAATAGAATCGATAGAGAATCCGGGCCCTCTGAAGATAAAGACCGATAAAGGCGCCGAGTTCTTTACCGAAAAAGTCCTTGTATCGGTAGGCCGCAGACCGAATACTGCCGGTTTAGGTCTTGAGGAGGCGGGTGTGAAGATGGACCAGTCCAGGGTGCGGGTGGACGAAGACCTCAGAACTACGGTCCCCGGCATATATGCGATAGGCGATTGCGTCGTAGGCCCGTTATTGGCCCACAAAGCATCATATGACGGGATATTGGCCTGCGATAACATAATGGGGAAATCCCGCAAAGTAGATTATTCCAATATACCAAGCTGCATATGGACAGAACCGCAGATCGCCAGTGTAGGACTTAGCGAGGATGACGCCCGGTCCAGGCTTACCGATGTTAAAATAGCAAAGTTCCCGTATTTGGCCTCAGGGAAGGCGTATCTCCTCGGAAAACATGAAGGATTTGTTAAGATAATCGGTACTTCAAAAGGTGATATACTGGGTGTGGAGATCTTTGGAGAAGAGGCCTGCGAGCTCATAGGCGAGGCGGTATTGGCCAAGACGTCGGGAATAAATATAAAGGACTGGGCCGGTATAGTCCATGGGCATCCCACGCTTTCAGAGATACTGCAAGAGGCTGCCCATGTTTTCTGCGGGACTGGAATACACACCGTATGATTTGCGATCTAGGGCTTACTGACTACGAATACTCCTATAGGTTTCAGAAGGAGTTTGTAACACGCCGAAAGCTAGGCGAGATCGAGGATTCTATAATAATAACAGAGCATACGCCGGTTTTTACCATAGGCAGAGTAGGTAATCCGGCAAATCTTCTTGTTGATGAAAATTCTTTGGTGGCTCAAGGTATAAAAGTTATGCGGGTCGATCGAGGCGGGGATATAACATGTCACATGCCGGGCCAGCTTGTGGTATATCCGGTAATAGATCTTAAGAAACGGACTAAGGATTTGCGCAGGTATCTGAGGGATTTGGAAGAGGTCGCTATAAACTTCCTGGCCAGATTCGGAATATTGGCGGTCCGCATCGAAGGCATGACCGGCGTATGGGTGGATGGAAAAAAAATAACTTCGATCGGTGTCGGCGCCAGTGATTGGGTGACATACCACGGTATGAGCATAAATATCAGGAATGACCTGCATTATTTTTCCATGATAAACCCATGCGGCATGCCGCAGGCGAAGGCTACATCCATAGAAACGATATTGTCGAAGACTGTAGATATGAACGAAGCAAAATTGTTATTGATACGCGAATTTTACCGCGTATTTAGCCTGCAACATGAAAGATTGGCCAACTGAATCGGAGGTTGTCGATGATCGAGGTGAAATTGCCTGAACTTGCTAAAGGGGTTAATAAGGCAAGCGTATCTTATTGGCACCGCTCTGCGGGAGACGCGGTCAAGGAAGGCGAAGACCTGGTTGAACTTGTTACCGATAAGGCGACATTTAATATGCCTTCACCAGCATCCGGGGTGTTAAAGAAGGTGCTTGCGGTGGAGGGCGCGGAAGTTACGGTTGGGCAGGTCTTGGCGCACATAGAGTAAAAATGGGTTCGAAAAAAGCTCTCCTTTTATATATATCAGAACATTCCGGCCATCATTGCGCCAGTAATGCCATAGAGCGCGCATTGAAGGCCATAGACCATTCCATACAGACGCTCAATATTAATTCGTTTAATTACACAAACCCGATACTCGAGAAGGTGATAAACCGAGCGTATATGGGAGTCGTAAAAAGGACCCCGGAAATATGGGACTATCTTTACGACAATCCCAAAGTGCTTAAAAATACCCAGAGATTGCGCGAGCTGTTTCATAAATTCAATACCGGGAAACTTAAGAACCTTCTGGATGACTTTAAACCGAGCGTCGTTATCTGCACCCAGGCCTTTCCCTGCGGTATGGTCGCGGATTATAAAAAGACATTCGGGCTGGATATTCCACTAATAGGCATACTTACAGACTACGCGCCACACTCGTACTGGATATATAACAATGTTGACCTGTATATAGTCCCGTCTCCATCCACCGGGCAGAAATTGGTCGACGACGGAGTCGACCCTTCAAAGGTGATGGTGTGCGGGATACCGATAGAGTCAAGATTTGCTAAAAAAAAGAACCGAAGCGAAATATGCAGTAATCTTGGTCTGGACTTATCCAAACCCTGCGTTTTGATCATGGGCGGTACGCAAGGTCTGGGACCCATAAAAGAGCTGGTTCGCGCTCTTGATGAGTCGCCACTGGACGCGCAGTTTGTGGTCGCTGCCGGCACAAACAAAAAACTGTGGAGATGGTTGCGCCGCCATAAGTTCAAAAAGAAAGCGCTATGTTTCGCATATACTGATAATATAGATGAGCTTATGGAAGCGTCGACTTTGGTAATTACAAAGCCAGGCGGCATAACAACAGCCGAGGCCCTTGCCAAAGGCCTCCCGATGCTTATAGTGAACCCGCTGCCAGGTCAAGAGGCCATGAATACCAAGTTTCTCCTTTCCGAAGGCGTGGCTATAAAAGCCTCTAGCCCCCAGGATGCCGTGGTCCTGGTGGAAGAGCTTCTGTATAACAAAGATAAGCTGACCTTTATGAGCGAGAAGGCGCGCTCTTTGGCTAGGCCGGATAGCGCTGTCCAGATCGCCGAGCTAGCGCTGGAGCTTGCAAGATCTTGATAATGTACATCCTTTACAGGCTAGGGTATTTTATGTGCATGCGCCTACCAGTAAAGTTTACCTACAACATAGCCATGCTCTTCGCGGACCTTACCTTTTTTTTCTCGTCAAAGGACAGACGTGCCGTATACCAAAATCTCCGTATAATAATGGGCCAAGATGCCTCGGCAGAACAGATACGCAAGGCTTCCAGAGAAGTATTCCGGAATTTTGCCAAGTATCTTGTAGATTTTTTCAGGTTTACGAAGATAGATGAAGAGGTGATCAAGAAGACAGTTACTGTTAAAGGCGCCGAAAATATAGAAGAGGCTGTTTTAAGAAATAAAGGGGTGATATTTCTTTCGGCTCACATAGGTAATTGGGAACTGGCCGGATCGGTAATTTCATCATTAGGCTATCCTCTTTGCGCGGTTGCGTTGAAGCACCAAAATAAAAAGATAAATGATTTTTTTAACCGCCAACGAGGCTCGGCCAAGGTAAGATCAATAGAAATCGGGGCTTCGCTTAAGACTTGCTATCACGTGCTAAAGCAAAGCGGATTTTTAGGCCTGTTAGGTGACCGTGATTTTACCCGTACCGGAGTACCCACTCAATTTTTCGGAAGGACAGCCCTTTTGCCTAAAGGCCCGGCCGTATTTTCGTACAGGTTGAATGCCGCCATAGTCCCGGCATACCTTATCAGAAACAAGGATGACTCTTTCACATTTTTTATAGAAAAGCCGATAATACCGGAAAGCTACTCCAGTGAGGACGAGGCCGTGGACGATCTTATGAAAAAGAGCGCCGCCTCTATAGAACGTTATGTCGGTCTTTATCCTTCGCAGTGGTTCGCTTTTAGAAATATATGGGAAGAGTATGAAAAAAAAGATATGCGTCCTCATACCGTCATATAATGAAGAGCGCGCGATAGGCGGTATTGTAAAGTCGCTGCGCGGCCGCGGGTTTACTACCTACGTAGTAGACGATGGGTCCACCGACAAAACGGCAGAATTTGCCGCCGCAGAAGGCGCGGTGGTCGTTCAGCACAAGGTCAATAAGGGCAAGGGCGCGTCCATGAGAGAGGGTTTTAGCCATATTCTAAAACGCGGGTTCGAGCTTGTAGTGGTAATGGATGGCGACAATCAGCATGAAGTGGAAGATATAGACGCTTTTATATCAAGAATGGAAAATACCGGGGCGGATATGGTAGTCGGTAACAGGATGCACGATATTACGCTGATGCCTTCTGAAAGGGTGCATACTAATCGTTTTATGTCAGCCTTGATATCCATGATATCAGGCCAGAAGGTTCCCGATACCCAATGCGGTTTTCGTCTTATAAAAACAAGCTTACTTGAATCGATCCGGTTGGAGTCTTCGAATTACGAGATAGAATCAGAGATGATAATAAGGGCTGCTAAAAAGGGTTATCGCATAGAATCCGTTCCGATAAAGACTATATATAGAGACGAAAAAAGCTGTATTAATCCGGTATTAGATACGTTGAGATTTTTTTATTTCCTTATAAAGGTCTCCCTAAAACCTTGAAAGGGTTTTATGGACCATGATATCATGCGCGCGCGCATGGTTGAAGAGCAGCTCATCCCGCGCGGCATAAAAGATCCGCTGGTTCTTAAGGCATTCCGCAAAGTCCCGCGACATGAATTCGTACCTGAGGCTCTACGCGATACCGCGTACGGCGACTATCCTTTGCCTATAGGCAACTCACAGACAATATCCCAACCTTATATCGTGGCGCTTATGACTGAACAGCTTGGCTTGAAAGGCGGGGAACGCGTTTTAGAGATAGGTACCGGCAGCGGATATCAGGCTGCCATATTGGCCGAGATAGCGGGTCAGGTATATTCTGTGGAGAGGTTCTTTGAACTGGCAAAAGACGCCGCCGAGCGTCTTTCCCGCCTGGGATATAAAAATTTAAATATAAAGACAGGGGACGGGACATTGGGGTGGATCGAGATGGCACCATTTGATGGTATAATAGTCACTGCCGGCTCTCCCGTGATACCGGAGAGTCTTCTAATGCAACTGGGGGCAAAAGGCCGGCTTGTCATACCTATCGGCGACCGATGGAGTCAGATCTTGACCATGGTAGAAAAAAACGGTAAAAATATTCGGGAATCCCAGATATGCGGTTGCGTATTTGTTCCTCTTATAGGAAATGAAGGGTGGAAATAAGGCATGGGTAAGCTAATGCGCGGTTTGGTCCATATATACACAGGTAACGGTAAAGGCAAGACCACTGCCGCTTTCGGCCTCGCGGTCAGGGCTTCCGGCGCGGGGCTACGGGTTTCTATACAGCAATTTATCAAGGGTAGATTTTATAATGAGTCACGAGCCGTGTCCGCGATCCCTAATATTACGGTTAAGCAATGCGGGAACGGATGTTTCATAAAAGGTCGGCCCAAGTCTAAAGATATAGATTGCGCAAAACATGGCTTAAGCGCCTCTCTGCGCGATCTATTATCCGGCAGATTTGATGTTGTCATACTAGACGAGGTAAATGTAGCCATGGACCTTGGGCTTTTGAAAACTAGGGACGTCATAAAGTTTTTAAAAGATAAGCCTTATGGCGTAGAAGTTATATTAACCGGAAGAGGCTGTCCAAAAGCGTTATATCGCTACGCGGATTATGTAAGCGAAGTTCGCGATGTAAAACATCCGTATAGGCGAGGCGTAAAAGCCCGAAAAGGGATCGAATGTTGAAGGGGCATGCTTGTAAAAAAGAAGAGGTCTTAGAGGCCATGATGGCCTCTATGGGTATAAGCGAAAGAGATCTCGAAGAAAAGTTCGTACGGGCCAGGGGGAGAGGCGGTCAGAAGATAAATAAGACATCGGTTTGCGTTTACCTGAAACACAGGCCTTCGGGAATAGAAGTGAAATGTGACAAGGCCAGATCACAAACGTTAAACCGGTTTTTAGCTAGGCGCCTACTCTTGCTAAAGATAGATTCTGCGGTATCGGGCAAAGAGTCCGAGATAGAAAGAGAACGGGAAAAGATAAGGCGCCAGAAACGTCGCAGGTCTCGCAGGTCGAAGGAGAAGGTTTTGCGGGATAAAAAAATGCATTCGGAAAAAAAAGAGACGAGACGGAGGCCTGCGTGGGAATAGACTCGGCGCCTGCGCATGATTGATGCGGATTTATGAAGGCAAAATTTAAAAGATGGCGCGATAGACGCAAGTTCTTGGCTAGAGCGTTCAAAAGAATTATTTATTCCATCATTTTTATCGGTGTCGTTTATATATCCGCAGTTTGGGTATTGCCGAGGATCCATCTGGCGGGATCAAGAAATATCGATCCAGGCGTTGTGTCCGCGTATTACGACCTTCTGTCAAAACATGCTGAATCTTCTAAGGCGATAGTGCTTGATCTGGGAAAGGGAACCGATAGCCTGGGGGTGGCGCTTGACAGGCTAAAGGAGGTTATGGGATTAGGCGCATACGCCATATCCCTGGAAAGCCACAATAATGATAAGCCGCCGGCGTATATAACCGATTACGGATACGGCAGGATGAAGATATTCGTATCTGACAAGATAAAAAAGAGGCGGGAGAAATTAAACCTCCTAGTCCATGAGCTTGGTCATGTATATGTGAAGAGACTGGACAGATCTGTTTTTGGCGACCTCGATCAGGAGAAGCTCGTCGATTGCGCCGGAGTTTTTTTGGGTTTGGGAGTTTTAACGTTGAACGGACTTACGGACGATTTCGTCCTGCTCCTGGGCGGAGGTTATGAAGAAAAAAAGAAAAGTTTCGGGTATCTGAATCCGGAACAATACGGCTATTTACTGGCCAGATATTGCGCCGACCGTGGGATACGATATGATATCGTAAGGCCGTATCTTAACCAGACGGGCAAAAAATACTTTGATATGGGTTGCGGCTATATTCGTAATACCAGATATCGCGGGAATAATTATGCCGGCTCGGTATGGGGGTTAATATGGAAAGATGATTCCTCAGAGCCGGAACGTCTTTCGCTTGCCGGGGAGTGAAAACATGTCTTCGCCTGTTCCAAAGATCCGGCTTGAAAAGAGGCGCGGCAAGACCGTTACGGTAATATCCGGCCTTCACACCTATGGTTCGTCTAGGCTCGAGAATATTGCCAAAGAACTTAAGATCAGGCTCGGTACGGGCGGCACAGTTAAGAACGGAGCGATAGAAATACAGGGTGAAAAAATTTCCGATATAAAAAAATGGTTCGACAACCATCTCTCGGGAGGCTGTAAGAATAAGCCGGGAATTTAAATAATTCGGTTGACAACTTTCGATAATGAAGTATAATTATTCCGATCTTTAAAACTATACAATATATGGGTGCCCGGAAGGGCTTAAAAGGGAATCCCCGAAAATTTTAAAAGGGGAACGGTCCCGCCGCTGTATGGGATGACGAAATTCGAACCAAGCCATTGCCCCGCCATTTTTTAAAGAAAGAGCGGGACGAGAAGGCGCGAAGATTAGGATGATTCCCGAGTCAGAAGACCTACCTATATAATAAGCGTAAAGTGTAAAGCGAAAAGTGTAAAACAAGACTTAGTAGCCAAGCATTACGCCTGATGCGCGATACATCAGAATATACGGGTTTGTAAAAAGGGAACTTACCCTCGGTATTTTTTGCCGGGGGTTTTTTATTTGGAAAAGGATTGATTTTATGAATAAATTAGTGATATTGTTTGCTCTCGCCGCTATGTGCGCAACGAACGCTATTGCCGAGGAACAACCGCAGGCCCCTCAGCGCTTAGACCCTATTGTGGTAACTGCGGCCAGGGTACCGCAAAGACCTTCCGGGAGCCTGTTCGGAACTACTATCCTGCAGTCAAATAAAAGCGTAGATGTAATAACGCAGGAAGATATAAAACGTTCTCCCGCTCGAACCGTCCCGGAATTGCTTAAAGGACGGGTTGGTGTATGTGTAAAAGAGTACACCGGAAACGGCAAGACCGCTCAGGTCGACATAAGAGGCTTTGGGGAGACGGCGCCGTCAAATGTATTGGTTCTTATAGACGGAAGGCGCGCCAATCAGAACGATATTTCCGGCACCGATTGGCTTCAGATAGACGTGAATTCTGTCGAGCGTATAGAGATAGTGCGAGGACCGCAGTCCGTGCTTTACGGTGACAATGCAGTCGGAGGGGTTATAAATATAATAACAAAACGTGGCACCGGTAAGCCGTACGAAGCGGGAGCAGGCTACGATGTAGGTAGCTATCACTATAACTCTTATAACGTT
This sequence comes from Candidatus Omnitrophota bacterium, assembly GCA_017993955.1. Taxonomy (GTDB): domain Bacteria; phylum Omnitrophota; class Gorgyraeia; order 2-01-FULL-45-10; family 2-01-FULL-45-10; genus JAGOLR01. Next base: position 60,904 of record JAGOLR010000005.1, read on the forward strand.
CACGCCCTTGGAGGCAGTAATTTTCTGGACTATTCGCTAAATGTCGATAATGCCACAACCAGCGGTTACCGCGGGAATTCGGATCTCGAGAATATCGACTTTACCAATACATATACTGTTAAACCGGCCGATTTTTTCAATTTAAGGTTTGACGGCGGCTACCACAAAGATTGGTTCGGCATGCCTGGCAGTGTAACCGATATGCAGATAGAGCGTGACGGATGGAGGGCCTGCGATGATCCGGGTAACCGCGGGAAGACCGAGGACGGGTATATGACTGCCGGGCTGGATTTTTTCGGGTTCGGCAAAAACGACGGCACCGCAGTTACTGTGGATATACTCACAAGGAATAGACGGTCGGCCACATTGTCCTTCTTCACTCCTAATTGGTACGAAAATAACAGCCATATAAGAACGTTCGGGGTAACGCCGAAGGCAACGGTTGAGTTCGAGATAGCGGGCATGAAAAACAGACTTGTCTTCGGAGCCGATTATTACCTTTACAGAAACAGCATTCTGGGAACCAACTGGGCAAATGTCCTGTTTGGAGACGGCCGCCAGAAGGACCTTATAAATATAGAAGAACAGACTCTGGGCATATACGCATCAGATAGCTTTGAGATTATGCCGCGCTTGAGTATCGGGGGCGGGGCCAGAGGGGAGTGGTCCGGATTCCATTTTGACCAGCAGTATATAACCCCGAATGTAAGCGACAAGCGCTCATTTGATTACGCCTTTGACTGCGGAGTGAATTACAGATATAATGATGATTCGGCGGTATATGCCAATATCGCGCGCTCTTTCAGATTACCGGCCATAGACGAATGGTACCAGAGCACTATAACTGTATTCGGTACGGTATCGGGCGGGTTGAATCTCGATCTTGAACCGCAGACGGGTATGAATTATGAGATCGGATTCAGGGACAATACAATAAAGTGGTTAAAGGTAAACGCCGATTATTTTATCATGGATACACAGCATGAGCTTTTTTACGATCCCGTAAATTATGTCAATATGATCTATGACCGCACAATGAGGCACGGGTTGGAGCTGGAAACCCATCTTCTGGCCGGAGACGATACCGACATCTTTGCCAGATATACGTATCAAAACGTATTTTTTGTCGGAGGCAGATACGCCGGCAATACCATACCGATGGTCCCGCAACACATGCTGACGTGGGGTATATCTTATACCTTCATGGATTGCGTAGATGTCGATTATAAATTTAATTTTGCGGGACCCAGATATTCAGTAAGCGACCAGCGCAACGTAGACAGAAAGCTTAAACAGTATATTACGAATGATATCCGGGTAGGATACAATAAGCACGGCTTTGAAGTTTACGGCGCTTTGAACAATATATTCGACTATAAATATTCCGATATCGGTGCGTGGGGGGCTTATTATCCCGCAAACGGACGTAATTATGTCATAGGGGTAAAACAAAAATTTTGATGAGCTATAAAACGTTTTTTATTTTAATAATATCTGGTTGGATGATGATGCCGTGCGTCAGGGCCTGCGCGTCCTCTGAAGGCCTTTGCGTAAAAAAGGACGTGGTATTATACAGCATAACTTTGAAAGACCCGCCTCCTGACGCTGTTAAGGAGGGACTCTCGATTCAGAGTTCCGCGCAGGGTCCTGTCGAATCTTCAGCTAAAACCGTCCCTCCTGGGGTATCCAAGGCGTACGCCGATTATTACAAAAAGATTCGCAACAAGATAAAGGACAGGCTGGTATCGCGATATCACCAGGGTCTGGAGGACGGCGATGTCAACCTGGTCTTTATCCTTACATCGGCAGGCAAGCTCGAATCGGTAAATATATCGGAAATTGGTTCTGCAAAGGACTCCGATTTACGAGATTTCACAGTTAAGGGAATTAAAGATTCAGCGCCTTTCCCTCCATTCCCAAGGAGCCTGGACAAGACTAAGATGACTTTTGACCTTTCGGTCTCTTTTCGCAAAAACTGATCCCAATCCGCCATTATTCTGCTTGAAATTTTTATCATTTTCTATTATGCTAATATAATATATTTTGTCCTATAAGGGGAGGCCTATCATGAAAAAAGCGCTATTATCATTTGTATTGGTATTGGTATTGGTATCCGTTAACATAGCTTTTGCGGAAATGCCAACCGATAAAGACTATGAGAACCTTGATGAGTTGCGCGTTAAGATAGTAAGGATGAAACGCGAGATGGACAAGTTCATGAAGGACATCCTGTCTACCTATCCGCCTGAGTCTACCCTTGGGAATTACGGTCAGGACGTTAAGGTCGATGTGACACAGACGCCTTCAGATGTTATAGTCAGGGCAGACCTTCCCGGAATGGCAAAGGACAAGATAGAAGTTACTCTCGAGAACAGCATAATGCTTAAAATAGCCGGGGCCCGTGACGTCTCGACACAGGAGACCGCTCCCGGAATAGTCCGTCAGGAACGCATGCAGGGAAGATTTGAGCGTGTCATACAGCTTCCGGCCGAGTGCAAGAATGACGGTATCCAGGCTACATACAAGGACGGAGTCCTGGAAATAGTGATACCTAAGAAAGAGACATCAAAAGACAAACCCGTAAAGGTCAGCATCCAGTAAGGAGGAATCAGTGAAGGCTTCAGAATTGGAAAAAGGGATGATTATAAAAGAGAACGGGGAGTTTCTTGAGGTGGTCGACATAGACCACAAGACTCCCGGGAATCTAAGGGCCATATACCAGATAACCCTGAAGAATCTCATAAAAGGAAATGTTCTGAGCAAGCGTTTCAACCCCGGTGACAGCGTAGATAAGGCCGACCTGGAATCCAAGACTTTCCAGTATCTATATACTGACCATGCCGGATATCACTTCATGGACATGGAGACCTATGAGTCAATAGCCCTCGACCGTAACCTGATCGGCCAGAATAAGGATTACCTTAAGGAAAACCTCGAGGTCCTGGTGCTTTACCACGAGCATCATCCCATAAGCGTAGAGCTCCCGGTTTCCGTGGATCTGAAGGTTGTGGAGTCTGCCCCTGGCGCAAAAGGGGACACTTCCGGGAGGGCCACCAAACCTGCCAAGCTCGAGACGGGTATCACCGTAAATGTTCCGCTCTTTATCGAGGAGGGTGAGATCATCAAGATCGACACCAGGAACGGCCAATACCTCGGAAGGGCATAAAAGCGTTTTAGAAAAGGTTTTTAATGATACATCGCTTCAAGGTTGTTATCGTAGGCGGTGGAGCATCGGGTATCGCAGCCGGCATAAGCGCCGGTCGCATGGGTGATAAGGTTCTAATATGCGAGAAGATGCCCAGCCTCGGGAATAAGATCCTCGCATCCGGTAACGGCCGTTGCAATCTCTCCAACGAAGACCTGGCCCCATCCCACTATAATTCTCGTTCCAGAG
>JAGOLR010000037.1 GCA_017993955.1 Candidatus Omnitrophota bacterium
TTTTGGTAAGTTTATCGAATTCGGTGATGGCGCTTCGATAATCTTTATCCTCCTAAAAGCTCATGGCCCAGTCATACTGCTCTTGGGGACTGTCTTTGACTGCGTATTTCGGGTTAAGGAATTTTTTTGTCTCGGGAGTCCATACCCAATAAGCCGAGGCCATGGTGCAGAAAGTAAATATTATAAGCGCGGCAAGCGCTAGAGGGAGTATTATTTTATGCGTTCTCATATTTTTATATTATTACTATTATGAGATTATAACAATAAATGATTCTTTAGTCAAAGGAAAGTCTAAACACTGAGGGGAAATGCGTTCCGGGCTATCAGGCGGAAGGTGTGATCTGTTTTACGAAATTTGAGATATGGACCTTGTCTTCTTTGGTCATATCGAGGAATTGATTGCCGAGCTCGTAGTGCTCGCTATTGGGAATGCGCCTTATCCAGGCGACTTTGGTGATGGCTTTGATAGGCTTACCGGAATTCGGTACCGTTATCTCTACTACCATCCGGCACGCAAGAGATATAAACTCTTTAGATTTGAAGCAGACCCCGCCCTCGCTGATATTTTTGGCAGATGAATCGATAGGGTTATCGCCGATCTTTCTCAGATTTCGATATTGAAGCGGAAGGCTTGTATCTATTCTCTTGAAACGCCTTTTATCTTCTACGTGTGTGTGCGTTTCCACTTTTATCTACACTACTCCTTTTAGGCTCACAAATCAAAGCTTATTTATTTTGAATAAAGAATACCATACGAACATATCATTGTCAAGGTAATTTACAAAAAAGTTAGTTTTTTAAAAAACAGCGACAAATCGTTTAAAAACCCTTTATTTACCGTATAAAATTACAGCCCCGGCATCTTTTGTTTCATAACTCATTATATTTAAGCTAGTTAGAGCGTCTATTACCGGTTTATTCCCAACATCTCCGTATATACCGCTCCCGTTACTTATAACTGCCGTTTGAGGAGATACGATTTTCAAAAAATTCCTTACCGTATTTTCATCGCCTATGTTGCTTCCATGATGGGGAATTTTAATTATATCGGATCTTAAAAATTCGCCGTAAGACAAAATCCTTTTGATACTCTTCTCCTGAATGTCCCCGCAAAAAAGAACACTGGTTGGGCCGGAAACTAATTTTGCTACTATAGAGTCATCGTTGGATGTTAAAGCGTCCTCCCCCTTTTGCGGATTCAGTATAAAGAAACGAGAGCCTTCCAGCTCCAGAACATCTCCTTCTCTTACTTTTATGCGGCGTATACCTTTCCTTTTTATAGCGGATAGATAACGGCTATATGATGCGCTCCCCGAGCTGGGCGCTCCGGCATCGATAACGTTATCGACTTTAAAATTTTCCAGCACATAAACTATGCCGCCTATGTGGTCTTCATGAAAATGCGTCACGACTACATAGTTTAAACGGTATATGCCCCTGTTCCAGAGATACGGCGCCACGACGTTTTTACCGATATCAAACCTACCGGCGCTAGTACCCGTTCCTCCGTCTATAATCACATTCCCTCCCGAAGGCAGCTCCAATACGACTGAGTCTCCTTGCCCTACATCCAGGAACGTCAATCTAAGCTTATCTCTAGTTTTAAAGAACATATCCTGCCAAGTCAATATATTTGCCGCGATAAGCATGGCGATTATTATCCTCGATCTCCTAAAGTTGATACGACCAAGACGTACTGTCCGCGGTATTAGGAGCGAACCTATCAGGGCATAATAAATTACTACCATGCAAGTCTCCGGCGCTCCTATCCTGAAATACGACAAAGGTATTTTTGCGAAGAACCCGTTTATGAAGAATGTGGCTCGCGTGATAAGTTCTGCCCCATAGGCCAGAGATGCCGGGATTACACCTGGAAGTAACGACGATAAGAGAAACCCGAAAACTGCCACCGTGAGTACAAATAAGGCAGGCACGATAACAATATTAGCAAGTATCGATACCGGCGATACGATATTAAAATACGTAACCACTATAGGCCAGGTCCCGGCCCAGGCCGCTAGCGATACGGCTACGCTTGTAAGAGCATAATATAACAATTTAGCTATAGCGCCTTCCCGAGGCATCGATTTTATCATCAATATATTCTGTATCCTGGGGGTAAGCACTATGATGGACGCCACCGAACTGAAGGATAGCTGAAAACTTGGATCGAACAACTCTTTCGGGTTGTACGCCAATATAAAGAACCCGGCGATAGCCAGAGAATTGAGCATGTCTGCATCTCGCCGTATCAAGTAACCTATCACATAGACCGCAAATACTATGGAAGCCCTTACTACGGGAGGGCTGGCCCCGGCGGTTATCGAATATATAGCTATGGCGATAAGAGTTATTATAAGATTTGCTCTTTTAGGCACTCCTGCGATCCCGAGGATAAAAAGTATTATCGCAGCTATTATGCCTAGATTGAGCCCGCTTATAGCTATTATGTGAACCGTGCCGGTCCTGACAAAATCTTCCCTTATATTATCCGGCAGTTCCGACCTGTCACCTATTATTATGGCCTTCACAAACCCGCTATACGGATTATCCATATAACGGTCTATGAAGTTTCGTATCTTGCCTCTCAAGCGGTAAGAAAAATATGCGGGATCACGCAGATGCGCGCCGCCATCCCTGACATGGGATACTTCGCCTTTTACCTTAAATACGGAATATATGCCCTTGCTCCCTAGATATTCCCGGTAATTAAAAAGGCCGGGATTTTTGAGCCCGGCAGGACTCGATAAAAAACCCTCGGCCGTTACCAGATCTGCATATTGCAGAGGGGCCGGCCTGGCGGAATACTCTTCCAGCCTTACCAACCCGCGCGCGTTTTTCCATTTACCGTTATCTTTATATGCCGAAACCGATATCGTACAACTCTGTTTTTCTTTGCCGTAAAACGCTTTTTCTATAAAAGGATCGTCTACTACCTTACCACGCAAAACGATTTTTACCGCGGCTTCCTTTGATAACACGCTTATATGGTCGGATGGCAAAATATTGGAGTTCGCGTAAAACGCCATGCCCAGTGCACATATGGTAGCGTAAAGGCCGATATGCGACAAGATCTTGTTCTTAAAGAATACAAAAAATAATAACGCGAAGATGGCGCTAAAAGCCGCCGCTAAATATAACGGTATATGTAAAAATCTTGCGGCAACTATTCCGGAGGCAAATGGGATAAATAGATAAAGGAAAGGGCGCTTCATTGTATGTATTGGCCTAGCTGAGATGTGCCAGGCTTTTGGGCTATAATCATTCTAGAGTGATCTTATCTTTAATATCCTCAAAAAGGGCATTACCTATACCCCTTACTTTCTTAATATCTTCCAAGGAGATAAAATACCCGTGCTCCTGTCTGTACGCCACTATACGGGAGGCAAGCGCATTACCTATATGTTTGAGTTTCGCGATCTCTTTCGCGTCAGCCTTGTTTATGTTTATCTTCGGATATTTTTGAGCTTCCGCATGGTAGGAACGGTAATTCGAGGATTCAAATTTATCTATACTGATAGGCGATGTCGCGGTATATCTTCTATACACCGAAAAGGAAAGGCCGGCCAGTAATGTAAATGCCAGCACTGCTATGATTACTCTCTCTGCCTTCTCAAGCCTGAACATGCGATCCTAGCCGGTAATTATATTTACCAGCTTATTGGGGACTATTATAAAATCCTTTACGGGTCTTCCCTGCAGAAAGCTTTTGACCTTGTGGTCTGCGACAGATGCCTCTTTCAGTTTTTCCTGGTTAACGCCCGCGGGAAGCTCTATTTTTGAGCGGAATTTACCGTTGACCTGTATAACTATCGTTAGCACCTCTTCGGCTATTGCAAGCTTGTCGTACGAAGGCCATGCATGGCGGAATATGCTGTTAGATTTTCCGAGTGCCTTCCACATCTCTTCGGCCACATGAGGCACGAATGGCGCCAGCAGTAGCACTATAGTCTCTATCGCCTCCGGAGTCGCCGAACCTGCGGAAGATTCATAGCCCACCTTAGCCATAACATCGTAGGTCTGGTTCACAAGCTCCATTATAGAGCTTATAGCAGTATTAAAATGGAAACCCCCGTCAAGATCCTCAGTGACTTTCTTTATGGTCTGGTGCGTCTTACGGCGCAAATCCCTATACAGGGCAGAATCATGAGCTTGGCCGTGGGCCGGGGGCTTTGAGCTTTGGGATTTTTCCACAAGCCTCCAGACCCTGCCTAGAAAGCGGTAAGAACCTTCGACCCCTCTGTCGGACCACTCCGCATCCTTTTCCGGAGGGCCGATGAATAGGGTGTAAAGCCTCACCGTATCAGCCCCGTAATCCGCTATGAGACCGTCCGGACTTACGACGTTACCTTTGGACTTGGACATCTTGGCGCCGTCTTTAATTATCATGCCCTGCGTAAATAAATTCTTGAAAGGCTCGTCAAATCCGGTCAAATCCATATCATAAAGACATTTTGTTATAAATCTGGAATAAAGCAGGTGTAATATCGCGTGCTCGACTCCGCCTATGTATTGATCCACCGGGAGCCATTTATCCACCAGTGCCTTGTCAAATGCCTTGTCTGAAAGCTTGGGGGTTATGTAGCGCAAAAAATACCAGCTTGAATCTACAAATGTATCCATAGTATCGGTCTCGCGCTTGGCCGCGCCGCCGCATTTCGGACACTTGGTATTTACAAACCCTTCTGAAAATTTTAACGGAGACTCTCCTGTCGGCCGGAATTCTACGTCTTCCGGGAGCAAAACGGGAAGGTCCTTTTCAGACACCGTTGTCATGCCGCATTTGGCACAGTAGACCACCGGTATTGGCGCTCCCCAATACCTCTGGCGCGATATCAGCCAGTCCCGCAACTTGTACTGAACCGATCTTCTACCGAAACCTTTCTCCTCGAAGTAATCCGCTATTTTCCTGATCGCATCCGAGGACGGCAAGCCGTTAAACTTTCCGGAATTTACCATGTGCCCTTCCCCTATAAGCGCCTCTTTCATATTTGAAGGATTGAGCGGATGAGAGGGGTCATCTATAACTACCTTTATAGGAAGTTTATACTTTTTAGCGAATTCGAAATCGCGCTGGTCGTGCGCAGGAACAGCCATTATAGCTCCGGTTCCGTATTCCATTAATATATAATTGGCAATCCAGAGCGGCACTTTATCACCGTTAACGGGGTTTACGACATAAACGCCTGTAAATACTCCTTCTTTTTCTACCTCGGCCGATGCCCTGTCGATCTTACTCTCATCGCGCATCTTGTCTATAATGCGTGATCCTGCGGAGTCGACCTTACCTTCTTTTATTAATTTCGTTACGATAGGGTGCTCCGGGGCAAGCGCCAGGAAAGTGGCACCGTAAATAGTGTCAACTCTTGTAGTGAAACATTTCAGGATATCGTCTGAACCGTCTATCGGGAAATTTATCTCCACTCCTTCGCTCTTACCTATCCAGTTGGACTGCATAGTCTTTACCCGCTCCGGCCACTCCGTTAGCTTGTCCAGGTCCTTTAGGAGCCTGTCTGCGTAATGAGTGATCTTGAAAAACCACTGCTCAAGGTCTTTTTGAGCGACTTCCGATGAACAGCGTTCGCAGGAACCGTCGACAACCTGCTCATTGGCAAGTACGGTTTTGCAGGACGGACACCAGTTAACGAAGGCCTTCTTCTTGTAAGCAAGGCCTTTCTCGTATAGTTTCAAGAATATCCACTGTGTCCATTTATAATATTCCGGCAGGCAAGATATGACTTCCCTCTCCCAATCATATTCGACACCCCACTGATTCAACTGCCTTTTCATGGTCGATATATTGTTAAGGGTGGAGGTCTTTGGATGCATCCCGCCCTTTATGGCGGCATTTTCCGCAGGCAGGCCAAAGGCATCGAAACCCATAGGTGTAAGCACCTTATACCCCCGCATCATCTTGTAGCGGACCACCACGTCGCCTATAATGTAGTTCCTGCCATGCCCCACATGCAAGGCAGCCGAAGGATAAGGAAACATCATAAGACAATAATACTTATTTGCGGCATCGCGGGTATCAACATTAAAAAGGCGCTCCTGCCTCCAGAACTTCTGCCATTTCGGTTCTATCTCATGGAAGGGATAAGATCTTTCGTCGTTCGTAAGTCGTCGTTCGTCGTTCGTCATATTTTTCCTTTATACAACTTCCTTGCCGTCTTAAGATTCCTTATATCGTCTTTGTCGGATTCTTTGGGTGTCTCCATTATAAAGGCGGCGTTCTTAAGCTTCGGATGGTTTATGATACGCCCTAACGCCTCAAGGCCTATCTTGCCTTTCCCTATATCCTGGTGTCGGTCGACGTGAGATTCGAAAGGCGTAAGGCTGTCATTAAAGTGCACGACCTTTATACGATCCAGACCTATAGCGCTATCGAACTCTCTAAGCGTCTTCTCGAGACCCGAAGGGGTCTTGATATCGTACCCGGCTTCGAATGTGTGAGCCGTGTCGAGACAAACGCCCACCTGAGAAGGATCTTCAAGACCGCCGATGATTTCCCGTATATGTTCGAACTTCGAACCTATCGACGCGCCGGAACCGGCCGTATTCTCAAGTAATATTTCAGTGTCAGAATCCGCCTTTTTAAGAACCGTATTGAGCGCCGATGTAAATCTTTTTATCCCGGACTCCATGCCGCTTCCGACATGGCTCCCGAGATGGGTGACAAAATATTCGGCGCCGATAGCGCCCGCCCTCTCCACATCCTCGATATAAGAAGCTATGGATCTATTATATAAAACATCGTCGGGAGTAGAGAGATTTATGATATAAGGTATATGCACGGCTACCGGCCTTATATCATATTCGGCTTTCAGCTTTTTGAATCTCGCGATGTCATCGCCTGGAATATCCGTGACCTGCCAGCCGCGCGGGTTTCGGCTGAATATCTGCATCGTGTCGCAGCCCAGGGCCTTCGCCCTTTGGAGCGACTCGTATATATGGCCTGCGATCGAGACGTGGACGCCTATCCGCATGAAATTTCCTATGGAAATTTCATCCCGAGGCCACAATAATAATTTCGTTTTATTATAATCAAAATAAAACGAAATTGTGTAGGCCGAGGGATTACATTTGCTTCACTTTATCAGGTCCTTCACTTCGTATGAAATCCTACCATTCGTCGGATTTCATATCTCGTTCAGGATCAAATTTGCGAAGCAAATTTGGTGCTGGAGGAGGGACTTGAACCCTCACAAGCTTGCGCTTATCGGTTTTTGAGACCGACGTGTATGCCGTTCCACCACTCCAGCTTTTTCAAACCTACCATTATTCCTATGATAGGATCTTTAATATATACTGGGATAACATGGGACCGACGTGCCCCGCCACGCGACTTTTTATACCCGGGGCGGGGTCCCGCCTCGGCTCTAAAACATAGCTTGGCGGGATATGCCGTTCCACCACTCCAGCATAGATAAAAAAGCCGTAAGCCAAGCCGCGGCGCTTACCTACGACTCACGACTTACGACGTTTTAGTGCGTTTTCAATTACCGGTTACGGACCAGTAAAGATTATGGCTGCTCTATGTACCCTAGCGATATCTATAAACAGTTCTCGCAAGTGGTACATGGTGGAGCTGACGAGAATCGAACTCGTGACTGCACAATGCCATTGTGCCGTGATCCCTCTTCACTACAGCCCCACTTCGCCCGACATTATATCAGATTTTCCCGTAGTAGTGAACAAAAACATTCCGATAGATATATTTCAGTATATTAAGGAAAAAAATATCCTATTTATGCCAGATCTGCGGATATTTTAAGAATGAACTCTTAAATGCCTCTACCACTTTAGGGTCAAAATGGATGGATGCGCTGTCTACGATGTCTTTATAAACCGATTCGGCTTCATACCCTTTCTTGTAAGGCCTTTCCGTTGTGAGGGCGTCATAAGTATCGGCAAGGGCTATGATCCTGCCTTGAAGCGATATAGCCTTACCTTTAAGGTGATTTGGATAACCGCTACCGTCATAGTGCTCATGATGCTCTACGATCCCTGGTATTATCTTCTCCGAATCTATAATGGTCTCAACGATATCCTTACCTATCTGGCTGTGCTTTTCTATGGCTTCGCGCTGCCTAAGCGTAAGACGGCCGGCCTTTAATAATATATTCTCTCTTACGCCTATTTTGCCTACATCATGCAGAAGACTGGCCAGCCTCAGGTTCTCGAGCTCCTCATCCTGCAGGTTCATCTCTTTACCTATCGCCAAGGAATACTTCATTACACGTTCGGAATGCCCGCGAGTATAATAATCCTTGGCCTCCATAGCCCTGACCAGGGCCTTGACCGTACTTATAAAAAGATCGTTCAACCTCTGATAGAACTGCGCATTCTGTAGCGCTATGGCCACGTGATTGGATAGCGCAACCAGGAGCTTTTCGTCATCATGGTTAAACTTATGGCCCGGCCTGTATCTGTTACCCACTATCAGGGCTCCTATTATAGCTCGATCCTTGACTAAGGGGACAGCCAGAAAAGATTTTATAGGGAGCTTCTCGTGGGAAAAAGGCAGGTGCTGAGACCTAAATGACTTATTGTGATGGACATCATTAGCTATGATGCACCGTTTCTTGGTCACCAGTTCGTTGTTTATGACTTCCCAGCTTCCGAGAAGTTTTATGTTCCCTATCTCGTCTGCGCTGAAACCACGGGCCTTCACAAGCACCAGGTGCCCCAGAGACTCGTCTATGAGAAAGAGAGAGGCATTGTCAGCCCTGAGAGCCTTCATAGACTCCCTTAAAATCATCTCTACAACCTCTTCCAGGTCCAAGGAGGAGCTTATTGCCCTGCTTACATCGGATAGTATCTGGTTAAACTTCCTCTGATCGCTCATGTGGCCTTTACTACGATGACGGTTATATCATCGTGCTGTTTTGTTATTGGTTCGAATTTCCTTACGTCTTTTTCTATCACCCTGACCAAATCGGCGGCAGACTTGGCTCTGTTGGCTTCCACCACCTTTACAAGGCGCTCCTTTTCATACATCTCGCCTCTGCCGTTCATCGCTTCTGTTACACCGTCGGTGTAAAAGACGAATATGTCTCCGGTACGAAAACCTATCTTGCGGCCGGAATAATTCCCGTCCATAAGACCGAGCGGGGTCCCTTCTTCCACATCAAGAAATTCAGGCTTTCCCCCGGGCGACAAATAAAGAAGGGGCAGATGACCGCCGTTTGCGTAGGCCATGGTCCCGGACTTGATATCGAAGATAGAGTAAAATATAGTTACAAAAAGGTTCGATGAATTTTCCTTGGTCAGTTTGGCATTAAGATTGAATAGAACCGATTCCGGCGCCACGGTAGGGGTCGAGAGGAACTTGAAGAATCCGGCCACCATCGACATAAAAAGACTGGCGGGTATGCCCTTGCCAGAGACATCCCCTATCATCACACCTATGTGCCCTGAGTCGAAGATTACGAAATCGTATATATCCCCGCCCACCTGTTTTGCGGTCATCATAGCCGCTGATATATCCAGCCCCGGCACCGAAGGCAGATTTTTAGGCAGGAAGCTCTGTTGTATCTTTCTGGCTATATCAAGCTCCCTTTCCATCATCAGGCGCCTCTTCCACTCGCCTATGTATTTATAAAGGGTAAGCCCAAGATATAAAATGGCCATGGCCATTATTGGGTATACCATGTCTACCCAGATACCGTATACGCTGAATGCGACTATCAGTCCGGCCGAATAAAAAACGATCGTAGATAAAAGTATGAGCAGGCTCTTTATGGGTTTAAGTTTAAGAGTGGTAATGGCTACCAGAACGCAAAGTACCGCAAGTATTACAAGGTTAGTCTGTCTTGAGGCGCGCGATATGAATTTTTTGTTCAATATCGAATTTATTATCTCGAGATGTATCCCGACTGCCGGATATATCGTTTCAAGCGGAGTCGGATGTATATCCACCGTACCGGTAGCGGTAAGGCCTATGATGCATATCTTATCCTTGAATAGCGAAGGGTCCAGGATGGGTTTTTGCCCTGATGACTTGGCAAAATACGATTGGAGTATGTCGACATAAGAATAGTGCTTGTAAACCTTGCCCCAATCGCCGGAATAATTGATAAGCATTAACGATCTGTCATCGAGCGGTATTCTTATACTTTCTCCGCACTGAAGATATTTCCCCGGAGACAGGCTCACCTCTTTCTGTTTTATCCCCAGAAAATCGCATGCAACCAATACCGCAAGTTGAGGATAGAAGGTATTGCCGTATTGTATGTACGGAGGAAATCTCCTATATTTACCGTCGATATCCGGGACAACGTTTATGTGTCCGGAGCCCCTGGCAAACGTGAGGAAAGATTCCAGGCATTCGCCGGCATAGGCGCTCGCCCTGGGGATCGCGCCGCTTCTAGACTCTAGCTCGAATACGCTGGGGAGGTAGGTATTGCCCGAGAACTTAAGCGCCTCTTCAAAATCCTTATCGGTTGAGTGCGGTTCGCTGAAGAATATGTCGAATACGACTGCCTTAGCGCCGAACTCGGCCAGGGCGCGGGCGATTACGGCATGGTAGTCACGGCTGAACGGGAACCTCCCGAGATACTTTATCGTATCGTCGCCTATCTCTACAACTACCACTCTGTCGGTTGAAGGTATTTTAGGACGAAGCCGGAACCGCATATCGAGGGCTTCCAGCTCGTAATTGTCAAGGATATGAAAATAGGATACTGCGAGGATAATTAAAATGACAAGGAATAAGCCCAGGACCTTCAGGAAGGTTTTAAATTTCTTCATCCCCGTCGCACTGTCATGTTATTTCCTGGAAAGGAGCTTCCAGGGATGCTGTTTTATATCGCTGCTAAAGTCTTTAAAATTGGCCGATGTCTCTTCAAGGTTCGTGACGATACCGGCTATCTTGGGCCGATTGTCGCTTACTACGCCGTTGACATTGGCGGCAAGTCCCTTTATTTCGTTAAGGGTCTTGTCCAGGTTCTCCGCTATCATATCGGCCTTCTTCATAAGCTTACGCATCTCAACAGGATCTTCGCTTATAAGTATAGCGCCTTCTTTGACAAACTGTTTATCGGCAGAACCGGCGGTTATCCCTATATACGCATCCCCTATAAGCCCAGACTGGGAAATATAAGCTATCGAATCCTCGCGGATCTTGGCCTTGTTGTCTATAGCCATGACCAGCTCCACTTTAGTGTCAGGCGCGTAGTTGAAAGATATCGATTCTACCCTGCCTACATCTATCCCGGATAACTTTACTATCGAGTTGGCCTTCACGCCTTCGGCATAGTTAAAATACGTCTTCACCTTGTAAGCGCCGGCGCTGAAATCGGTGGTCTTTACGTAAAATACGGCTCCTACTACTATAGCCGCGACAACTACCAGTCCGGTCTTTATTTCATTGGATATCTTCATCTTTTTCTCTCCTTAGATAGCATCTTTAGTGAAAAATTAAAAATGAAAAGTTAAAAGATAAATCAAAGCCCCGCATAAGTCCTCTTTACACTTTTCTCTTTACGCTTTACACTTATTTGATAAGCTGCTCTAAATAATCGTCTTTTTGCTGGAAAAATTTTATCGGCCCGTCGGGGCTTCCGTTTATAAATTGCTGAACCATCTGGTTCTTGCTTGCCTTTATCTCTGCCGGCGTCCCAACCTCAAGGACCCTTCCCTCATAAAGCATAGCCACTCTGTCCGCTATCGAGAAGACGCTCTTCATATCGTGAGTAACCACGACCGAAGTTATGGCAAGTTTTTTGGATAGATCCAATATGAGCTTATCTATTACACCGGCCACTATAGGGTCCAGACCTGCCGTAGGTTCATCGTAAAAAACGACCTCAGGGTCCATAACTATAGCCCTTGCCAAGGCAACACGCTTCCTCATGCCTCCCGAAAGCTGGCTGGGCATGAGGGCCTCGAATCCTCGAAGGCCCACCATCTCAAGCTTCATCTTCACCACTATATCTATAACGCTTTTATCGAGCTTTGTGTGTTCTTTAAGTGGCAGCGATACGTTATCTCCTACAGTCATAGAATCGAACAAAGCGGCCGACTGGAACGACATCCCTATGCGCTTCTTGACCTTATCCAGCTCATCCTCGTTCAGAGCGCTAAGCTCCTGGCCTAAAAGATATACTTTACCGGAGTCCGGTTTAAGGGCGCCTATCAAATGGCGTAAGAATGTGCTCTTGCCGCATCCTGAGCCGCCCATTATAACAAAAGTCTCGCCCTTATAGACCTCTAGGGATATTCCGTTAAGGATGGTGCGTTCGCCGAATCTTCTTACTACGTTTTCAGCCTTTATGACGACCTCTGCGCTCATCGGAGCGATCCTTTACTTTTGCGTAAAATAGAAGAACCCCGTTAAAAGACAATCAAACAATATGATAAGTATGAAGCTGGTAACTACGCTCAAGGTGGTCGCCTTACCTACGCCCTCTGCTCCACCCTTGGTCCTCAATCCCATATAACACCCTACAAGCGATATGGTTATACCGAACACGAAGCTCTTCACAAGGCCAGTCCACACGTCCTTCCATGCCATAAATTTGAAGGAGAACGTGAGATATCTGTGCGGGTCGAGATTAAGGTTGAATACGCCCAC
Organism: Candidatus Omnitrophota bacterium; assembly: GCA_017993955.1. Lineage (GTDB taxonomy): Bacteria > Omnitrophota > Gorgyraeia > 2-01-FULL-45-10 > 2-01-FULL-45-10 > JAGOLR01. Next base: position 12,578 of record JAGOLR010000037.1, read on the forward strand.
TACAAATCCTCCCATGATTCCTATCATATCGGCAAATACGGTGAGACATGGAAGCATTATAACAAGGGCCAGGAACCTGGGCACTACCAGGAACCTTATCGGATTAAGGGCCATCGTCTCAAGCGCCTCTATCTGCTCAGTGACCTGCATCGTACCAAGTTCTGCGGCTATTGCGGCGCCTACTCTGCCGGCAACGACCAAAGCCGTCAACACCGGCCCAAGTTCGCGAGCAAGGCCGACGGCCACCATTGGGGCTACGTATATATCGGCGCCAAATCTGGCCAATTGGTAAGCGCTCTGCATTGCTATAACTATGCCGGTAAAGAAAGCTACGAAGAAGACGATGATAAAAGATCCTACACCGGCAAATACCATCTGAAAAAATATGCTGTCGCTTTTTACAAATTTATTCCTGAGCGGACCGCATATAAGCCAGTAAAGGGTATCGACAAAAAGCGCTACGACATCTATGATGTGCCGTAGCGTACCCAGGATCATAGCCCCTATCTTCTCAAATATTTTCATACCGGATGTCTCCGCAGTATGCTCACCGAATTATCAATTAAAAGTAGATATGGCGTCGGCTTCCTCCGCCATTATATCAAAAAGTTTATCAAGCTTCGTTATCTCAAAAAGGCTCTTTATCTTAACGGAAAGGTTGGTAAGACGTAATTTACCGCCGTAGGATTTCATGTTCTTCAGTATCTCTACCAGGGTGGCGAGACCGGATGAATCGACATAAGTGACCTGGGAAAGGTTTATAACTATCTTCGGGATCTTCTTTGATATCAGTTTATCGAACGCCTTCTTTATATCCGGGCTGGAATTAATGTTTATCTCTCCGTCAACATGACATACGGTAAGATTGCTTTTAGCTTCGACTCGAACCGCCATATAAAAGCTCCTTATTTTATGTTCTTAGACATTGTTATCTTGTTGCCAGCGGCGTTGAATTCCACTTTATCCATGAGTTTCTTTATAAGATATACGCCGCGGCCGGAATTTCTCATTATATGTCCGGGGTCGGTCGGGTCCGGCAGCATATTATGATCAAACCCGACGCCTTCGTCCTCCACCTCTATCGTAATGATCCCGCCATCTATCCGGTAAGCAGTCCTGACCGTCTTCCCGCGCTCCGAGTGATTACCGTGTACAATCGCGTTCCTTACGGCTTCCTCAACGCACAATTTAACATCAAAAGCCTTCTCGTCGCTGACTTTATACGCCTCAAGGTCCGCAATTATGCGGCCTGATACCTTCTTTATATATCTATTTTCGCTCGGGATATTTAGGTAGATCTTCTTGCTGTTATCTCTAAGCCTCTTTAAAAACCCCAATCGCTCTAATCTTAGCATATCGTTGGTCTATCAGTTTTTCTTTAGGAATCTCTTTTAACGCAGCTATGTCTTTTTTGATGGTCTTCTTTATATTGTCCGCCGCTTCACGCGGATTTCTATGCGCGCCGCCCAGAGGTTCTCTGATTATACCATCTATGATCTTCTTTTCAAATAAATCTTTAGCGGTAAGCTTGAGAGCAGCCGCGGCGTCGGGAGATCTCCCGCGTTCTTTCCACAATATCGCCGCGCATCCCTCCGGTGAAATTACGGAATAGTAGGCATTCTCCAGTACGTATACCCTGTCACCTATCCCTATGCCGAGAGCGCCGCCAGAACCGCCCTCGCCTATAACAAATACTATGACCGGAGTCTTAAGATCCGCCATCTCCCTCAGGTTCCAGGCTATAGCTTCGGCCTGCCCTCTCTCCTCTGCCCCTATACCGGGGTAGGCCCCGGGCGTATCTATAAGGCTGATTACGGGAAGGTTGAACTTCTCGGCCAATTTCATCACCCTCATGGCCTTCCGGTAGCCTTCCGGGTGGGCGCTTCCGAAATTGCGCTCGAGGTTCTCTTTTGTGTCACGCCCTTTTTGGTGGCCCATAACCACCACATTCTCGCCGTCCACTTTAGCAAGGCCGCAGATTAACGCTTTGTCGTCCGCAAAATGTCTGTCGCCGTGTATCTCTATAAAATCGGTCATCATCATTTCAATGTAATCCAGCGTATAGGGACGTTTAGGATGGCGCGCTATCTGAACGCGCTGCCATGCCGTGAGGTTGGAATATACTTCCTGTTTTATCTTGGAAAGCTTTTCTTCCAGGCGGGTTACTTCCCGGGTTATATCTATATCCTTATGAGAACTGAAACCCTTCAGCTCCTCTATCTTCCTTTCCAGTTCTATTATGGGCCTTTCAAAGTCAAGGCCTGGTATATGCGCTGCCATTAAATTCTCCGACTTATTTGTAACACATAAGCGCTACCACTACCCCGAGGGCCGCTCCGGCAAGTACCTCTATAGGGCTGTGGCCGAGAAGCTCTTTTATCTGTTTCTCGTCTATCTTCTTCTTCCAGTATATGTCATCCAGCATCTTGTTTAAAATGACCGCTTGCTTACCGGAAGACCTTCGAACGCCTTGGGCATCAAAGAAGACTACCAGAGCGAAGCCTAGCGATAAAGCGAATATAGCAGAATCAAAACCGTAAATAAGCCCTATGGAAGTGGACAAAGCCGAGACTCCGGCAGCGTGAGAGCTCGGCATGCCCCCCGAACCGACAAACCACCTGAAATCAAACCGCCTATGGATTATCACGCCTGTCAAAACCTTACAAGACTGCGCGACAAACCAGCCCAATATCCCGGTCCAAAATACGTAATTCTGCCCAAATTCTATAAAATCCCGCATTATCTATCCTCAAATTAAGATATATATTATATTACGAAACCTGCGATATTTCAACCTCAGGTTATCCGCGGATCAGGGCCATAGCCTCGGCCCGGGTCTTTTCATTCCTTCTGAATACCCCGCGAACGGCGCTAGTCACTGTCAGAACGCCCGGCTTCTTTATCCCCCTCATGCTCATGCAAAGGTGCTCCGCCTCAATGATTACCATCACACCTTTGGGGCTGAGCTTTTTCATTATTATCTCTGCTATGTCGGTAGTTATACGTTCCTGAACCTGCAGGCGCCTGGAAAGTATATCCACCACCCTGGCAAGCTTGCTTAAACCGGTAACCTTATTGTGACCCGGTATATAAGCCACGTGTGCCTTGCCGAAGAAAGGCAGAAGATGGTGTTCGCATATAGAATA
>JAGOLR010000115.1 GCA_017993955.1 Candidatus Omnitrophota bacterium
TCACTACCACCATTATCAGGGCTACCGCAAAAAATGTCTGAAGCGCCATGGTAGTTAAATAAAGTCCGAAGAACCTCGCGGCAACATACACCAGACTTATTATGATCATTCCTATGAACATGAAGCGGGCACGGGCCTTCTTAAGCCACACAAGCACTGTATATATGAAAGCGCTTATTATAGCTATATCGACTACGTCCATGAATTTGGTATTTTTAAAAAAAGCTATGACGTAATCCATTATATTGTTACTCCTTCGCTAATTAAAGACAGACGATGTCTTCGTTATGATATAAGGACAGGAACAAAAGCATATAATCTTTGACATGCCGCGTTAGCAGAAAATTATTCTTTATATGCTCCCTGCCGTTCTCCCCCAGTTTTTTGGCATAGCTTGGGCTATTCAAAAGCTGTTTTATGGCAAATGCCGCGCCGTCTATCGAATAGCATAAAAGGCCTGAATATTTATGCGCTATCTGGAGCGGTATGCCCCCCACATTAGACGCGACAACAGGTTTTCCTTTCCAAAGCGCCTCGGTCACGGTAAGGCCGAACCCCTCTTTTAAGGACTTCTGTATAATAACCGTAGATGCCCGCTGTATGGCATTTATCTCTATATCGTTTTGTGGAAGCAGCAATATGAATATGTCCGGATCGCCCGAAGACCTTTCTCTTACTTCATCCAAAACTTTCGCCCCTTCCGGATCGTCGGAAGCCGTCCCGCCCGCCAATATGAGACGGCAATCTACGTGCTTCTTCACTTTTTTATACGCAGCTATTACGCCGACAGGGTCTTTCAATCTGTCAAACCTAGAGATCTGAGTGATTAAAGGTTTATCCAACGGGATATCGTATTTCTGCATAACCTTTTTTATTTCACTTTCGGGCAGCTCTTTATTCTTATCGCTAAGCGGATCTATCGATGGTGATATGAGGAACTGCCTTATAGGCAGAGGCTGCGAAAATCCCGGTGCGGAAAATACCGAGGCGTCGTAGCGCACGATGAAATCTTTCAAAAAATTCCATACCTCCATATTCGGGTGCGATACATCTATATGGCAACGCCAGACCCATCTATTTTCGGCCCTTTTCTGCACCAACGTGATGGGCTGCGGATCGTGCACGAACACTATATCCCCGTAAGTATCGAGCTCCTCAAGATTTGCGCGGCCGGTCTCCATAAAAACCTCGAAGTCATAGCTGGTGATCTCCTCGGGCTTACCGTGAAGGGCGTTGTGGAATTTCTTTGTCACCTCAAAAAATTGCTTCCCTCCTTTTATAACATCCCAGCGCGCGTCTATGCCCATCTCCTTTAGGAGTGGCACCATACGGTTAAGTATCTCTGCGACGCCGCCGCCTACGGGCGTCGAATTGATATTTTGGACTACCTTGCCGCGCAAATTTTCCGATATTAGCCTTAAGTCGTCTATGACGGACTGACCAACCACCGGTATGTAATCTTCGAGTTTTATCATTTCTTGGAGGCGTTCCTTTTTGATACTATTTTTATTACCTTGGACCTGAGTTCCTCGAGGGTATGGGTATATGGGTCTAATCTCTCTATCTCCTCAGCAAGACGCGCGTCTCCTATCGAACCACGCAACCAGTTGGAAAAGTCGTTCGTCTCTTTCCCAAGCCTAAGACGGGCTTCGAATATATGAAAATAGAGCGAATCTATGGCGACGTTCTTTAAGGCTTCGGCAAACCCGGCAAGATCATACGCCACATATCGTGTAGGCAGAATAAAACTTACGGACTTTATAAAATAAAAAGCCCCCTCCGGGTTGGTAAACCGCAATCCCGCATCCGGTCTCTCTTCTATATACTGCTTTATAGTCCCCAGGAACTCGTCTCGCAGTGCGGCAATCGAGCAAAACTGTGTAGTATCTATACTGGCCAATCTTTCGCCAAGCTCCTTTTCAACCAAAGAAGTGGATACCCAGTATGCAAAATCATTCGGAGGCTCTGGCGACAGGTGCTGATGTTGCTGCAAGAACCTGTGCGTATGGTGATATATGCAGGAATCCGGCACCTGCCCCATCATCTCCACAAGCTGTTTCAGGTTCAATGCCCGCAATCCCGTCAGTTCGGAAAGCGTCAGCCTGGTATAGAAATGAAACGGTTCTGCGGCTTTTATGTGTTCTTTTTCCGGCATGGCATATCTTCTTTCATGTTTTCCAGTATAATTTCCAGGAATCTTGCGGTCTCTGCGGGATTTTTTAAATAAAAATGCGCCTTGGTCCGTCCGGGCTTGCCCACAAAGATCGTGATCCCCCTGTTCTTCAGTGATTTAAAGGCATCCTCGTCCGTCACATCGTCCCCGATATAAACAGGCATGACCTTCACGCTCCTATCCCGCACCGCGAAGAGACGCCTACCCAGAAGCCACAGCACAACTTTACCCTTGTTCCACGGTACCGGAGGCCTGACCTCCAGGACCATCTTCCCCGGTTTAACCTGGATACTGTTCCGCAGCTCATATAAAAAAATGGTAGAATAAAATTCATTTTTTACAGTCAACACGTCTTTCTTATCAACGAGCCTGTAATGCACGCTGAGAGAAAAGGTCTTATCCTCTATGAACGCGCCGGATATTGAAGATAGGGCTTTCTCCAGTCTGGCTTTTATCGTCTCCAGCGTTTTTCTATACCCCGGCGAAACGGGGCTCTTAAATTTTATCTTGGGCCCCTTTATCTCAAATCCATGATTGCCTACGTAGATTATTCCTTTCAAGCCTATACGTTTTGAGATATCGCGGAGTGCGCGACCGCTCACTATGGCTATTCTGCAATCCTGTATCTTTGATAATTCTCGCAGTAGATATTTTACATTTTCCGGAGTCGCTGCGCCGTCGGGCGTCTCGGCAATAGGCGCCAGCGTGCCGTCATAATCAAGAAAAAGGAATAACGACTTCCCCTTAATGGACCTCCGCAAGGCCTCGGGCTTTGAAAAAAGATATTTCGCTTTTCTCATGCGCAGGTTCCGCCTACTGCTTTTTTATTGTCGTCAGGTCCGTAATGATATCCCCGGCCCATTTATAGATATTATTCGCCGCGACGCTCTTCCTCATATTTTCCATGCGCTTTTTCTTATCGGGGGCCGGCATAGCCACCGCAAGCCTGATGCTGTCGGCGAATTCCTCTATCGAATACGGGTTTATCTGGATGGCATCGGTAAGTTCCCGCGAGGCGCCAGTAAAACAGCTCAATATAAGTACGCCGCTCGAATCTGTTTTTGCCGAGATATATTCCTTAGCCACAAGGTTCATGCCGTCATGCAGAGAGCTTACTATGCATATGTCCGCAAGTTTATAAAACGGCCTTATCTCT
>JAGOLR010000116.1 GCA_017993955.1 Candidatus Omnitrophota bacterium
CTTTGGACCTTGCAACTCCAGCGTCTCTGCTTCCGGAAGTCCGACTTCCGATGTTGTAATGGCCTGGGTATAACCGGCATACTCTATCGCCTGCTCCTGGTCTATTATCTCCTGGTGTATGGCTTCCTGTGACTGGAGATATTCAGGAGCAAATGTCTGGGATTGCTGGGATGTCATATTGTTAAGCGTGGCCTCGGTCAAATCCGCCGCCCACGCGATTTGCTGAAGTAAAAAAATGGATGCTACAATTACCGACATGTTTTTAAATACAAATCTAGAACCGATCGCAAAGCTCATAAATGCCTCCTTTTTGATTTTTCATCAAAAAGCATATCACTAATTTTCAATTATGTCAAGTCATTTTTGATAAAAAATCAAAACGGGTTTAAAAAAAATTATTTTATATCTTTGAGTTCCAGCTGGATGGACTGAAGGCCCTGCCAATTATTTATGGAGGGTGTGTAGGCGAGGTCGACCCCAGCGCCATTCTCGGGTCTAGATACCAAACTGCGTCCGAAGCTTACCGCTTCGCAGGTAACATTATTATCTGTCACCCAGATCTTGAAGCCGTTCTTCCCTATCTGACGGGGTCCATCTTTGACCGTAAGGTTTTTCGAGGCAAGAACAGGCCTGGGATTCTCTTCCCCGAAAGGCGCCAGAGTCTCTATCTGTTTTATGACGTCCTCAGTAAGCATGCTTAAAGGAACGTCCATGTCGATATCTAGCTTGGGAGAGTATATCTCTTCCCTTAAATCTTTTGCCGCCTCTTCATTTATCCGGTCCCTGAATGCGTCGATCCTGTCTTTTTCTATAGTGATGCCGCATGCAGACTCGTGCCCGCCAAAACCTGCAAGCATGTCTTTGCACCTGAATAAATAATCAAAAAGATGAAAGCCCTCGATGCTCCTGCCGGAGCCCTTGCCGAGCTTCCCATCGAGCGATATGAGTATGGTCGGCCTGTAGAATCTCTCCGCTATGCGTGAGGCGACTATGCCTATAACCCCCGGGTGCCAATTCTCCCCGGCCAGGACTATTACTCGATGGTGCTTAAAATTCACTTCGCGCTCCACTTTAGAAAGAGCCATGTCGAGGATGCCGCCTTCGATCTTCTGCCTCGACCGGTTCTCCGCATCCAAAATCTTGGCCAGTTCTATGGAATATGAGTGGTCATCGGATAGTAAAAGTTCCACGGCTTTCTGCGGGGATCCTACTCTACCCATCGCATTTATCCTGGGGCCAAGTATAAAACCTATGTGCCCGCTGGATATATCTTTTCCGTCAAGCCCGGTGACCTCTATAAGCGCCCTAAGTCCTTCCCTTTTGGACTTACCGAGAAGTTCTAAACCATACTTTGCAATTATCCGGTTTTCTCCTACCATAGGCACCACATCGGCAACGGTACCCAGGCTAACAAGGTCCAGATACTCCTGTGGCGAAAACGGCGTCCCTTCAAACAAGGCCGACACCAGCTTATAAGCTACACCGACCCCCGCAAGATGTTTGAAAGGATACTTACAATCGGCTTGGAGGGCATTTATAACGGCATGCGCCTTGGGCACCTGAGAGCCGGGGATCTCGTGATGATCCGTTACGACTACATCTATATTAAGGGTCTTCGCGTACTCTATCTCTTTTACTGAGGAAATCCCGCAGTCGACCGTAACTATGAGACTTATACCGCTAGCGTGGGCGCGTTTTATGGCACCCATGTTAAGCCCGTACCCTTCTTCAAGCCGGTTAGGTATATAGGTGTGGATGTCGGCGCCCAGGCTTTTAAAAGCCGAGGAGAGCACTGCGACTCCGGTCATACCGTCTACGTCATAATCTCCGTAGACCAGTATCTTTTCGCGTCGGGATATGGCATCTTTTATACGTGAAACAGCCTTATCCATATCCTTAAAAAGGAAGGGATCATGACAGGAAGAGATAGAGCAATCGAGAAAGTCGGATGCGCTTTTTATATCGTCGATGCCGCGATTGATCAAAAGCTGAGCAGTTATCGGGGATACCTTTAGCGCCGCGGCCAGGTTATTACGGATGGAGGGATTGTGGTCTTTTATACGCCAGGTCTTGCGCATTTTGTTGTGAGCTTTCAGGTCTGCATCGTCATTGCGAACAAATCCCCGCAAGGTGGTGAACGAAATAATCTATAAGCAATACAGAGATTGCTTCGTCGTCCTTCGGCCTCCTCGCAATGACAATTCAAATTACTTACTGCTACCTCTTCCCTTTGATCTGCGTTTTCTTCTGCCACGAGATAAGAAGCGGGCTTGCGATAAATACGGTCGAGTACACTCCTGAGAGGAAACCCACAAATAGACAGAAGGCGAAATCGTTCAGAACCTCTCCGCCCCAGAATAAAAGCGCCATTACTACAAACATCGTAACGCCTGTAGTCAATATGGTCCTGCCAAGGGTCTGGTTTACGCTCAAATTAACTACGTCGGCAAAGCTACCCTTCTTGACAAGTCGCAGATTCTCTCTGATGCGATCAAATATTACTATGGTATCGTTTACGGAAAAACCTGCGATGGTAAGCAAAGCCGCGACTATAGTCAAGTCAAACTGTCTGCCGGTTATGGCTAGCGCTCCCACGGCGATAAATACGTCATGGAATAGCGCTATAAGGGCTGCAATACCGTACTTAAGATTGAACCTGAACATCAAATATATCAATATTCCGAGAAGTCCAAGCCCCAGACTCATCAAGGCATTGCCCCTCAGATTCTTTCCGACCGCGGGCCCCACGGTCTCCAATTTAAGGAGCTGGAAAGAATTATCTTTAAATTTCGTCTTAAAGGCATCCTGCAGTTTCTTATTTATATTTTCTTGTGTACGGACTATGACTTCTTTGGGATTACCGTATTGCTGTATAGATGCGCTGCCGTATCCCAGGTCCTTCAGTATATTCCTGACATCATCCGTCTTTACCGATTTTTCAAATACGAATTGCTGCAGCGTCCCCCCGGCAAAATCTACGCCGTAATTCTTCTCGCCGCGGATCGCGAACACGGCAAGTCCGGCTATTAAAACGACAGCGGAGACAATGTAGCAGATCTTGCGTTTACCTATGAAATCTATCTTCGTGGTGGGGAATATCGACATAAACCGCAGCTTCGAAAGATCGAACTGCTCGCACATAAGCTCAAAAAATGTCCTGGAGCAGAATACAGCGGTAAAGAGGTTCGCTACAAGACCTATCGTAAGCGTTACGGCAAAACCGCGTATAGGCCCGGTGCCAAACTTAAATATAAGGGCCGCCGCTACGATAGTAGTCAAGTTTGAATCCAGTATCAC
>JAGOLR010000038.1 GCA_017993955.1 Candidatus Omnitrophota bacterium
GAACAATGGTACCGAGAATTATACAAGCGCCGCTGACATGGCTATGATACTGGAAAAGATCTACCGCGGCACTTTGGGGAATAAAGAGATATCCGATAACTGTGTGAATACCCTTAAGCTCACAAGAACGAATGACCGGATCCCCAGATACCTGCCAGCCGATACATCGGTTGCCCATAAGACCGGTCTTGAAAACGGTGTATGTCATGATGCCGGTATAGTATTTACCAAAAAAGGCGACTTTATCATAGTGGTATTGACCAAGCATAAAAATACGAACAGCTCAGCTTCGAAGGAGTTCATATCGAAACTCTCTTTGGACGCCTACAAATATTTCGAGAAACTTTGATCTTTCGGGGCGTCTGGGTGGGTATTTTTTTGTTAAGTAAAAATTAATAATAAACGATTTTGTTAAATTATACTTGACAACTGCGGATTCATGTTATATACTTATATCTGGAGGTTGCCACCATGAAGATCGTAGGCGTGAACATAAAGAGGCTTAGAGAAGAGCAGGGACTGACTCTCAGAGCGCTGGCGCATAAACTCGGAGTAAGTGCGAGTTTTTTATCGCAGATAGAGAGCGGCAAGGCGTCTCCGTCCCTTTCCACATTGAAATCCATAGCAGACACCCTCGTTACTACTATCGGGGAACTTATAGGCGAATCGCTGAAGATAGAGGACAACCCTGTTGTCAGGACGGATGACAGGAAACATATACAGGAGGTGGGGAAAGGGATAAACCTATACCTGCTGACGTCGCGCGACCCTAACAAGCAGATGGAACCGCTTCTATTCAAGTTGAAAGAGGGCGCTACGTCGGGCAAGGCATCGTATAAGCATTTCGGTCAAGAGTTCGTGCTGGTGCTGAAGGGTTCCATGGAAATAACCCTTAATGATATGAATTACATTTTGCGTAAGGGAGACAGCATATACTTTAATTCAAGCGTGCCTCACGCATTTAAGAACATAGGCAAAGAGGATGCGGAAGCGGTATGGGTCGTGACCCCTCCGACTTTCTGATGGGGGATATTTTTTGAGCAGTATGTTAACTTTTATTTAATATTGTTAAGTATAAAATAACAAAATGGAGGTGTGCCATGAGATCTTTAATGAAATCAAAGGCTGAGGGCCTGAGAGGCCAGCTAAGCGTTTTTTACAAAAAAGTGGAAGCGTTGAAACTGACGGAAGAGAATTTAAGGGATTTTACAGATCTAGCTGCCGCTGAGATGAAGAGCCTGTCTTTTGACAAGATTACAAAGGACAGGGCCGGTAATCTTATAGGGTTGGTCAAGGGGCACGTCAACAAAGACCCTATAGTTATGGTGTCTCATATAGATATAATAACGCCGGCGGATCGCAGGCTGGAAGGCATGGATGATGATAGTATGGTCAAATTTAAGGCCGGAGTGATATCCAGCATCTATGCGGGCGCTGTCCTCAAAAGGTCGTTATCGCCCCTTACTGGAGACTTGATAATATGCTGTGTGCCCAGGCTGGGATCCTGCGATTACGGCATAAAATGCCTTTTTGAAGGCTATCTTAAGACGAAGGTGAAGAGGATAAAAGGGGTTATCCTCTCCGAGCCTACAGGTTTCGACGTTCATCTCGGCCACAAGGGGAGAATGGAATACGAAATAGTAGTGAAAGGGAGGTTGAACAAAAATTTTGTAGAAAATCGCGGAATGAACATGCTGGGCACTATGTTCCCCCTGATAAGCGAGCTGGAGAAGGTATCAAAAGAACTCCCGAGCGATTTCAATCTGGGGCGCTCAGATCTCCGCATAAAGGATGTGAGCTATGGCGGATATGAGCCGCAGAACGAAATGAATGAATTCAAGATCGTGGTCGACAGGGTATTCATACCCGAAGAGAGCGAAGACTTCATACTGAATAAAGCCAAGACTATAGCCAAGAGCGTATATAGCCGCGAACCCGATGTCGCGGTCAATACGCTCCTGAGCAAAGAAAGGGTCAAGACCTATACAGGGCTGGAGCTTGTGGCGGAAAAGGAATTCAAGCCGTGGTCTATGGATGGGCATGCTCCCTTTGCGATGGGGTCTTTGGCCGCGCTTGCCGAGAACGGTTTTAAAACACGTTTCGGATATTGGAAAAAGATAGTGACCGAGGGGTCTTATACGTACGGAGAACTTAAGATACCGACAATAGGGTTCGGGGCCGGTTCGGAAGACCGCTTAGACTCGGATGCCGACGTTATAACTGTAGAGAAGATAGAGCGGGCCGTTTACGGACAGGCGCTGATAGTGGATAGGAATATAGGCATGCCTACGTTTGGATGGAGTTCCGATGAGATCTAAAAAGAAAGATATCAACATACTCGTTCTTAATTGCGGAAGCTCGTCTCTAAAGTACAAAATACTTAGAATGCCGGAAGGGGAAGAGCTTGTGCAGGGGGAGGCTGAAAGGGTGGGGATAAAGACGCAAGGAGCTTCTCTTATTACGCATTCCACGCTCGGATCAAAACGGATAGTCGAGGCGGATCTGCCGGACCATAGCGCGGCGCTAAAAAAAGCGCTTGAGTTGATAAGGGAGGATTCCCGTAAGAACGAGGCCATAAAGTTTGACCTATTTGCGCACAGGTATGTGCACCCCGGCAGGTTCTTTAACCGCACTACAAAGGTTTCCAGAGCGGTTATAGCTAAACTCAGAAATACATTGCCGCTTGCGCCTATACATAATCCGATAACTTACGGGTTGGTAGAATTCTGTCACAACGCGTACCCCGGTATAGAACAGTTCATAGTATTCGATACGGCATTTCATAAGACGATACCCAAAGAATTCCACACCTATGCCATACCCGCAAAGATAGCCCGGCGATTCGGCATAAGGAAGGTAGGTTTTCACGGGATATCGCATAGATACGTAATGGAAGAGGCTTGCAGATTTCTTAAAAGGGATAAAACCACTCAAAAGATAATAAGCTGCCATCTGGGCACGGGCGGTTCAAGTATATGCGCTATAGACGGCGGGAGATCTATCAATAATTCTATGGGGTTTACACCGCTTGAGGGTCTGATGATGAATACCAGGTGCGGCGATATCGATCCGGGTGTCATGTTCTATATAATGTTTAAAGAAGGCCTCGCGCCGATCGAAGCCGAAAAGATCCTAAATACAAAAAGCGGCATATTGGGTGTATTCAGCGCATCATCCGATCTTAGGGATGCCATAAAGGATATGGACAGCGACCCAAGGGCTAAGATGGCCTTCGATATGTATGTGAGGCGGACCAGGGCCTACATATCTTTCTACGGTCTCATACTTAAAAAGGCCGATGTTATTATATTCACGGACTCGCTAGGAGTGGGATTGCCCGTATTACGGAAAAATATATGCAAGAATATGGGGTTTTTAGGTATTGATATAAGCAATGTGAAGAACGAGAGCTACATTAAAGGGATAAGCGATATCTCATCGCCTCGCTCGAATGCCAGGGTGCTGATAGTGCCTACCGATGAGGAGATAATGATCGCCAGAGAGGCGTATAAGGAGCTTTAAAAGATGATACTCGTGGTCGATTATGATTTGAAAAAGATAGAGTTCCGGTATCTCGGAGAAAGATCCGACGGCGCTACGGCCTCGAATTGCGTCAAAGACGCAAGGGGCGGCCTCGATGCCGCTTCGATAAAAGAATGCGTCTACTCCATAACAGGACGATCCAAGATAAAGGCCATCGCTTTCCGGTTATTATTCGGCGGCGATATTTTTCATAAACCCGTCTTAATAGATAAGAGATTCCTGAAGAATTTCGGAAAACTTACCGGTCTTTTCCCTTTCTACATACCGTCCGCCATGGACCTCCTTAAAGTATTCGGCTATCTCTTCAAAGATGTGCCAATGGTAGCATTTTTTGAAACATCTTTCTTTTGCGGCCTGCCGGACGAGGAAAAGTATTATGCCATACCTTTTGAATATTGCCGCCAGGGCAAGATAAGAAAATGGGGCTTCCACGGCATATTTCACGAAGCAGGCGCCGGAATATTCTCATCGGGAGATAAGACGGTATCCGTAGTCTTCGGCAAACAGACCACCGTATGCGCAGTGCATAAAAGAGCCCCGCTTTCGATAAGCCTCGGGTATACTCCGCTGGAAGGCATCATGTCGAGAACGGCTTGCGGGGATCTTGACCCGGGCATCGTATTTTATCTGATGAACACTATCGGTCTTTCTATATACGAGATAGACGAGATGCTTAAAAATAAGAGCGGTTTTCTTGGGCTTACAGGCTATGATATAGAGATGAAGGATATACTCAAATTGCGCGGTAGGGACGCTAAGGTCAATATGGCGCTTGATGTGTATAGGTCGCATATAACCAAGCACATAGGGGAAGCTCTTTCCGTCCTCGGAGGACTGGACAATATAGTATTTTCGGGCGAAAACGTAGATATTTTTGTACCGATAATACACGGTATAATAAAAGATGTGGCGTTCCTTGGCATTCACCCTGCGGACCTTCCTTGGGATAAAGACAAAGAGATATCCAGGATATCTTCCGATCAGTCAAGGGTGAAGGCATACATAAACAGGATGAGCTTGTCCAGGATAATATTCTACGAAACCGGTTTGCTGATGAACGCGGGGAAGAATTAACTTGATTTTTAATGAGGTGCGGTGCTAATATAATATAACAACGGCGGTTAAGCGGTTCCGAGTTTGAAGGTGGGTCTGGATTGAAGCTCTGTGGAGCTAAATTCATGGAGCGGAAATCCCGCCCGTTTCGCCGATAGGTGAAACTGGATGCGGGAGTAAAGTAAAGAGAAACCTTTGTTGGCAAATATATTATGCCAATGAGGGTTTTTTTATTTATATTCAAAGGAGTTTTAAGGCGATATGACGAGCTTCTTGCCAAAAGAGCTTTTTATGATAGACCCGATAGCGGTATTTTTCCTCGCGGTCATCGGTATAGTGTCGGTGCCTTCGTTGATATTTTCCGCAGGATACCTGCGCGTGGAGCCTCTAAATACCAAATTAACAGCCTGGGCCCTGTCATCTATTTTTATTATTTCTATGTGCCTGGTAGTGACATCCGGGAATCTCTTTTCATTCCTTATCTTCTGGGAACTGATGTCGCTGTCATCGTATTTTCTGGTGGTCTTCGATTATAAGCACGAAAAGTCGATAAGAGCGGGTACGATATATATGGTGATGACACACGCCGGTACGGCCTGTATTATGGCCGCATTCCTCATATTATATAAACATGCGTATTCGTTTGACTATCATGCCGTTAAAGAGGCGTTTACCGTTTTAAATCCATATACAAAAAACACCGTTTTCTTATTGTTGTTCACAGGGTTTGCGGTGAAGGCCGGAGTGGTCCCGCTGCACATATGGCTTCCATATGCCCACCCTCAGGCTCCAAGCTATATCTCAAGCATCATGTCCGGTGTCATGATAAAGGTGGCGTTATACGGCATGATACGTTTTTTCATAAATATCCTTGGGCCGGGGCCCGCATGGTGGGGCGCTCTTATTATCGTATCGGGCATGGTTTCGTGCATGGTCGGTATAATATATGCGCTCATGGAAAGCGATATTAAAAAGCTGCTTGCCTATTCCAGCGTGGAGAATATGGGGATCATATTGCTTGGAGTAGGGACGGCGATACTCTTTTACGGACTCGGGGTTATGCCGGTGGCTGTATTGGGCATGTGCGCCGGTTTATATCACATCGTTAACCATGCATTGTTCAAAGGGCTTCTCTTCCTGTCTTCGGGAAGTATTTACAAAGAGACAGGATTACGCGACATGGAAAAGATGGGAGGTCTTATAAAGGGGATGCCAGTTACCGCCATGCTTTTTCTTATAGGCGCGATGGGTATATCGGCCATTCCTCCCTTTAACGGTTTTGTGAGTGAACTGGTTACCTTTAAGGCGTTATTCTCGGCTATATTGCAGTCCGGGGGAGCCATGAAGGTATTTATGATATCGGCAGCGTCTGTATTGGCATTGACGAGCGCTCTTGCGGCAGCTTGTTTTATAAAAGCCTTTGGGATAACTTTTTTAGCCATGCCGAGAAGTAAGCGCGCCGAGGAAGCGCGGGAGGCGTCTTTTTCAATGAAGGCGGGACCTCTTTTAATGGCTTTCGGGGTTGTGGTATTCGGCGTCCTGGCTTCATCGGTAGCGCCGGTATTGAGCGGCATTTCGAGCCATATTTTTGGGACGTCCCAGGCCGGATTTACTTTAGGTCCGGTCTCAAGACTCCCCGCTATTATAGCCATTATATTGTTGGCTGTAGTTTCTGCGGCAGTAATTTGGCTCAGGCTGGTTCACAGAAGAGAGAAGACGCTATCCGAAGTTTGGGATTGCGGTTATTATGAGATAGACAACCGGAACGAATATACGGCTACCGCGTTTTCGAAACCTTTCAGAATAGCGTTCGGGTTCTTCCTTCTTCCTTACAGGAAGAGCGAGAAGATAAGGGATTCTTTTTATCATATAAGAAAATTCACTTACGAAACGCATACGACCCCTGTCTTCAAGAACTATTTCTATGAACCGTTGGTCAGGGCGGTATATGTAGTTGCCTTAAAATTAAGAAGGTTACAGCCGGGCAGCATACACCTCTACATAGCATACATATTCATTACGCTGGTATCCCTTCTCGCGCTTGCATCTATATTTTAGGACAGTATTATGAAAGATTTGGTGGAGATAATCTTAAAGTCCGTATTGCTGGCACTATTTGCTCCTCTGGTGACGGGGTATATAGCGAAGCTGAAGAACGTATTTCGCATGCGGAAAGGGCCGGGGGTCCTACAGCCTTACTATAATCTTATAAAACTTTTTCAAAAGGATGAAGTAGTGTCGAAACACGCCTCTTGGATATTTTTAGTTACCCCGATAGTGGTATTTGCAGGCACGGTCTGCGCCATGGTTTTGGTATTGTCGGCGTCTTTATTCGACTCAGCCTCAGAAGTCGTCGTAGTTCTCTTGGCATCGTTTTTCGTGATGGGATCGGTCCGATTTTTCTCTGCGCTGGCGGGATTGGATGCGGGGAGCGCTTTCGGCGGTATGGGCTCTTCGAGGGAGGTCTTTATATCAGGACTCGCGGAACCGTCGCTATTTATATCGGTCTTTGCGCTGTGCATATCAGGGTCTCCGGTATTTAAATTATCTGTCCTGCTTGGAGGGATATCGGTCTTCCTTGTAGCGCTGGCCGAAACCTCGCGCATACCGATAGACAACCGCGAGACTCACCTGGAGCTGACGATGGTGCATGAGGCGATGGTCCTGGAATACTCCGGCAGATCGCTTGCGGTCATAGAATTTGCAGGTCATATCAAACAGATGCTCTTCTTTGTCCTGATTTTATGGTTTTTTGCTCTACCCTTAAAGAGATGCGCCTGGGGGTGGGCTTTATTTCCGGCGGAGATAGCGGTCCTGGGTCTTTTGATAGCCGTTATAGAGTTATCTTTTGCAAAGATGCGGCTTTTCAGGGTCGTGGATTTTATGGGATTCGCATTTTTTATAGCGCTTGCCGCTTCCGTAGCGGCTTGCCTGGGGCTTTGATATATGATAACAGCATTGATACTAAGCGGGTTTCTTGCAGCCACCTTTCTTCTTGTCATAGCGAAAAGGATAACCGCGCTTATACGGGCTTTCAGGCTTCAATCGGTATTTGTATTTCTTTACACCCTCAAGATGGGCCTGTCGCAGGCGCACTTAGAATTATTTATAATCTGCGCCCTTGTCCTTTTGGTAAAAGTCGTGATCATACCTTTTTTACTTTTACGCGTCACCGAGAGAATAAAGGCCGAGGAGGACCTCGGCCTTCTGGTCAACCCCCAGATATCACTTATCATCGCGGTGACATTTTCGTGGCTTTCATATATATTTGCGCACGATGTTATGAAGTTAAACAATTCTTCGGGATCGGCGGCATTCATAGCTTCGATAAATGCGGTCTGCATAGGTTTTTTCATAATGGCAAGCCGCATGAAAGCGATAGGACAGGTGGTAGGTCTGGTGGTCATGGAGAACGGGATATTTCTTGCGGCCTCCGCAATAATCGGCGGGATGCCTTTCTTCGTCGAGATAGCCTTGTTCTTCGATATATTCATATTTGTGATCATAAGCGAGATGTTTGTATATAAAGTCAACAGGCTATTTACGCATATCGACACATTGCAGATGAGGTCTCTTAAAGGATGAATATACTTATAGCGGCGTTAATACTGGTCCCTTTTATCATGGCGGCGATTTCGCTTTTTATAAGAAAACCGCGTTTTTTAGGCGTATTGAACTCAGCCGGTTATCTGGTAGTGTTTATCGCATCTATATTATTGGTCATGCTTTTCCTGTGGGGCTCGGGTTCGCCGGTAAGCGCTTGGGGGTGCGTCTATATCGACTACCTGAGCGTCTTTTTCCTCTTTACAATCTCAGTCGTTGCCTTCGCGGCCAGCATATACTCAATAGGTTATATATCGGCCGAGACCGAAGAATCCAAGATGTCACCCCGGCGCGCCGGAGCTTACTATCACTTATTTAACCTTTTTTCGCTGGCCATGTTTATAGTGCCTATTCTCAATAATATCGCGCTTATGTGGATAGCCATAGAGATGACCACTCTGTTATCCGCTTTCCTTGTGGGTTTTCACAATACCAAAGAGTCTGTGGAGGCGGCCTGGAAATATATAATCATCTGTTCGGTCGGGATAGTCTTTGCGCTTCTGGGGATAATATTTTTCTACTATACATCTTCCAGGGATGCCGGAGTGAATAGCATGGAATGGGCCGCTATATTCGCGAAATCGGGAATGCTGAACGCTAATATTGTGAGGCTCGCCCTCATATTCATAATGGTGGGGTACGGGACCAAGGCCGGGCTTGCCCCGATGCATAATTGGCTTCCCGACGCCCATAGTCAGGCCCTGTCTCCGGTAAGCGGACTGCTCTCCGGGGTCTTGATCAAGATATCTTTCTACGCGATATTGAGGTTTGTCATGCTGGCGAACAATTCGGCGGGCTACGATTATAGCGCCAGATTGTTCACGGCTTTCGGTATAATTTCTATAGGGATAGCGGGCGCATTCATAGTGGTGCAGAAAGATCTTAAAAGGCTTTTGGCTTATAGCAGTATAGAGAATATAGGGCTCGTATCTCTGGGCTTTGGTTTCGGTATGTTCGGAGGCGTTTTTGCCGGGCTTCTTCACGCATTCAATCACGCGGTAACAAAATCTCTGATGTTCTTTTCCTCGGGTAATGTCGTAAAGGCTTACGGAGGCAACAATATGAACGGTATGCAAGGCGTATTGAGGTCGATGCCGTTTACGGGGATATCCATGTTCCTGGGGTTATTCGCGATCGCAGGCATGCCGCCATTCTCCATGTTTATAAGCAAATTTTCCATATTTGTATCGGCCTTCCGCGGCAGGTTCTATATAGCGGCCCTGGCGATGTTTCTATTCATCGCTTTAGCCTTCGCGGGCCTTCTGTATCACATGAGCAAGGTGATATTGGGCAGGCCGCCCAGAGATATGGGCAGGGTGAAAGAGGCGCTCAGCTCCAAGCTGTCTTTCATATTTCTGATGGCATTCATAATAGGGTTTGGTTTGTATATACCCAGGGGTTTTCTGGACCTTCTGGCAGGATGTCAGAGGTTGGTCCTGGGTATTCATTAAACAAGTATTGAGATAAATATGAAAAATATATCCGGCATAGAAGATATTTTGGCTTCGGTATCTGCCTCCGTAATCGATGTCCAGGCGCCATATCCTGAAGAGCTTTACATAACGGTTAAGGAAGAGGATTTTTTAAGATCATGCGTTACCCTCCACAAGCATCTTGATTCGCCTGTTATGGCGTTATTCGCTGAGGACGAGCGTAAGATTTCCGGAAAGTTCTGTCTTTACTGTTTATTTTTGGACAGAGTAAACAAGCGCTGGGTATTTCTATGCCGCAAGGTGTGCGCTGATAAGGGAGAGTTCGAGTCTATATCCAAGTCAGTCTATTCGGCCAATCTATTCGAGCGCGAGATAAAAGAGATGTTCGGTCTGGAACCGTCAGGAAATCCGGATACTAGGAGCTTGAGGCTGCACGATGAGGTATGGCCGAGAAATTACCACCCTTTGCGTAAAGACTTCTTGGTTAGTGAAGAGGCCGGCCGCGTAGAGGGTAAGTACGTTTTTAAACGGGTAGAAGGTGAGGGAGTATTTGAGATACCCGTAGGGCCTGTTCACGCCGGCGTGATAGGTCCGGGCCATTTCAGATTCAGCGTAGCGGGCGAGCCTGTAATAAACCTGGAGACCAGGCTTGGATGGACGCATAGGGGTATCGAAAAGCTTCTGGAGGGTAAAGATGTCCTTGAGGTGTTAAAAATTTTTGAATGCATAAGCGGCGACACCGCTTTTGCTTATAGTCTGGCATTCTGTCGCAGTGTCGAAAAGATATCCAGGATAGAGGTACCTTTGCGGGCTCAGGTTTTGCGCGCGTTCTTTTTAGAGATCGAGCGTATCTATAACCATGTAAACGATATAGGCGGCATGGCCCTTGATGTAGGGTTCAGTTTTCCCGCTCAGTTTGCCGGCCTTATAAAAGAGAATATCCTGCGGTTGAATAAAGATATCTGCGGCTCAAGATATCTAAAGGGCATAAACGGGATAGGCGGCACCAGCCAGGACATAGATAGAAACAAACTTATCTCTATGCACAGCAAGCTAGAAAAACTTGAAAAGGACCTATTCGAGTTGGAGGGGATGTTATTTTCCAGCACTTCATTCATGGACCGAGTCGATGCTACCGGGATCTTGCGTATTAAGACTGCCAGGGATCTTGGCATTACCGGCCTTGCGGCAAGAGCCAGCGGTATATCGCTCGACCTAAGAAAGATATTCAAAGATATTTACGGAACGCTCTCTTTTGAAGAGGCAAGGGAACTTAAAGGCGATGTCTGCGCGCGGTTAAAGATAAGGTTCAAAGAAGCCGTAGAGTCTATGGGGCTTATAAGGCAATGCCTTGAGAAGCTGGGGGGATGCGATGCCAAGACGAAAACCGATGGTCAGAAGGCGGGAGGTTTTGCCATTGGTTTTTGCGAGGCTTGGCGCGGTCCTATTCTGGTGTGGACCCGCCTTGATCCGGATGGTCTTATAGAAAGATGTAAGATAGTAGATCCTTCTTTTCGCAATTGGGAGGGGCTTTCCTATGCCGTGCTCGGTAACATCGTTCCGGATTTCCCATTGTGCAATAAAAGCTTTGATCTATCGTATTCGGGGAACGACTTATGAGCATGCATATATTAAAGAACAGCATAAGAAAGGGTAGGGTTACCGTAGATATAGATGCCGGCGATGCCCTTACGCTTAAGAATATCGAGCTCCTGGGAGACGGTCTAAAGAGAGCTATATATTCCAGGTTTGGCAGGTCTTTCCACATAAGAGAAGTAGATACCGGCTCATGCGGCGCATGCGAGTCCGAGATAATAGCCTGCTCCAATCCTTTATACGATATCCAGCGTTTTGGCATAGATTTTGTCGCCTCACCCAGGCATGCGGATGCGCTCTTAGTAACGGGGCCTTTATCCAAAAACATGAAGACTGCACTTAGGAAGACTTATGAGGCCATGCCCGATCCTAAGCTGGTTATAACATTGGGAGACTGCGCGAAGCTTGGAGGTATTTTTAAAGATTCTTATTACACATGCGGCGGCGTGGAAGGAGCCCTGCCCGTTGTCCTGCACATCCCCGGATGCCCGCCTGAGCCACTTGCGATAATAACGACCATGGTGTCATTCTTGCGAAATATTGCAGCCATTAAATAAACCAAGGTTGTTTGAGGCCTTTCTTTATTTATTTGTATTTCTGCATATTATGATATATATTTAATATAATTTACATCTTCATCCAAATAAAAAGGAGGAGGCGATGAATAGATTTATAAGGCTTTTTCTATTTTTATTAATCGCGGTCTTTTTATTTCAGATAAATGCGGATGCCCAGATAGGGCGCAGGGCGAGATCGGATAGGGACGATAATCCGCCTGGCCCTGCGGGCGGTCCGGGGACTAATTGGGAGAACCCGCCCGGCGCGGCAGGCGGTCCCGGCTCAAGCCCGGATGCCAGGCCCAGAGCCGTAAGCGCTCCTGACCCCACTATTATTCGCAAAGAGACGGTGGCTCCTCCCGCAGTCGTAAAAGAAGAGCCGAAGCCGGCTGTTCAGGTGAGGCCGGTGGCCGCTTCGTTTGAGGAAAACGGAGTTTCGCCTGAGTCGTGGGAGAGCGCGGTAGATAACAATAAAGACGGGGTCGTGGATGTTCTGGAACTGCAGAGATGGCATAAGTTACAGCATAAAATAATGGATAGTAAAAAATAGATTTTTATAGAAAGGAGGCTTCAAAATGCGTAGGCTAAGTATTTTATCGGTTTTATTTGTAGCGGCGTCGTTCTTCCTTTTTCAGATCGATGCCTCTGCCCAGCCAGGTAAATTAAAAGGCGATAAAGATAATAACCCCCCCGGCAAAAAGGGCGGACCGGGCACCAACTGGGAGAACCCGGCCGGGCCTAAAGGCGGGCCAGGCGCCAGCCCTGACAAAAGACCCATATTCAAAAAAGGGGATAACCCGCCCGGTCCTAAAGGCGGCCCAGGCACGGACTGGAAAAATCCCCCCGGCCCCAAAGGCGGTCCGGGTAAAGGCCCCGTGGCAAGACCATGGAATGGAAACCCTCCCGGCATGGCCGGTGGACCGGGCACCGATCAGCCAGGACCTTCGGCTAACGCCGGCGGCGGTGATGCTAACAAGCGCCTTGTAAACGAACCGTGGGAGAGGGAAGCGGATACCAATAAAGACGGGGTCGTTGACGAGGTCGAGGCTAAACAGTGGAAGCGCGGTCATCCCGAAGGCAAGAAAGACAGGTCAGACGTAAATACGGGTTGGGAGAGAAGGGCAGACGCCAATAACGACGGTAAGGTGGATGAAACAGAATTAAAACAATGGCGCGGGAAACATCCCGATATGGATAATAATCCGCCAGGCCCTAAGGGCGGCCCGGGTACCAATTGGGAAAACCCTCCCGGCAAGCAGGGAGGTCCGGGCTCAGGTCCTGACAGGAAGCCAAAGATGGATAGAGACAATAATCCTCCCGGTCCCAAGGGCGGTAAAGGCACTAACTGGGAGAATCCACCAGGCCCCAAAGGCGGACGTGGAGCCGGGCCGAATAAGCGCTAAGTCCGGTATAAGTAAAAATAGCGTGTCATAAAAAAGAGAGATGGATGCTCGTATAATCAGTGCATAGCGAGCGTCCATCTCTCTTAGATTTAGTCAAAGATTTCATTTTAATACAGCTCTAAAAGAAGAGGGGAAGATGAATAAACTTATAGCTACAACCCTGATGTTGGCGATGAGTAACATCTTTATGACATTTGCATGGTATGGCCATCTGAAAAATTTCAATAATAAACCGTGGATCTTCGCCGCTATAATAAGCTGGGGGATAGCTTTGTTCGAGTATCTCATCCAGGTTCCGGCCAATAGAATCGGCCATCAGGTGATGAGTCTGGGCCAGCTGAAAATACTCCAGGAGGTGATAACACTTTCCGTGTTTGTACCTTTTTCGATATTCTACATGAAAGAAGGGTTGAAGAAGGATTATCTATGGGCTGCATTATGCATTACAGCCGCGGTATTTTTTATGTTTCGCGGCATGCTTGGTAAGGGCTGAAAGAAGCCGTTTCCCGAAGACCATGGTAGCCCGCTAGGTGAAAAACCTGCTCCACGACATTGCCATTTACCGATATACGTGATATACTCCGATGAAGTAGTATATCAATAATGATATTATTATATGGTATATAGGTGTAAGGATGAACCTGAGATCCAGGCTTGCCATAATATTTTTTGCCGTTGCCTTTATTCCCTCCTTACTTATCAGCGCTACAGTTTTCATTAAATACTCAAAAACCCTCGAAGAAGAGCGTTTTTCTACATTGAAAGACCTGGCCTCTTTTAAGTCTTACCAGATTGATGCCTTCATGTCTAACATCAATTCAAGCATAGCCTTGATTCAGGGTGAGTGTCTGCTCAAAGACACCCTTCCGGTATTAACCGATACGAACATCCCATCAGATGATCTTATGCGTATCAATGCGATAAATAAAATAAGCCAACGGCTTAAAGACATTCAATCTATGGCGGGGCTTAGTAATATATTCATTGTCGGTAAGGACGGCACGATCCTATATGCAACTCAATCCGAT
Organism: Candidatus Omnitrophota bacterium; assembly: GCA_017993955.1. GTDB lineage: Bacteria > Omnitrophota > Gorgyraeia > 2-01-FULL-45-10 > 2-01-FULL-45-10 > JAGOLR01. The sequence continues at coordinate 14,217 of JAGOLR010000038.1, forward strand.
CCCAAGGTTTATAACGTGAATTCGCTTTGCGCCCCGGCAAGAGAGATTTTCACATCGTCAAGGGATAAAGTATATTTTGCCGAACAACTTTGTGATACTACTGGAAGCGGCAAGCTTGCGCAGATCATAGGGGCTCCGTTATTTGATTATGACAACAATTTTATAGGTGTGGTCATTTTAGAGCTACCGATGGAAGCTCTTTACGGTGTTATTAAAGAGCCTACGGGGCTGGGTAAGACAGGCGAAGTCATATTGTCAAGGCGAGAGCTTGGCAATATCAGGTTTGTCTGCCCATTGAGGGGTGATGACGGGGCTGTCTTTGATAAAAGGATAGCGATAGGAGATGAGGACGCTGTGCCCGCGCAGAGAGCAGCTCAAGGCGAATACGGTTACGGGTATTATTTTGATTATGCCCATAGATATGTGGGTGCGGCTTGGCGGTACATCCCTTCATTGAATATAGGATTAGTCGTAAAGATGGAGACTAAGGAGTTTTGGGGTAGCAGTATTAAGCTAGGAATACTTATTATTCTGGCCAATATTTTTATATGCGCCATAGCTATCATATCATCGATATTTTTAGCCAATACTATCTCGGATGCTCGGGATAGATTATATAAGGAGATATCAGAACATAAAAAGACCGAGGAAGTCTTGCAAAAGAGTGAGCTTAAGATAAGGGGCATCCTAGATAATACATACCAATTCATAGGTCTTATGGACATGGAAGGCATCCTTATCGATGCCAATAGATCTGCTTTGGAATTCTCAGGGATAAAGGAGTCGGATGTCTTGGGTAAGCCATTCTGGGATACGCCATGGTGGGAGC
>JAGOLR010000117.1 GCA_017993955.1 Candidatus Omnitrophota bacterium
CTTGTATACTGTATTCATTTATAACCTCCATATAGCTGCTCTAAATATACGGATTCAAGATACTATTCACAAGCCAGAGAGCCTGATTGACTATTATTACCATATATTATATCATATGGATACAGCTATAAGGGTTTGAATTTATAGGAGATAGGCATGAATATGCAGATGCGTACTGCCCAGGAATTGGCGTTCATCGCGATGGAGTTTCTATCGAAGAACGTTTTTAATATCATAGGCGGCATAATCATAGTTGCCGTTGGATGGTTTGTCGCGCAGCTTTCCGGTAAGTTCGTGCAGTTTTTATTTTTGCGCCGTAGGGCCGATGTCACCATCACGAAATTCCTGGTAGATATATTGAAGTTTCTCGTGTTGGCCGTTTCGCTTCTTATAGCGCTGGGTAATTTCGGCATCACAATAGCCCCTTTCATAGCCGGCTTGGGCGCATTGGGGTTCGGCGCGAGCTTCGCCCTGCAAGGGCCGCTTTCCAACTATGCCGCCGGTGCCACGCTTATATTTACCAAACCTTTCAAGGTAGGAGATATTCTGGAGGTCAACGGTCAGCTTGGCCAGGTCGAGGATATGACCCTTGCCCGCACCATAGTCCGCACCCTGGACGGTACGAGGATAGTCATCCCAAATAAGAAGATAATAGGGGAGATAATACATAACTATTCCGACTATAAGCGTTTAGATCTGCGCGTGGGGGTGAGTTATGGCTCAGATATAGATAGAGCCGTCGTCATAATAAAGGGCATAGTATCTTCCGATAAGAGAGTGTCCTCTAATCCGCCGCCAAAGATCGGGATAGAGAATTTCGGGGACTCGAGCGTAAACCTGTATGCCAGGCTCTGGTGCCGGCAGCCCGATTATTGGGACGTCACTTTCGATATAAATAAAGCTATATACGATCAATTCAAGAAAAACGGGGTAAACATTCCGTTCCCTCAAAGGGATGTGCATATACATAATCATAAGGGAGGATGATATATGTTCCGGAAGATTTTGTCAGTTGCGGTGATTTGTCTCTTTGCCGGAGTGTCCCTGGCCAACGCCGGGATCTTCGAGAATAAGAAGGTATCTGATGCGCTTAGCGGTGACAAGATAAAAGTCGGCATGACCAAAGACGAGCTTGTGGGAGAAATAGGATACCCGCCTGAAGGTAAGCCCAAGCAGGACGCCCTATTTTACAGGTTTGTGCAATCTAAGGTAACGGCCTCAGGCAAAGAAGAGTCCTGGACGTACCAGATCGGCGCCACCATGGAGGGTGTCCGAAGCGTAACGTTCAAGCTTGTGGACGGCAAGGTGGCTGAATGGAGCGAATGGCTGGACAGCGGTAAGCGTTAGAGATTGCTATAGGTGTGTGCGGTGGCTTGTGGCCTAGTCCTTTGATTTGACAAATCGAGTCGCTTGTGGTAGATTTCATGCATGCTTAATAAAAGATGTAAAGTATGCGGTAAAGAGATACGTATCAAGGAGTGCCACGCCAACAGAGGCTGGGGTAAATATTGCTCTAAAAACTGTCAGGCGAAGACCCAGTTTAATGGTAAATGGGTTGAGTGTAGCAATTGTGGCAAGAAGATATATCGGACACCTAAAGATTTTAAACGATCGAAGAGTAAAAAATTTTTCTGTTCAGTTAGTTGTCATTGTTCCTGGGAAAATAAGAACAGCCGTTGCGGTGAAAATGCGCCCAACTGGGTTGCAGGACAAACAGTTTATAGACAACTTCTTAAAAGATATGGTATTTCGGAGCGCTGTGTGTCGTGTGGCAATACCGACGCAAGAGTTTTAGTAGTACACCATCGTGATTCAAATAGAAAGAACAATAAATCAGAGAATCTGCAATGGCTTTGTAGGAATTGTCATTGTCTAGTTCATCTAAAATAGATCGTTTCGTGGTGGCTATAGTGTAAAGGTTAGCACAACAGACTGTGGCTCTGTTTGCACGGGTTCGAATCCCGTTAGCCACCCCATTTTTTATTTTGAGCATATAAAGCCTCCCAATCTGTCGTAGAATCAACGAGTTGCGTAGGTTCTAACCGGTTGTGGAGGCTTTGTACGTCTGGGGCGACCTCTTGGATGAGGGCGAGGGTTTTATCGACCTGTAATCGAAGCTGTTTGCCACTTAGGACGAGGTTCGAACCTAAACACGAGAGGACATACCGTTTATCCTCCAAAGTGCCGGTTTCGAAGCGATTCTGGGCGGTTTGGGCGTAAGTAAACATCTCTTCAGCCCGCTTGAGCCATGTTTCAATGCGGTCTTGCGTGTCCGCGATCAAGCCTTCGTATTTCTGCTTTTCCTGCGTTAAATCATCTTTCTTCCGGGAGTATTCCTCCGGGCCGATCTCTTCGTTCAGGCGCATATCAAAAAGCGCATTAAGTTTTTTAGTGCAGGCGTCCAGATTGCGCCGGTGCGCCTGAGTGATCTCGCTTTGATCGATCTGTTGCTCCGCGTGTTCCTTTTTAAGTTGATTGATTGCCCAGTCCTTAAACTGCGGAGGAATAGTCGTTTTTGCTAAAACATTAAGGATCTGCTCTTCAAGTTCGTCCGAGCGGATAGGCGGTTCAGAGCAGTCCCGCTTGATCCTGCGGGTGCAACGATAGTAAGTGTAATGATGAGTATTGCCGTTTTTCTGATGCTTCGTTTTTTCTTCAGCTGTAATAAACGCTCCGCATTCTCCGCAACGCATAAGCCCGGTAAAAGCGAAGACGTGAGTCTTGGCCCGGGGGAAGCTCCTGCCGTTAATGATATGTTGTGCTAAATCAAATTCGGTTCTGGTGATCATCGGCTCATGCTTGCCCGGATAGACCTCATCATTCCAGAGAAATGACCCATAATAAAATGGATTACGGAACAGGCGGTAAAAGTTATTGCGGGAGATCTTAACGCCCCTGTCCATCTTGAGGCCCATCTCTTGAGCGGTATCAAAAAGCTTTTCAAGAGAACAGCGTGTTTCCAAAAGAATCGCCCAGAGCTTCTTCATGATCGGGAAAGAATACGGGTCCGGATAGATCGGCGGCTTTTCAGGTTGATTGTAAAGGTTATTGACATACCCGACTGGCGGCTTGTGCGGAAGCCAGCCGTC
>JAGOLR010000118.1 GCA_017993955.1 Candidatus Omnitrophota bacterium
TGTAATAGATTACGTTAAGAAGGCCGGTTCCAATGTGATGGTGAGGGGCCTCAGGATGATATCCGATTTCGAATACGAATTTCAGATGGCCCTGACCAACAGAAAACTCTCCGGAGAGGTGGAGACCATATTTATGATGCCTCACGAGGATTACTCGTATGTGTCCAGCAAGCTTATTAAGGAAGCGGCGGGCCTGGGCGCGGACCTGAAAAATTTTATTCCCACTAAGGTCGAAGAGGCACTCAAGTTAAAGATCGGGAAGAAAAAGTGAGGAGATCGTGAGTCTTATAAACGACATAAGAAAGCGTGCGGCAGCCAACCTGAAGACCGTGGTGCTGTCCGAGAGCGAGGATGAAAGGACTTTTGAGGCGCTTGATTTTATACTGGATAACGGGATCGCCAAGATAATACTGATAGGTCCCGAATCCTGCAGGGGCAAGATCAAGTCTAAAAAGACGTCGGGCCTTACGATAATAGACCCGCTTACCTTTAAAGATACCGATGCTATGGTGAGCGAGTATTACGAGCTTCGCAAGGCCAAGGGAATGACTCAGGAAGAAGCGGCCAAGACCATGAAGACCGATTATGTTACATTCGGGGCGATGCTGGTGAGAAAGGGTGTGGCCGCCGGATTTGTCGCCGGGGCAAGCCACACTACAGCAGATGTCATAAGGGCGGCGCTTAGGTGCCTTTCTATAGACAAGAATATAGGCACGGTTTCCGGTTCTTTTTTCATGGAGATCCCCGGGTCTGTTTACGGGGAGAAGGGCTCTTTTCTTTTCGCCGACTGCGGAGTGAACCCCGAGCCCAATGCAAGACAGCTCGCCGGGATAGCCGTATCATCAGCCGCTCTATTCAAAAAATTGACCGACAAGACACCTGTTGTAGCTTTTTTAAGCTATTCCAGCAAGGGTAGCGCGGAGGGGCCGCTCGTCGATAAGATGCGCGAGGCGGTCGCCCGAGCCAGAGAAACGGAGCCCGGGCTGCTCGTCGACGGCGAATTTCAGGTGGATAGCGCCATAGTGCCGGAAGTGGCCAAGATAAAGTGTCCTGGCAATAATGTAGCAGGTAAGGCCAACGTTCTCATATTTCCGGATCTGAATTCGGGAAATATATCTTACAAGCTTGTCCAGCGACTGGCTAATGCCAGGGCAGTAGGGCCGCTTCTTCAGGGGTTCACCAAACCGTGCAGCGACCTTTCCAGGGGTTGTATTCCCGAAGATATCGTAGATGCGGTCGCTGTGACATCAATCCGGGCTTCTTGATACGATGAAGATACTTGTTATAAATTGCGGCAGTTCATCTGCGAAGTACCAGTTATTTGATGTCGATAAAAAGAGGTCTTTGGCAAGGGGAGTGGTTGAGAGGATAGGCCAGCCGGAGGCGCGGCTTGAGCATCACCCTGACGGTGAGGTACTCAAAAAAGGTCTTAAATGCCCCGACCATTACTCGGCCATAGAGATAATAGTTGAGGCGTTGACCGACCAAAAATACGGCTCGATAACGTCCAAAGACGAGATAGGCGGGGTCGGCCACAGGGTAGTGCACGGCGGCGAGGAATTTAAGAGTTCGACGCTTATAGACGCCAGGGTTATACGTTCGATAGAAAAGTTCAGCGAGCTTGCGCCATTGCATAATCCGCCGTCTCTTGCAGGTATTAAGGCATGCTCCAAGATATTGAAGCATGTTCCCCAGGTAGCGGTCTTCGATACGTCTTTTCATCAGACTATGCCGGCGACCGCTTATATTTATGGTCTTCCTTACTCGTACTATAAAAAATACGGAATAAGGAAGTACGGGTTTCATGGCACAAGCCACAGGTTTGTCTCCCAGGAAGCGGCGCGTATTTTAAAGAGGCCTGCTCGGAGCCTCAAGCTTGTGACATGCCACCTAGGTAACGGCTGCAGCATGGCGGCTGTAGACAGGGGCTGTTCTGTAGATACATCGATGGGCTTTACTCCTTTGGAGGGGCTTATCATGGGGACACGCTCGGGCGACATCGATCCGGCAGTAGTTCTTTATATACTGGAAAAAGAAGGCGTGTCACCCCAGAGGGTGAACGCGATCCTTAACAAGGAGAGCGGATTCCTCGGGATATCCGGAGTGGGTAACGACATGCGCGATATCCTTAAAGGGGTAAAATCTAAAGGCGAGGTTTCCGCCAGATGCAAGCTCGCCCTGGAAATTTTTATCTACAGGATAAAGAAATACATCGGCGCTTACCAGGCAGTCATGGGGGGTCTCGACGCGGTGATATTTACCGCCGGAATAAGCGAGCATAATCCTTGGCTTGTAAAGAGGATAGCGCGCGATCTTGGGAGCGTGGTCGGTAAGAAGACGAAATTTCTCGTGGTGCCGACCAACGAGGAGTTATTAATAGCGAAGGATACAGTTGATATCATAAAGCATAAATCGTAAAGCGCAAGGCTTAATACCGAGGTGTCCTTCGGATCTGGATTGCAGTTTTGAACTTTAAGTTTTAGTTTTGCGTTTTTAGCTTTAAATTTTACAATAACATGCTCAATAAGGAGGAAGAACATGGCTCTACCTAAACGTAAACATTCGAAAGCAAGGCGGGATAAGAGGCGCGGCGGTCAAAGGAAGACCAGGGCCGCAAATCTATCTACCTGCCCGCAGTGTAAGAAGCGCAGGCTGCCGCACAGGGTATGTCCGCACTGTGGCTATTACAAAGGTAAACCGGTCCTGGTGATCCAGGCAAAAGAAGAGAAGAAGAAATAGAGAGGATAGCTCATGAAGATCGTGCTCGATGCTATGGGCAGCGATAAAGCGCCGGTAGCCGAAGTAGCCGGTGCCGTCCAGGCAGTTAATGAGTATGGTTGCGAGGTAGTTCTCGTAGGCGACGAAGAGATAGTAAAGAAGGAATTAAAAAAGCACAGATACGATCAGGCGAAGATATCTTTGGTTCACGCGCCGGAGCGTATAGGCATGCACGAATCGGCAGCTATCTCCGTGCGCAGGAAGAGGCAGTCGTCGATAGTGGTAGGATTGGAGATGTTGAAGAATGACCAGGCGGACGGCTTTGTCAGCGCCGGTAATACG
>JAGOLR010000119.1 GCA_017993955.1 Candidatus Omnitrophota bacterium
AAGGTAATAGACGTATACTCGCGTAAGGTAGATATCATAGTAAGATATCAGGGCGGTAACAACGCCGGACATACCGTAGTGATAGGAGAGGACAAATTTGTATTGCACCTGATACCGTCAGGGATACTACACAAAGGCAAGATCTGCGTAATAGGCAACGGAGTCGTGGTGGATCCGAAGGCCCTGTTAGAAGAGATCACCATGCTTCGCGGACGCGGCATTGATGTCGATGGAAGACTATTTATAAGCGAAGAGGCGCATATAATCCTGCCTTATCATTGGAAATTGGACAGCATAAAAGAAGAGAAGAAGGGCAAGATAGGCACGACGAAGAAAGGGATAGGTCCGTGCTATGCCGACAAGGTGGCCAGAAGCGGTATAAGGGCCGTGGACCTGCTTAACGGCGAAGTCCTGAAGTACAAATTGAAGACTAACCTCGAAGACAAGAATGCGATACTTGATAGAATTTATGGAACGAGCGGGTTTGATTTTGATGAATTGTATAAAGAGTACTTAGGGTATGGCAAGCTCATAAAAAGATATATATGCAATACTTCGCGGTTATTGAACGACGCCATATCCAAAAAAAAGAAGATCCTCTTCGAAGGGGCTCAGGGGACCCTGCTTGATGTCGATCATGGCACATATCCGTTTGTGACCTCATCCAATTCTACGTCTGGAGGAGCCTCTACCGGCACGGGTGTCGGCCCAAATAAGATAGATAAGGTGATAGGTGTCGTAAAGGCATATACCACGCGTGTAGGCGAAGGACCTTTCCCAACAGAATTTGGCTGTACCCTCATGGAGACGATACGTAAAAAAGGCAAAGAGTTCGGGGCGACAACCGGAAGACCCAGGCGTTGCGGCTGGTTTGACGGAGTAGTTGTCAGGTATGCCATCATGGTCAACGGTATAGACGAGATAGTCATAACAAAGCTGGATGTATTGGATGAACTGGACTCTATAAAGATATGTACTTCCTATAAATATAAAGGCGTAACTTATAAAGATTTCCCGGCGGATATGCATGCCCAGGCCGGGTGCGAACCTGTCTACGAAGAGTTGCCCGGGTGGAAGACTGACACCACAAAGGTTACCTCTTACGCAAAACTCCCAAGGAACGCTAAAAATTACCTAAAGCGCATTCAGGATGTTCTGGACACAAAGATAGCGCTCATATCTGTAGGTTCCGACAGGAAGCAGATATTTTCGAAAGATTAACGGATAACGACAAAAAGCAAACCTTGACGATGTCAAGCGTTAAATTCCGAATTACAAAGAAAATCCAAAATCCTAATCTTAAAAGATAAGATTTGAAATTTGATGATTTATTTGTTATTCGGATTTTGTCATTTGGAATTTTTTCTATATGAGAATCGCTAAACAAGTTCCTCAACATGTTGCTATTATAATGGATGGCAACGGCCGTTGGGCGAAGAAGCGGAACCTTCCTAAAATCGCCGGGCACCGCGAAGGCATCGCCTCCATAGAGAAAGTGATGAAGGCGGCCGATTCTCTGGGTGTCAAGATACTCACTTTGTATACATTTTCTACGGAGAACTGGAAACGGCCGAAGGCCGAGGTCGAGGCCCTTTTCGGTCTTATGGAAGAATATATCGACAGGGAGTCCGAAAAGCTTAAGCGCGACGGGGTGCGCCTTTCAGTGATAGGGAGGGTAGACGCGCTTCCTGCAAGGGTAAGAGAAAAAATATTGCGGCTTGTCAGTGATACCGCTTCCAATACCGGCCTTGTTCTGAATCTGGCGCTAAATTACGGCGGCAGGGCTGAGATTTTGGATGCCTGCCGGTCTGCGGTTAAGGATGTCAGCGCGGGTCTCTTAAAACCGGAAGATATAAACGAAGAGATCTTTTCGGGATATCTGTACACGAAAGGTCTTCCGGATCCGGACCTTATGATACGCACTTCAGGGGAGATGCGGATATCTAATTTTCTTCTTTGGCAGTTATCTTATGCCGAGTTTTATATAACACAGGTATTATGGCCCGATTTTGACGAATCGGAATTTAAGAAAGCGATAGACGATTATCTTAACAGGGAGCGTCGTTATGGTGGATAGCCTATCCCTGTCTAAAAGAGTATTTAATAGCCTTATAATTTCTATTCTTTTCGGACTTAGTATATATTTTTTCCCGAACTGGGTCTTTTCGATATTCATTTCTGTATTAGTCGGTTTTTCTCTTAAAGAGTTTTACGGGATAGTTGAGAAGAAGGGGATTTTTGTATACAAGACATTCGGCATAACGATAGGTATGCTAGTGCCCGTAATAGTGCATCTGCAGATGGGTAACGAAGGGTATTTTACTCTGGAGCCTTTTTTTATAGTCATAGCCTGTCTTTTCACCTTTGTTCTGCAGATGACAAGGCGAGACGGTTCTCAGGCTTTGGCAAGCATAGCGGCTACTCTTTTCGGCCTTCTGTATATAGCCTGGTTCTTATCGTTTTCAATAAAATTGAAATTTTTACCGAACGGGACCCTTCTCGTCATATTCCTGGTCATAGTTACAAAGTTAGGGGACATAGGGGCGTATTTCATAGGCAGTTATATGGGCAAGCACAGCCTAATGCCAAGGATAAGCCCCAAGAAGACGATAGAGGGAACGGTCGGGGGCCTGTTATTCAGTATGGCCGGGGCTTTGTTAAGTAAAATGTATCTGCCCGCTTTTTCCTATCAGCACCTTTTTATCTTAGGCGCCCTTTTAGGAGTACTGGGGCAGGTAGGGGATCTGGCTGAGTCGCTTTTGAAGCGCGATTGCGGTGTTAAGGATTCAGGAACAAACCTGTCCGGGTTCGGCGGTTTTCTGGATCTTTTAGACAGTCTCCTTTTTACCACGCCTATATTCTGTTTTTATGTCATGGTGTTAATGAAGATATGAAACGCATAGCGGTCCTGGGTTCAACCGGGTCTATTGGGGTAAACACTCTTGAAGTTATAAAGTCTGGTCTTCGGGATAAGTATAAGGTCGTAGCCTTATCCGCCGACACCAACGTAAAACTTCTAGCCGAACAATCCCGCATATTTCGTCCGGATGTAATAG
>JAGOLR010000006.1 GCA_017993955.1 Candidatus Omnitrophota bacterium
GGTCTGACTCCAAAGTGTTCGCTACCCCTCCCGTTAGACCGGTAACAGACTCCTCCGTATTGGCGGCTATGGCTGACGGCTTCATAATGGTCGTCCAGGCCGGCCGAACGCAGCGCGATATAGTGAAACATGCAGAACATCGCCTTTCGCACGCCCACGCCAATCTCCTGGGCTATGTGATGACCAATATAGAATATCATCTTCCTCAGTACCTCTACCGCTACGTCCACAAATATAGCGATAATGCCTATTATGGCAAAAAAGTAGATAGTAGCGTGCCGGTGAATGCCTAGGATTTTGCATAGGTATAAAAGTAAAACTATGCCTATAGCGTAAATATAATAAAAATCTTAAAATTATAATTAATGAACGGAGAATGGTGGTATGCGATTTTTAGTAACAGGTGGAGCCGGTTTTATAGGAAGTCATATCGTTGAACGCTTACTCAACGAAGGCCACTTTGTCCGCGTCCTTGACAATTTCTCAAGCGGCAAAGAGTCAAATCTTAGTTTTGTGCTCGATCCGATAACCGCTAACCGAAAACCGACAACCGACAACTTTGAACTGATTCGCGGTGACATCCGCGACTCCGCGACATGCATGCTTGCCACCCAGGGTATTGATTACGTACTGCACCAGGCGGCCTTGAGAAGCGTGCCGAAGTCGATGATTATGCCTCACGAATACAACGCAGTCAATATAGATGGCACAGTAAACATGCTTGAAGCGGCTTTAAAGAATAAAGTGAAACGGTTCGTTTATGCTTCATCGAGCTCGGTCTATGGAGATGCCAAGTCTTTTCCTCAGAAAGAGACAGATCCTTGTTATCCCATTTCACCATACGCACTTACAAAGTTGACGGACGAACACTATGCCAGGGTCTTTAGCGTAAATTTTGGCCTTGAGACCTTAGGTTTAAGATATTTTAATGTTTTTGGCCCACGGCAGTCAGCCGATGACGAATATGCGATAGTTATACCTAAATTCGTGACTTGTATACTGAACGACAAGAATCCGCCTATCCACGGCACCGGCAAGCAGTCCCGGGACTTTACCTACGTCGATAATGTGGTCCAAGCGAACATCTTAGCTGCCACCACAAACACTAAGACCTACCACCTAAGACCTAATATAGCAAAATCAACTTTTTACGGGATATTCAACGTGGCATGTGGACAGGATCAAACAATCCTCGACCTCGTCGCTACCATTAGTAAGATCATTAGCAAGTCAGTAAAACCCTTACATGGCCCTGTTCGCCAGGGAGATGTGTTCCGTACCCTTGCTGATATATCTCATACAAAGTTAGTTCTTGGTTATAAACCACAAGTCAGTTTTGAGGACGGATTGAGGTTGACCGTAGCATGGTTTGAACAAAAATTGTCTAATACTATAGAGGCTAAATGAAATTATAACGTATTAGTACTTTTTTCCACTGCAAATCAAATTGTGATATAGGAAAAAGAATGGCTTTAAAACAAGAAACTATTTCTGGAATCAAGTGGCAGGTAGGAATGAGCCTGGCGCAAAAAGCCATATCTTTTCTTGGCACCATAATTCTAGCTAGGCATTTAGGCCCGTCTGTATTTGGCTTATTTGCGTTCGCTATGGTCATAGAAGGGTCATTTGAATTATTTAAAAGTATGGGCATAGATTCCGCCCTTATACGGAGGCAGGGCGATTTTAAAAAGGCAGCAAACACTGCTTTTTTGATAATCCCCCTACTTGGTGTTGCACTTTTTTTAGCAATGTTTTTTTCCGCCCCTTCGATTGGCAATATGTTAGGAAATAAGGATATTGTGCCGATACTTAGGGCCCTGGGCATTATTTTTGTTTTTAGCTGTTTTGCAAGGGTTCCATCCGCGATACTTGAAAAAAGAATGGAATTTAAGCGAATTTCAATTGCGGAATTTTATTCCTCCATTTTATTTACCGGTTTTGCCATAATCTTTGCATTTTTAAGTTTTGAAGTATGGTCCTTAGTTTTTGCATATATAATAAAGACTTTTTTTTACATGGTCATGGTATTTATGTTCGCTAGATGGCGTTTTACCTTCGACTTTGATATAAAATTGGCTAAAGAAATGATCGTTTTCGGGAAATTTATTTTTTTAGCAACATTAGTAGCATTTCTAAAATCCAATCTTGATAATTTGCTTGTAGGTAAGCTTCTAGGAGTTACGATGCTGGGTTATTATGCCGTTGCCTTTAACGTTGCAAACCTTTGTTATGATTATATCGGGAGCAAGATCGGCAGGGTTATTTACCCCGCATATTCAAAACTCTCTCGTGATTTTGATAACATGCGGAACGCTTTTCTTAAAACTTTTAAATATACGGCAATCTTTGTAATTCCTATAGGGCTGGGGACATTCTTTTTAGCTAAAGATTTTTTGTTGCTTGCATATGGTGAAAAATGGGTTGATGCTTATAAAGTATTGCAGATATTAGCATGGGCCGGAATTTTTAATACATTGCCGGTTCCCTTAAGGGCCATATTTTTTACTATGAATAAACCTAATCTTGCTTTTTTTATGTCCGCTATACAAGTGGTAATATTTTTCATTTTTATAACACCTGCGGCTAAAATGTTTATGCTTAATGGAGTTGGTATAGTTGTAAGCGTATCCAGTTTTATGGCTTTTATAATATCATTATTTTGGGGTATGCGTCTGTTATCAATAACTTATTACCAGATTTACGCATGCCTCAAACCAGCCCTCGTTGCTTCTTTTTACACTTTTTCGGTAATGATTATTTTGAGGTTTTTGTTTATGACGAACAAATTTATTATATCCTTTAACGGTGCCATTGCCTTTGCAAGCATTGTTCTTATTGCAGTTTTTATGTACATAGCTATCATACAAAAGACCGAAAAAGATGTATCTATAGACCTGAAGCTTTTGATTTGGCGTAAGCTGTGCAAAAACTAGCCTATTACAGGAAACCTCGATGATAGTTAAGAATATACGAATGTGCGAAGGGAAAAACGATTGCAGACTAAGCGCAACCGTTTCGTGCGGCAGCTTAAATACTGCTACCGACTTTGATTTGTGGTATGCCTTTCCTAAAGAATACAAACAATTTATCTCGCTTACAGCGAATCCTTTTTTTGCAGCTCTTTTGCTTCCAAGTATGAGTATGTGTGAACCCCTCATTATAGATGGGCCCATTTCACCGCGGCTATATTCCGCATCATCAAAAATAATGGATATTTTTAATGCATGGGATAAATCCTTTAAAAAAATAAAAATCGAAGCCGAAGATGGTATGAATTTTATGGATCCGATTGCAAATGCCAGCTTTTTTTCAGGGGGAGTCGATTCGTTCTATACTATCTTGAAAAACATGGAGCTCCATCAGAACGATGCGGATTCAATATCTCATCTTATACTAATACATGGTTTTGATATTCCGTTAAATGATGAAGAAATGTTCAATAAAGTTTTTAAAAATATTTCTAATATAGGAGAGCGTTTAGGCAAAAAAGTAATTACAGTTAAAACTAATCTTAGGGACGTGACGAAGGCTTATGCAAAATGGGGTCTTTATCATGGCGGCGCCTTAGTAAGCATTGCTTTGGTGTTGGAAAAATTATTTAAGAAGGTTTATATAGCGGGTGCGGATTCTTATGCACAGCTTATTCCTACGGGTCTTACTCCATATCTTGATCCACTATGGTCTACCGAAAATTTAATATTCGAGCACGATGGTGCGGAAGCAACTAGGCTTGAAAAGATACAATATCAGATTATCAAATCTCCTGTAGCTCTGGAAAATTTGAGGGTTTGCTGGAAGAATGCCGCTCAGGAATTTAATTGCTGTGAATGTGAAAAATGTCTTAGGACCATGATATCCTTGTCGTTGCTGGGAGTTCTGGGAAAATGTAGCACATTCAATAAGCCGATCTCTTTGGAAAAAGTACGAAATTTGGAAATAGATGACTCCACTGCAATGTTTTTCAAAGAGAATCTGGAATTGGCAGGCACGTTAAAGGATGATTCTGCTATGCTATTATCAATACAAACATGCCTTCGCAAGAACGGTTATTATAAGCGGTTCGGCGGCCTAAAGACTTTTTTAAAAAAAATAGATGAAAATGTAACCGCGGGTTCCTTAAAAAAAATTTACAGACTATTAAGATAAATGGCTTAAATAACATGAAAAAAATTTTACATCTTCATGCGGCTAGAATAAATATGGGGGATGATGCGCTGGTTCGCGCCATACATTCCTCATTTCATAAAGCACTAAAAAAATACGGAGGAGCTAAATTTTTCGATATTTCAAGCGCAGAATTTAATGATGACGCAGATCCGATAGAAAATTTTATTCCTCTTGGTAGCTTTTTTAAACTCCGATTTTTTTTGAAGCTTATAAGAGCTCTGTACGAATCCGATTTCGTTATATGTGGGGGTGGCGACCTAATTAACGGTACAGTTTCATATCTAGGAGTTATTGCAATTGCTAAAATTCTCGGTGTCCCCGTAGTCTTATTAAGTGTTGGTGCCGATATGCGGTCAGCTTCGAAAGTTCAGCGTCTATATTCACGACTAATTATTCCTTTTGTGGATGCGGTAATTTTAAGGGAGGAAGGAAGTGCGGAAGAGTTTGCGAAACTTCGAGTACCAGCAAAAAAAATATTTAAAGCTGCTGATATTGCTTTGGTCCTTGATGATGCCGGTATAAAACAGGCGAAGAATATATTAAAAAACGAGCAGATTAACTCTTCTCGAGATCATATCGGTATATCTATACGCACCCCAGAGGATCGGCGGCTAATTTGGGGCGAGAAGGAATATCTATGTATTGCCGAATTATGTGATTATATAACCGAATCTTTTGGTGTCGATATAATTTTTGTGCCTATGCTTAATAACAAACGATGGCATTTTTCATCTTTTTCCAAATTCGACTCATCCTATTCCGATGAAAAAATATCTGATCTCATTATTGATAAAATAATCAATAAAAAAAATGTGCACGTTATCAGGGGAAATTATACTGCTTCGGAAATTCAGTCATTATTTGGATCTATGAAAATTGTGCTAGGGATGAGGTTGCATTCGCTGATATTGTCCCTTAATGCAGGTAGCCCTTTTGTAGCTATTAATTACAGTCCAAAATCAGATCGTTTTACAAATCTTTTGGACATTCCGGGTATCACTATTTCTGCCCATGCTTTAAATTTTGATATGTTAAAACAAAAAGTTGATTATGTTTGGGAACGCAGGGACGATTTGCGAATGCTTTTAAAAGAAAAGCATGGTGAATTGAAAAATCGTGCATTACGTAATACCGAAATTGCATTACAATTCATGCGCAAAAAAAACATATTTCAATTTTGGATTTTTATAATTCCAGCTTTTCTCTTTAATTTTTTTATACATATCCCCACTTATTTAATCGCAAATAGCAGCATTACTATATTCCCACCTTTTATGGAAACATGTAAACCGAAGAGATGTCAAAATGGGTAGAAGGTTAAATGTATTATTTTACGAGTCTTCATCTGGTTTTGGCGGTTCTGCAAATGCGTTAGCAAATTTAATTCGCCATTTAGATCCAATAAAATATAATCCTTTTATTGCAGTAGTTAGAATGGGTTTTCAGATTCAGAAAATTGAAGGAACCAAAATTTTTCAAGTTGCTGGCTGCGATGAGCCAGCGCAAATGAGCAATCTCAGTTTTTTGAAGTTTTTTATCTGTCGCATTTTTCTTAATGCGTTGAAAATTTCAAGGATTATCTGGAGTCACAAGATTGATATTGTTCATGTGAATACTAATGTTATGCTGGGATTACCGGCTATTATTGCAGCTAAGGTGGCAAGAATTCCTTGTGTTTGCCATATTAGGGATACGCGCTGTTTGATTCGTCGTGAACAATATTTTTCTCGATGGGTCACTCATTTTGTTATTATAAATAGCAGGGCGTTCGATATCTATAAAAAGGATATTCCCAAAACCAAGCTGAAGCTTATTCATGATGGTATAGATTTGCTAGATTTTGCTCACGTGCAAAAAAATCAATTACGAAGGGAGTTGCGTATAGGGCAAGATCCATTGGTCGGATTGGTAGGCCGGATTATAGCGGGAAAGGGGCAAAAAGAATTTATTTTATCAGCAAAAGAAGTGCTTAAGAAAAAACACGATCCAATATTTTTAATTGTCGGTGATGCCAAAGGTGAAGATGGTGTCTATTACAGAGAGGTTGTGGAGTCTGTGCATGAAAATAAGCTCGAAGATAAGATGATTTTGACCGGCTGGCGCAACGATATCAAAGAAATAATCAACGATTTTGACATATTGGTTCAGGGTACCACTACTTTTCCTGAGGGGTTTGGCTTGACCTGCATAGAGGCAATGGCATTAAGTAAGCCGGTTATAGCAACACGGGTGCCCGGTCCAGCCGATATTGTAGTTGATGGACAAACAGGTTTTTTAGTCCCACCCGGAGACGTAAAGGCCATGGCTGATAAGATTGTTTATCTGCTTGATCATCCGGATGTTGCCAAAAAGATGGGAGAAGCCGGCAGGGAAAGAGCGGAAAGCGTATTTAATATCAAGCATACAGTAAGGCAGATAGAAAGCATTTATGAAGAGCTGCTTAATGGAAAATAAATATGTTTAGAAATATCAAAGCAGATTTTAAAAGAGAGTTATGCGGTGCCGCTAGCAATAATAAACTATTTAGAGTTATGGAGTGCTTAGGCAATCAAGGTTTTCAGGCAGTGTTATGCTATCGCCTATGCAGATGGTTGATGCTAAAGCACATTCCGTTATTGGGCATAGTCATGCAAAGATTTATTGAAATTACTACTGGGATTTCAATATCACCAAGAGCCGATATAGGTAAAGGATTGCTTATATATCATTTTGGCGGGATAGTTGTTCATGAGTCTGCAAAGATCGGTGAAAATTGCACATTGCATCACGGGGTCACTATAGGCAATAAGGAGCCGGGCGGTAAGGCTCCAGTGATAGGGTTTAATGTTTGCATCGGGGCCGGTGCTAAAGTATTAGGAAATATTACTATAGGTGATAATTGTAAGATCGGTGCGAATGCCGTAGTCGTATCTTCTATTCCCTCTAATTGTACAGCGGTAGGAATACCTGCCAGCATAAAAAATGCGAAAATATAAAATAGTATTTATTATAGATAGCCTGCTAGTCGCGGGTGCACAGCGGCAACTTTTAAGATTGGCAAATGAGCTCATAAAGTGTGATTTTAATCTGGAAATAGTTTGCCTTGGCGGTGTAGATGAATCATTTGTAGGGCGTGACAGTTTAATCAAGATTCGCAAGGTCTCAATGGAAAGTATTAGAAACCCAAGCTTCTGGAAAGGATTTTTTGTATTGATCTCCGTATTGCGCAAGCATAAGCCTAATATTGTACATACGTATCTTAATACAGCAAATGTTTTTGGAGCGATTGCTGCCAAGATAGCGGGGGTACCTGTTATTGTTACTTCCCGGCGTGACATGGGGCTTTTTAAGTCCGTCAGGATCGGTTTTTTGGAGCGCATGATAAATAGGTTTGCTGCGCGAATTATTTGTGTTTCAAATGCGGTAAAGGATAAAACCATACAAACGGAGAAGTATGCCAATGGAAAAGTTGCGGTAATTTATAATGGCGTTGACCCATCTATTTTTCAGAGAGAAGGAAGGATTATCGAAAATGGTAAGTATTTTAATGTAGGAATAGTAGCTGCCATAAATCGAGAAACAAAGGGCCATAGGTATTTTATTGAAGCGGGCGAGAGTATCTTGCAAAAAAGAAGAGACGTTCGCTTTATTATCGTCGGCGATGGCCCGCTCAAACGGGATCTTGCAAAGCGGGTCAAAGATAAAGGGTTGGAGGAGTATTTCATATTTAAGAATGGACAAGATGATATAAGTATTGAATTGAAGAGAATGGATATTTTTGTCATGCCATCGCTAAGTGAGGGATTCTCAAACGCTGTTTTAGAGGCAATGTCTATGGAGATCCCAGTTATAGCGACTGCTGTAGAGGGGAATCTGGAGATGATAGAAGATGGTGTTTCCGGATGTCTGGTCAAGCCGGCTGACCCGGATGCCATTGCGGAAAAGGTATCGTATCTTTTAGAAAATCCGGATAAGGCAAAAGAAATAGGTGCAAAAGCTAGAGAACGGGTATTGGAGAGGTTTACCCTTGATGAGATGGTGGGAAATTATATTAGTCTGTATAAAAGCCTGGTAGAAAAGAAAAAAATCGGTTATGCGGTGTCTCTTTTTCCATGCTGGTCAGAGGTATTTATCCTGAATGAGATATCGGAACTGGTTAAAAAAGATGTCGACATAACAATATTTTCGATACGCAAGGATCTGGAGAATTTTACCCAGGAAAAAGCGAGGCCATTCCTGAAAAATACAAAGTATGTAGCCATGCCAGGCTTAATAAGATCGACACTTGTATGGCTGATCAAAAAACCTTTTACTTTTATATCCATTTTCTTTCTAATCATATCGAACCGGTATAACAATTTTGAAAAACTTGCCAAGGATCTCTGGAGCATGTTCGCGGGTTATTATTTTGCGGATATAGCTCGAAAAGAGCATATTTCGCATATTCATGCCCATTTCGCGACATATCCTGCGCTTACAGCGATGACAGTATCGAAACTGACAGGTATACCGTTTACCTTCACCGCGCATGCTCACGATATATTTTTAGATAAAAAGTTATTATTGGAGAAATCGATTAATGCCAAAGATATCATCGCGATATCTGATTTTAATCGAAAATATATTACCGATCATTGCAAGAACGGAGTAGCATCAAAAATTAAGGTGGTTCATTGCGGTATTGATCTTAACGAATTCGCTTTTTCTCATGAAAAAACGGAAACTGGTGAGAATGTGATCATTGGTATAGGTCGTCTTTCTAAGATGAAAGGATTCGACTATCTTGTAAAGGCGTGTGGCTTAATTAAAGCTCGCATCCCTTTCAAGTGCTACATCATAGGGGAAGGTCCTATGCGGAATGAGCTGGAAGGGCTGATAGGCACTCTGGGGCTTGATAAACAAGTAATTTTAACCGGAGTTTTAGATAGTTCGCAGATAAAGAATATGCTTGGCAAAGCAACTGTATTTTCCTTGCCTTCTATATGGGACGATGAAGATGGCCAGGATGGGATACCGGTTGTACTTATGGAGGCGATGGCTATGGGTATACCGGTAGTATCTACGCGAATTTCTGGTATCCCAGAACTTATCGAGGATGGTAAGGCCGGGTTTTTAGTTGAACCAAAAAATGTAAAAGAATTGGCGGACAAGTTATATAGTATTATTACGGATAAAACGTTACGAGAAAAATTTTCAGCAAATGGTAGAAGAAAGGTTGAGCAAGGGTTCGACATTAATAAGAACGCGGCGTCGCTTCTTGAGGTCTTTACAAGATGAAAGAACAAGTAAAGGTATTATTTATAATATGGTCGCTTGAAAAGGGTGGGGCCGAGAGATTTTTGACAACCCTTCTTAAAAATATCGATAAAACTAGAATAGCGCCGGTTGTCTGTTGTCTTAACTGGAAAGGTGTATGGGCGAGGGAAGTCGAGGATGCCGGGGTAGAGGTAATAGAATTGAACAAAAGAGGTAAATTCGATCTTATCGCATTTCTAAAGTTAATAAAAATTATAAAGAATGGAAAATTCGATATAGTAAATACGCATCTCTGGGCTGCTGATGTTATTGGCAGGATGGCTGCTATGTTTGTAGGCACGAAGGTTATTGTAAGCACGGCGCAAAATGTGGATATATGGAAAAAGAGTTGGCACAAAAACGTGGACAAGCTGTTATCGTATCGGACCAACCAGGTAATCGCCGTATCAGGGGCAGTGAAAGAATATTATCATAATCAGGTCGGTATCCCGCTAAAGAAAATATCCTATATTCCTAATGCCATTGAAACCGAAAGGTTCGAGGATACTAAAAGCGGGGAATATATTTATAAAGAGTCGGGCTTCAGTGCGAATGATTTTATTCTTGCATGTGTTGGACGGCTGACAGAACAAAAAGGCCAGAAATACCTTTTAGCAAGTCTTAGTCTATTAAAGCCGCGATATCCTAATATCAAGATACTTTTTGTAGGGTATGGCGAAGATGAGAAGAAGCTGAAAGAGTTGGCGAATAAGTTGGGGGTTCAAGATTCAGTAAGGTTTATGGGATACAGAAATGATATACCTCAGATACTAAGTATTTCTAGCGGATTGGTTTTACCGTCTTTGTATGAAGGTTTGCCTCTATGTGTGCTGGAGGCAATGGCTGCAGGGAAGCCGGTTATAGCAACAGACGCCGGCGGGACTAAAGAAGTAATCGTTAATGATAAGACCGGCTTTCTGGTTCCGTACGAAAATTCGGAAAAGTTATCCGCCGCGATAGAGAAGCTATTTAATTTGCCCGATCAAGGCAAAAAAATGGGAGAAAAAGCCAGGGAAGTAGTTAATGTGGATTATTCCATAAGATCAGTCGCGGACCAAACAGCCGAGTTGTTTTGCAATCTGGTAAGCAAAACATGATAAAAAATTTTATACTAGCGTTATTTATTATCTACTCCCCGTTTCAGCTTCGACTCCCGCAGTGGGATTTTGTTAATGTGGCCAATGTATTTTTGCTAGTATTATTTTTTATTTTTATTTTGCAAAGAAACCATATAAATGTAAAGACTGCAGTCGACCTTCCTTTGCTATTATTTATTTGCGTGTGGTTTTTTTCCTTCATCCATTCATTGTTGGCGCCTGGAAATGATATGTGGAGGGTGGCGATAGCGATAGAATTTAAGAGGATATTCACGCTCGTATTTGCTTATTTTGTATTCGCGAAAAGTTTAAATACAAAAAAGGATGTTAATTTACTATTTGGAGTTTTTGTGTTTACGATTTTTCTGGTTGGGCTACACACCTGGAGGAATGGCACGCTGGAAGGCGTAAACTTTGCGGATTTTAAGAGATCTTCCGGTCCGTTTGCCGAAGATTTTAAGGGTAGCGATATCGCTGGAGGATTTTTAGCGACTTTCATCCCATTTCTTTTGACCTATTCCTTTTTTGAAAAAAGACTAGCGTGGCAAATCGCAGGTTTTGCCGGGACAGGGATTTCTTTGTTTGGCCTTCTCGCTACTTACTCCAGAGGCTCTATGATAGCTTTGGGGGCATCGTTCATTTTAATAATTTTATTCAGTCTTAGGCGTCTTTCGAGGGTCTCACATATTACCAAGATCGCTATTATAATCATTGCGCTGGGAGGATCGCTAGGATGGAAGATGTGGGTTCCTCAGACAATCGTCAATAGAATAGACGGCACTGTACAGGAAGGCTCTTATGACCAGACAAGGTTCGATGAAAGCTCGGAAAAAAGGATGGCGATCTGGGCTTCCGGCATAGAAGTGTTTAAAGAAAATCCAATATTCGGAGCCGGATTCAAACAGGTTCAGCACAAACTTGGAGTTGATACGCACAATTCTTTTATTCTTATCATGGCAGAGATGGGGTTAGTAGGTTTTTTAATATTTTTATGGCTTTTATTTGCAATATTTAAAGAGGCGGTGGGATTATTTAAAACGCAAAATATTGCTATTGGGATGGGTTTTATCGGGTGTCTTTCAGGGTTCGTATTGGTAAATATGTTTTACTCTAATTTCTTTCGCGATACCGTATCGGGAAGCTTCTGGGCGATTTTAGGCATTATGGTTGCGGCAAAAAAAGTTTCGGCGCAAAGTGAAGATGCTATAGAAGCAACTTATGCTAAAAAGAGAAAGGGTTTAATTAAAAAACGTTTGGGCGCTACTACTGCTTTATTATTAATCTTGTACAATTCAAATTTTGTTTTCGCTGAAAATGTAAGCCGATGGTGGGATGAAAAAGAAGTCCAAACGCTAAATGTTATAAAAGATTTAAAGCAAGGGGCCGGGAATGTGTTGTATGTTGATGGGGAAAATGGGGATGACCGCAATGGGGGAGGTTCATTAAAAAATTCATTTAAAACTATTCAAAATGCTCTGGAACGCCTGGGCCCTGGTGATACCCTGGCTATTAGCGCTGGTGTATATCATGAAAAATTGTTAATACAGCGTAGCGGTCACGAAGATAATAGGATCCTTATCGGCCCTCGTGGGAATGGAGAAGTTGTTATTGACGGATCGAAAAAGATGGGGCTATGGGAGTTGCATGAGGACGGAATCTATAAAACAGAATGCCTCTTTAAACCTGCTGCGGTTGTAGTTAATGAAAAACCTTTTTACCCGGAATTCTCTCTTGCCACATTGCGCGAGGGTAGGTGGTATTACGATGCAACAATTAAAGCGCTTTATATTTGCTCGATTGACGGAGACGATCCATCGCATCATAATATCGGTGTTGTTTCTGATGATCAGTATCAAGACGGCATATTGCTTAACGGCGCTAGCAATATAACGTTGTATGGGTTGACAGTCAGGTATGCGGGCGGCAGGGGCGTGTCGATCTTGGGTCATAATAATTGCATCGAGAAGTGCAATATCAAATTTAACGGTGGCATTGGAATAAGTATGTTTAATTACAAAGAAACTATTACCGACAATACACAGATAATCAGGAATCATTCATACCACAATTTCTTAAGGAATTGGCCTCGAGGCAGATATAAGTGGGGTAGTTGGGGGGCTGGCGCAGGAAGTCAGGGTGCCTCAAATACCCAGTATATCGGTAATGTGGTCCATAAAAACGGTGGCGAAGGATTGCTGGCGTATGGTGGTAAAGGTGGAACGATCTATCGCGATAATATCGTTTATGATAATTGGAGTGTGAATATCTATATCGATAATCAGGCAAATGGGGTGATCGATAAAAATTTAGTTTATTGCACCGAACCAGACCCTAAAGATTTATACAATAACGGTGATGAAAACCCGCGCGATGGTAAGAATCTCAGGCGGTTGAGAGCGGAAGGAATAATGACTGCTGATGAAAAGTATAAGCTAAATCCACCTGCTAACTTGCAGAATGTAAATATTTCAAATAATGTGATTATCGGATGTCGGCGTGGAATAACTCATTATGCCCAGGCGCAGGGTTCTGGATTAAAAAACATTTCAATAAACAATAATACCATTATACTACCGAATTCTAAGGGTAATGGTGAAGAGTATATAGGTATAAGAATTCCGTATAATGATGGAAATAATGCAGATGTGTATATAAAAGATAATGTAATATATGGTTCCAATCCCAGCACTTATTTATTGTCGCTTGATACAGGTTTCCCCGGAAATGATGTGCCTATGCGCGGGTTAACTTTTGACCGCAATACCTGGTATCACATGAGTAATCCCAAGCCTTTCCATGTTGGTCTAAGTGATCTTAGCTTTGACTCATGGGTTAATAATCCGAAGTATATGAAGCATTGCGTGAACAATCTGTATCAGGAGCCAAAGTTTGTCAAGGGGCAGGATTATTCCGACATTATTGCTCAACTGATAAGAGATTTCAAAAATGAATAAAATCTTAGCATATCATTCCATAGGATCTCCGCTTGCCGGCGAAGTCGGGTCGGAGTTGTATTGTATACCGGTCGAAAACTTCCGTGCCCAGATGGAATATTTACGCAATACGCAATACACAATACACAATACACAAATAACATTCGATGACGGTGACATAACGAACTATACCCATGCTTTTCCGGTTCTAAAGGAGCTTGGTCTGACGGCATATTTCTTCATCATTGGCGGGCGGATCGGTTCGCCAGGATATATGAATTGGGAGCAGATAAAAGAGCTGCGCGACGCCGGTATGACCATCGGATCTCATGGCATCACGCATAGGATACTTACAGGATTAACGGATAGCGAGATAGATTACGAGCTGCGTGAATCAAAAAGAATCCTGGAAGAAAATTTGAATACCACTATAGAGCACCTTTCAATACCGCGTGGTTTTTATGACGAACGTATAATACAGAAAGCTGACGAGATAGGTTATAAAACCATTTTTACATCGAAGGAGAGGGTGGCAGTAAAGGCGGATTGGGACATGGATAAGTTTGAAAGAATGCTATTCGCCAAGCCATCGCTGGATGATAAGGTCATGGATTTTATAAAGGAATCATCGAAAAGAATACTCGGGCCTAAAAATTACGACATATTAAGAACTAAAATCTTAACGCGGGGCCTATGATATATATATTCTGGATATCTTTTATGGCGTTATTTTATACATATTTCGGTTATCCTCTATATCAGTATTTAAGATCCGGTATATCCAGAAGAGACGCAGCGAAGGATGTGAATTATAAACCTAAGGTTTCAATAGTTTTCTCTGCATATAACGAAGAGGATTACGTCTTAGATAAAATAGAAAATCTCCTTAAGTCGGATTACCCAGGAGATAGGCTGGAGATATTGGCATGTTCGGATGGCTCTACTGATTCTACCGGTAATCTGCTTTCGGGCATAAAAGATAATAGGGTAAAAGCATTTGTTTTTGAGAAAAGACGCGGGAAGCCCAGTGTTTTGAATGACATAGTTCCTCTGGCCGACGGCGAGATAGTAGTGCTATGCGATGTCCGTCAAAAATTCGATAAAGATGCCGTATCGCAGCTTGTTTCGAATTTTGCAGATAACAGGATAGGGTGCGTAAGTGGAGAGCTGATATTTATTGATGCCGGGTCGGAAAGAGGCATATCCGATGGCATAGGGTTATACTGGGAGTATGAGAAATTCATCCGCCGGTGCGAAAGCAATATTCATTCCATGGTGGGGGCGACAGGCGCTATATATGCTATAAGAAAATATCTATATGTTGATTTGCCAGCGGATGTCATATTGGATGACGTTTATATCCCTCTTTCGATTGTTCGTAAAGGATACCGGTCGATATTCGATCCATCAGCAAAAGCATATGACAGGCCTGCTACGACCCCTGCAGGTGAATACCGAAGAAAGGTCCGGACGCTTGCGGGTAATTATCAGATATTCAGGTTTTTCCCCGGGCTATTTATACCATTAAAAAACCATATGGCATTGGCGTTATTTTCGCATAAGTTCCTAAGATTGTTAGCACCGTTTTCCATGATAATGATGTTCTTGAGCAATCTATTTATGGCGAAAGAAAGTTTTTATGGTTCAACGCTTGTGTGTCAGGTGATATTTTATATATTGGCGATATTGGGAAGCATGACTTACAGAGATGCTGATAAAAGATTGTTTGTTCGGATAGCTAGCACTGCCTATGCATTTTGCCTGATGAATTTTACAGCTATAATAGGTTTATACAGGTACTTATTCGGTAAACAGAAGGTGGCCTGGGAGAAATAGAAGATGACTACTACTGCAAAGAATGCGTTTATTAGGTTCGGGGTGGCTTTTTTCTTGCTAATGGTGGCATACATACCTACGATTAAGTGGATGGTGGACAGATGGAATGCCTCCGACGGTTATTATGGACACGGGTTTTTGATACCTATCGTATCTGCCTTTATAATATGGCAGAGAAGGGCGGTACTGCAAAAGATAAATTTTACAACCAGCGTCTTGGGTATCTGGATCACGGCATCGGCGCTATTGGTAAATATTGTATGCGCCGCGCTAAAGATATATTTTATTTCCGGCTTTTCGCTTGTCTTTGCTTTATACGGTCTTATCCTGTTCTTTTTTGGGCGCGAGATGGTGAAGAATCTGCTATTCCCCGTATTTTTCTTATTGGCGATGGTGCCCCTGCCCTTGGTAGTAGTTGGGAACCTTACCGTAAAGATGAAGCTTTTTGCCGCTCAGTGTTCGACGTTTGTGCTTAATAAGATAGGTTTTCCTTCTATTCTTGACGGTAGCACTATACGCATGCCGAAATCTTTTATAGCAGTTGAGGCGCCTTGTAGCGGGCTTCGTTCGCTTATAGCACTTTTGACCTTAGGGTTACTTTTTGCCTATGCTCTCAAAACGTCGAAAATTAAAAAAGGGGTACTTCTGGCTTCCTCCGTACCGATAGCTATGGCTTCGAATGTGATGAGGATAGTGATGCTCGCAGTCGTAAATGATCTGTACGGTGGAAAGGTGGCCATGGGTTTCTTTCATGATATGTCAGGGTTCCTGGTATTTGGCTTTGCATTTGCCGCGTTGCTGGCGGTCAGTAAAGTCCTGGAAGGTGGCAGGAGATGATATCTAAAAACACTGCTCAATTTATAGCCTTAGTCGTAATACTGGTAGTTGCATGCGTGTTATCTCTCCAGCTCTTTTTCCGCGAGCGGACGATGCATGACGTAGTTGATATACGTAAATTCCCCATAAAACTTGGGGTGTGGACCGGGAAAGACCGCGTCCTGACCGAGAAAGAGTACGACATTTTGGAGACTCGTAACCTGTTTACACGCGAATATTCCGACCGTTCGGGGCGCGAAATATTTTTGTTCATAATATATTCTGAGACTAACCGCTCAGTTTTTCATCCGCCCGAAGTATGCATGCTCGGGAGCGGGTTTAACATTGTAAATAAAGAGCGTGCGGAAATCGTCTCCCCGTCACGTAAATTTTATGTAAATAAACTGAATACACAGAAGAGCAATTTTAAAGAGCTGGTACTTTATATGTATAAAGCCGGCGAGCTCTACACGGATAATTTTTATCTGCAGCAGGCATATCTCGCCTTGCATCAAGTCCTGGGCAGGCGCGTCCCGGGAGCTACCATACGCGTGTCTATGCCGATAATGGGCGATGAAAAGAAGACCCTTACTACTCTTCAGCAGTTTTTGGGGGATGTAGTCAAGGCCGTCGACCAGATGACAACTTTGAAGGATCGGCAGAACGCGAAAAATACCAAAGCCAAATAATGTCAAATCCAAAATCCCAATAGTACCAAATCCCAAATAAGCTCCAAATCTCAAATCCAAAAGCAGCATCCGGATATTTTTTTAAAAATAAATGCAATAAAATCGCCTCCAAAAGCGTCTATATATATGGACGAGCCGCAAGTCGAGAGCATTGTGCTATGGGCTATGGGCTAAAAAAATCAAAAAAAATGGGGGCGGTATGAAAGAGATGGTTTTGCAGGGGGTGATTGAGAATAAGATTTACTTGATCCGCGGGCAAAAGGTTATGCTGAGTACGCACCTGGCTGTACTTTATGCGGTGGAGGCAAGGGCGCTAATCCAGGCAGTAAAAAGGAACTTCGAAAGATTTCCGAAAGATTTTGTATTCCAATTAACAGACAATGAGTATCAGGGCTTGAAGTCACAGATTGTGATTTCAAGTTGGGGCGGTATAAGACGCGCAAATCCCTATGCGTTTACCGAGCAGGGAGTGGCTATGCTTTCGAGTGTTCTTAAAAGCAGGCGCGCCATCCAGGTTAATATAGCAATAATGCGCGCGTTTGTTAAGCTCAGGAGGGAATTAGCCACCAATAAAGAACTCGCTTCGAAATTACGCGAACTTGAAAATAAAGTATCGAAACACGATGAGGAGATTATTGCTATTTTTGAAGCGATACGACAGCTTATGGCGCCTCCGCCTGTGGCTCCGAAGAGAAGGATAGGTTTTCGTCAGGAGAATGGCGTAGAAAAATCCCAAATCCAAATAGTACCAAATCCCAAATAAGCTCCAAATCTCAAATCCAAAAAGGAGAAGTTATGTCGGAGAAAATATATGATCTAAAAGACAGGACTTTTGTATTTGCGCAGAGAGTATTGAGCATAACTGAGCGTTTGCCGAAAAGTCCGGAGTCAGAAGTGATTCGTAAGTAATTAGCCAAAGCGGGGACATCCGTAGGAGCTAACGTGGAGGAAGGTGATGGCACATTGACTAAGAAAGATTTTATAAATAAGATGGTATCGCACGAAAAGAAGCAAAAGAGGCGCGGTATTGGCTGAGGATTATCTCCGGAAAATATATAAAAAGAGAAGAAGTTGCTCTTGATATTATAGAGGCTCAGGAATTGGTTAATATACTTAGCGCTATTATTAATAAAATCCGGTAGGGTTGATTTTGATTTTTTTGATTTGGGATTTATTTAGCAGTATTGGTATTATTTGGATTTTGTATTTATCGTTAAGCGCTTTTTCTCTGTCCACGAGTCTCAACACTATTCTTAGAATGTCCAAAATCCACACATCACCTATACATGACTGTCATGGTATGTCATACTTTGACTATTTTTTAATCAAAATCACGTTTGTAACACATTGAATTACAATGAGTTGCAATTCAATTTTTTCATAATTTTTTATTCCAGAAATCAATTTGGCACACTTAATGCTTTAAAGTTTGTATATGAAGAAAATTATTGATGCTTTTGGCCAGTTCATCGATGACTTAAAGAGCGATATCGACGTCTATCTTACTATACGCAGGTACGCCAGAATAGATAAGAAGGAGAAGAGGTCTAAGATAGTTTATGCGAAAGATTAAATCAGGTTTTCAATACATTTTTATAGCATCCTTCCTCGTAATATCCACGCTATTTCTGATAGGCTTATGTTATGCGCAGGCAGATACTCAATCTCCGCTTGTTGTGCCGGAGCCGAGTACTGTGGCGCTCATGTCCACAGGATTTATCGGTTGGATAATACGTTTTGCCAGAAGGCGTTTTCAGGAGTTTAAGCGTATCTTCGATGTGGTCTCTTCGGCTATCGGCATAGTAGCGGTTTCTCCGGTTATCGCGCTTACGGCGGTAGTTGTAAAGACCGTATCGCCGGGCCCGGTATTTTTCAGACAAGAGCGTGTAGGTTTAAACGGAAGACTCTTCGATATTTATAAGATAAGGACGATGCGTCTAGACGCCGAAAAAGCTACAGGACCGGTCTGGGCCCAGGAGAATGACCCGCGCCTTATAAAATTCGGAAAACTGATACGCAAGATGCACATAGATGAGCTGCCCCAGCTTTATAACGTACTTAAGGGTGAGATGAGCATAGTGGGGCCGAGACCCGAGAGACCTGTTTTCGTAAAAGAATTGAGTAACCAGATCGGCGATTATGCAAAAAGAATTCAGGTAAAACCGGGCATAACCGGTCTTGCCCAGGTATGGCACAAGTATGATGAGACTCTCCAGGATGTAAGGAAGAAAGTGAAGTATGATCTCCTATATATAAGAGAGATGTGCCTTATGGTGGATATAAGAATACTTATGAGGACAGTGCTTGTTTCGGCTCGAGGAAAGGGTGCAAGATAATTTTTTAAGGGACAACTAACTTATGAAGAATATGATATTAGCATTGGTTATTACAATGATGGTTATTGCGGCATGCGCTTCGAATGCCTATGCAATACCCGCATTACAACTCTACATACCCGGATCAGAGTATATAGATGGAGAGGATCCATATACTTGGTCAAGCGAGAACTGGTATACCCCGGATTCCTCATTCAATATTCAAGTGATGGCAGTAGAAAAATTTTCCTCGGTAACATTGGTGGTGGCGGTTCCGGGTGGTCAAGAGGGGGGCGTTATTATAAATGGCTCTTCATACGCAAGCGGCCAATTTGGTTACGGTACCCCAGTGATGGGTATCGCAAAAAATGGTAAACCTGACTATATGCCTTCGCATTCTATATACGATACCTCATATCTACTATATAATCTCGGACCGATAACGGTGCTTGATACTCCAGTATACGATGAAGTTGCGAGGTATTATGGGGAAGAGGGCATTACGCCTAAGCCGGGGGCTGTTATAGAGCTCGATTTTTCCAAAACAAATTTCAGTATGGCCCATTTTGACGTTTTTGGGACTACTGAAGATGGCCAGATAAAATTTGCTCCTTTCGGCCACGATGCTGAAGACGGGCCTGTGCAGCATTCCCAGACGCCGGAGCCGGTTACGATGGCGTTATTTGGTTTAGGCCTGGCGGGAGTGGCAGGGCTTAAAATAAAGAAGAGTTAACGAGTTGACGGGTTAGCGGATTTTTATCAATGGAAGGGATATGTATGAAGAAGACTATTGTGGCTGCGGTTATAATCTTAACGGCTGTCGCCTCGCCGGCTTTTGCAAGTTTCATCGGTACCGAGATAAGTTTGAACCATCGCTATGGTCGATCAAGCGATATCAAGTCGGGCCAGCCGTATGAACTTTGGCGTGTTCTATCCGATATGGGGTATGCGGCTCTTGCCGATGATGTGAGAAGGGATGTACTTGGCCAGACCACATCTTCGGCTTATAGCGCTTATAAAAATGCCTTCTGGCAGACATGCAAATATAGCAATTATCTTACTATAGAGGTTTCGGCTTATTCGTCTGCCAGTAAATTTGGCTGGTACGAAAAAGGTTTTGCCGACGATGTGGGGGACATGTCTAAATCTACTTGGGCTACCGTGTTTACAGGTGTTGATGGGGCAGGCTCTACCGCGGTGTTTAAAAATAGAAACCAACTCGGGTTCTGGATAAACCCGAATGGCGTTGCGGGCAGGTATTATTTTACTGATGCCGCTTCGAATGGCGGTAATCTTCAAGCCGTTACATTTGAGCTTGGAGGATATCAGGGGTATGACCAGGATGATTATCTTGTATGCTTTGAGGACCTTAGATATTCTTCATGCGATTGCGATAGAGATTTTCAGGATATGATAGTCAGAGTCCATACTTCAAGAGAATGTCCCGAACCTATCACCATGGCCCTATTTGGCTTGGGGGTGGTTGGCGTTGCTTTAAGTAGATATAGGAAACATTAATATTAGTCATTATAGATAAAAAATGGAGGTGGATGGATGAAAAAAATAGTTGTTGTAGCTGTTTTAATATTGATTTTTGGATTTGCCGGTTCAGCGTATGCGACCGTAACGCCAATATCATATCCGACCGGATATAGCGAGAAATGGCTCGATAGAGACAGGTGGCTTTCTACGTCTATAATAGGGACGCTATTCGGTTTAAATAATGTCACGAGGATAGATGACGATCTGGACCAGATATGGGCGGCCGGCGCTAACGCAAATGTCAGAGCCGTTGCTAAGTATGCCGGGGACGCTCAGCGTCTATACGCCGGAACTACCCATCTTTTGGATATAACAAGCGGCAATTTCTGTAGCCTGACAAGCGGCGCTACGGCAGGTTTCACCGCTTCCGGGGCTTTCAAATTTTACGATGACTCGGGTCCGGCTGGCGGGACGATCTGGAGCTCGTTGGTAAGCGAGAATTCGGACGGTCGTGACCATATGGTTACTTACAGGATAATCAATTCCGGTGGTACAAATTATTCCATTGGTGACTATGTCATAGCCTGGGAAGACGGGACCGACTGGGATTATAACGATATGGTGTTTGTGCTTCATGATGTGACCAATAATCCCGAGACTAGTCACGCTACTCCTGAGCCGGCCACGATGGCGCTTATGGGGCTGGGGTTGGCGGGGTTAGTGGCGCGTAAGAAAAAAAGAATTTAGCTCTGAGCTTTGTGCTATGCGCTGTGTGCTTAATATCTTAGCCCATAGCTCATAGCACAAAGCCCCTAGCTCTAATATAGTAAAATTCACGAACGGAAGGAGGTGAACAGATGAGAAAAGCTTATTTAGTTCTGTTTGTTTTGCTGATGGCAGCAGCTATGCCTGTAATTAGCGCTGAGGCAGCAATACTGGCGGATGGGTATACGACTTATGCTGCCACTTCATTTGATGCTGTGGTGTATTGGAGGGTATATTCACCGTTAGATACTTCGTCACCGTTGGGTTCGATAAATGACTATAGTTATTTTTATCAAGTCCATAATGCTGGTACTGGGACTGATAGATCAATAACTCAGCTTGGCGTTGATAATCCATTCCAGCTGACGATCACCACCGCGGGGTATCTGACAACGCTTAATCTGGACGGGTTATCAGGAACCGTGGCGCCTAACACTACTACATATGGCGGTGAGAATAGTGGTCTATGGACTTTCCAGACACCATCAATTGGTTTAGGGAAGGACAGCTATTTGCTGTATTTTACATCTCCATATGCTCCTAGTAAGGTTAACGGGGGCGTGCAGGCCGGATCTTATAACGCAGAAGGCCCTGTTCCGGGGCCGGTTCCGGAGCCAGCTAGTATGGCGTTGCTGAGTATTGGCTTAGCAGGATTCGCTGGTAAAGCACTAAGAAGGAAGTTCAGGTCATAGTCTCGTATCACGCATTGCGTTAAGCGCGCAGTGCGCGGTACGGGGGTATGCTTGAACCATTAAGCATGCTTATGTGGGGAGAGCGCAAGATCTTGAGTTTACGCTCCCCCGCCGGACTCATAATTTCTACATCATATTTATAAAAGAATTATAAAGGTATTGAGAAATGGTATGAATGAAAGAAAAAAGGGGTGAGCGCGATACCCCTTTTTTCTTTACATTTTGTTAGGGTGTAATATAATCTTACAAATATGAAATACAACATAACAAAAAATTGGACCCAGACCATAGATGCGCTTGCATCCAGGCCGGCTATACTACTGCCTTTCTTTTTTATAGCTTTCTTCGAAGCGCTCTCCCTGGAGATAATATATTTTTCTAGCAGGAAACCCATCCTTTTAGTCGCAGGTCCTATAGTACGAAAGTTTTTCGGCGAATCATTTCTGCATTATCCGGGCAATCTTATAATACTACCCAAACTTTTTTATTACGCGCAGACCGTGATATACATATTTATCGGCGTGTTTTTAATATCCTGCTCGGTGCAGATATTTAAGAACACGAAGATGAATTTGCCCGTTATACCAAACGCGCTCATCAAAAACAGCGTTAAGCGTTATTTCGCGTTCTTCTCTTATGCGGTTTTGATAATAGTATTGATAACAGCAGCTCAATCTGCCCAATCCATAGTTTTTTCTAAGATATCCAACTTATCCCAGAAGTATTTGCCGATGATACCGGCAGGAACTTTATCTATAACGATATCCTTATTATCGATAATCTCTCTTTTTATCACGACAGTCCTTATCTACACGTTTTTATTTATGGTCATACCGATTATGGTTATTCAGGGTAAATCTCTGGTAAAAGCTCTTGGTCAAAGCATCGTTAATGGTTTTCGGCATTTTACCAGCCTTTTCTTTCTTATCTTTTTTCCGTTCCTGGTATATCTGCCGATTATAATGCTGAAAAGCTTCGCTCTTGTTATAGTAAATAAGACTTTTCCGGAGATCAATCTCTGCGTTATCATCGTCAGTATAGTATTATCGGCATTTGTAGATTGCTTTATAATAACTTCACTATCCCAATTTCTGCTGGACCATGAAAAGTTAGCGGCGGAAGCATCATGAAAAAGACAGTTTTTATACTAATAGCGATACTTATCGCGTTCCCGGTAGCTTTATCTTTTATGAGTTCCTCGTATGAATACGGGGCCGAAAGATTATTGTACAGGGCTGTCAAACTTAATGAGAAGATAGCGGTTAATCCTGACGTGGCGCCTCCGGTCATGGTGGCTAACGTAGAGAATACATTAAAGGATGTATTGAAGAAATATCCGGAAGCCGACGCTGCAAAAGCGGCCAATCTGGCCCTGGCGGAATTCTATGTGCAGAATAAAAAATATGAAGACGCTTTAAAGCTTATAGACTCCATATTGAGTTCTAAAAAGAGCAATAAAGGCATGCTGAGTTCTGCGCAGTTCATGAAGGGAGCTCTTTATGAGAAGCAGGGTAAGTGGGAAAGGGCACTCCAGGAATACATAAAACTTAGAGATAATTATAAAGATACCCCGATCGGTCTTCAGATACCTGTATATATAGCGCGCCATTACAGCGAAAAGGGCCAGGATGAAGCGAAGAAGGCTTATGAAGATGCCGCTAAGTACTATGAGAAGCTGGCGAATGAGTATAAGGGCAAGCCTCTCGGTTACGAAGCGACCAATATGATGATAAGCATATACTTCGGTTTAAAAGAGTATGATAAGGCGGGAGACGCTGTCGAAAAGGCTGTCGATATATACCCTTTACAACTTACATTATCCCGGTACGCTCCGTCGATGGAATTTGTCTTTGCCAAGCAGTTGAAAAGGCCTGAGCGCGTAATAAAATTTTATAACGCGGCGATGAAAAAGACCGAAGATCCGAAATTAAAGAAGGCCTTGCAGGATAGGATCGACGAGCTAAATAAAAAAGATAGCCAATAATTGTTAGTGTTAAAAATAGCTAGATTATTTTCTTGATTTGATTATGGATAAAATGGTAAACTCAAAAAACGTTAAAAATATAAAACGATATCGAAGCCGTAAGGTTAGAGCGGACCGTTACAGAAGATTGATTTCTATGGGCGAGATATCGAAGGCAATCATAAGTGATCTGTCGGTCCCGCTCGATGCGACGAATAGATTTATAAATCTCGCGCTTCTTAGCGTGGGCGATGGATCACAAGGCAGACAGTTTTTACTGGATTCGAAGCAGGGTCTGAGAGAGACATCGCTTCTTTTAAAAAGATTGAACACTTACGCTAAGAAGATGGAGGAAGAGATCCGTAGTATCGTAGATTCTAGCGGCCGCAAGGTCGGATAGAATAACGTAATACTACTATTGACAACACCCTAACAAGCGAGTAAAATATCGTGGCCAATGCTAATAGTTTACAATTTCGTCAGGGCGAAATGATAAAAAACCGAATATTAGTTGTTGACGACGATCAATTAGTCCAGAAATCGCTTTATGAGATGCTGTGCCGCGCGGGTTACGGCGTGGATATAGCGGATTCTATCAACAAAGCCCTGGACCACCTACATGAAAACTCCTACCAGGTAGTGCTCCTAGACTCAAATATCTCCGATACCAAACAATTGACCAGGCTTCTCGACATGCCCTCGAGGCAATCGCGGGTGATATTGCTGGCATCCTACGGCGACGTGGATAATATAGTCAAGAATTTTAAGCCAAAGATATTCGATTATATAACGCGGCCCGTCGAGGATGAGAAGATACTGAAGATGATCGAGCGTTCTTTCGCCAGCAGACCTGTCGCTATATCCATGGACCTTTTGCGCGAGAAGGTCGATCTCTCGCCCGAAATATCATATAACGGGCTCGTAGGTATCAGTAAGGGGATGAGGGATATATATTCAGTAGTAAGCCGGGTGGCCCAATCAAAGGCCACCGTTCTTTTGCGCGGAGAGAGCGGCACCGGTAAGCGCATGATAGCCCATGCTATACATAAGGCCGACAAGATCCGGAAAGACAGACCTTTTATAGAGATATCGTGCGGGGCTCTGCCGCGGGAGATAATAGAGAGTGAACTATTTGGCCACACCAAAGGATCCTTTACCGGCGCGACCAATGATAGGAAAGGTCGCTTTGAGCTTGCTAACGGCGGCACGATACTTCTCGACGATATAGATACGATGCCTCTGGACCTGCAAGTCAAACTCCTCCGAGTGCTTCAGGAAAAAGAGTTCGAAAGAATAGGCGACCATAAGACGATAAAGGTCGATGTACGTATAATAGTGTCCACCAACCAAGACCTGGAAAAGCTGATAGCCGAGAAGAAGTTCAGGGAAGACCTGTACTACCGCGTGAATGTCATCTCTATAAATGTCCCGCCTTTGAGAAGTAGAAAAGACGACCTGAGATATCTTGTAGAGCACTTTGTTAGGATCTACGTAAAGGAGAATCATAAAAATATCCATTCGGTATCTCAGGACGCTTTTGAGGCCTTGGAGCAATACAATTGGCCCGGTAATATAAGAGAGCTGGAAAATATCATCGAGCGGGCTGTTATTTTGGATACAGATAACATAATCGACTGCGACGACTTCCCGAGTCTCATAACTACCAGCGTGCCCTTGGATGAAAAAGCGGCGGCATCCAAAGATCTGTCAAGCGCAATGGCGGATTGCCTTAAAGATGCATTAAAGGAGCCGGAGAAGGTATATATACTGCGGATAATGGAAGAGACCGGATGGAATAAACGCAAGGCGGCCGAACGTCTTGGCATTAACCGCACGACGCTGTACAATAAATTAAAAAAACTTAACATACTCTAATACGGACCACCCATCAATAGTTAAAGGCTTGGCGAATTTTAAATGCTCAATAAACCCGTCGGACTCGGAGACCTGGTCGGTCTGGAGGATTGGCAAAAGGTACAAAACTATTTTGCCGAAGCTATCGACGTCACCCTCAATACCGTATCTTTAGAAGGAACCCCTTTAACAAAACCCAGCCGCCCAACGCGCCTTTGCAGCAGCAATTTCCCGAAAGACAGCAAGTGCAAGTCGCTCTGTGACTCCTGCGTAACCAAGAGACTAAATCCTTCGAATATCGCCGATATAAAGAAGATGGCAAACTTCAAATGCCATCTAGCGGACCTCGATATGTTCGTCCTTCCGATAGAGGCCGTGGGCAGGCAGATAGTCGCGTATATCGTGCTGGGGCCCATGATACTGAAGTCCAGGAAATCGATACCGGAATACATAGAGGAAGCGAAACCCCACGGCATCGGCGCGGACGACATAACCGATGCCCTGATCGAGATAAATGTATTCTCCTATAGTAAGATATATAATATAACAAATCTTATAACTACCATATTCTCCTATATGGCGCAGACCGGTTACCACAAGAAGCGTCTGGGCGAGATAGCGCCCGAGATACTCGGCATGGACCCCGTATTCGCCAGATATCACGAAGAGAGGATATTGAACTCGCTTCTGAAATCCTGTCTCGTGGCGCTAAACGCCGATTCCGGTTCTGTCATGGTGCGTGACAACAGTACGAATCTACTCCATATCAAGGCCGCATCCAAAATAGACGATGATATCGTCGAGAAGACCGAGATAAAGGCCGGAGAAGGGATAGCGGGATTTGCCGCCGCCACCGCCCAGCCGATATTACTTCCGAAGGACGGAGAGAAAGGGAATCTGAAAAATAAGATGCGCAGGGGAGAGATCAAATCTTCTATGATAGTCCCCTTTGCTACGAGCGATGAGACTGACGTATACGGTGTTATAAACCTTAATATATTGCGCACAAATGCGGATTTTTCGGAAAAAGACATATCTTTAGTAAAAGAGCTTATCAATCTTACCAAGACCGCATTAGCTTCTGTCCAAGTCTCCACTAAAATCTGAAAATTTAAGAAATAATTTTGTTAACGATTAAAAAGTAAGAAAATAATTGTTTACATTATTTCACTATTTTGTATAATAAATACATATTATAATATTTGAAACATAGGAGGGCGCAAACCTGGAAATCATTAATAAAACTAAATTATTTCCACTCGTACTAATTCTTATATTTTCTTTAATTATACCTGTTTGTGCCGCCGATAAGCCAAGTCCCACTCTGGAGAAGGGGATAGGCCAATATAAGCACGAAAACTACGACGAATCGATTATTACACTTAAAACAGCGCGTGAGGAGGATCCGAAATCCACACTCGCCGCTTTTTATCTAGGCCTTGCTTATAAGCAGACGCAGGATTATAAGGGAGCCGTTTCGCATCTTCGCGACGCTGTAACTTACGAGCCTAAAATAAAAGGCGCTCTTATAGAGCTTATAGATTGTCTTTATCAGATAAACGAATTGGACGAAGCGAAAAAGTGGATAGTTGAAGCGGAGAGTGAGGCCATAAGGCCTGCGCAGACCGCCTTTTTAAAAGGGCTTGTCCTGGCCAAGGCGGGCGACGGGGAAGGCGCAATAACGGCATTCGAAAAAGCAAAAGAATTGGATAAATCGATGGCCCAGGCCGCCAACTATCAGATCGGCGTGTGCTGTCTTAAAGATAAAAAACTGGATCGGGCTAAACGCGCTTTTGAAGAAGTGGTCCTTATACAGCCAGGATCCAATATGGCCAACTACGCGAACGAGTATGTAAATTCCATAGAAAAACAGGGGGAGCCAAAGAAACCTTTCAGGATGTCTGTAGCGGAGTATTGGCAGTATGACGACAATGTAGTCCTTATGCCAAGCGACTCGGAGCTGGTAACCAGCATATCCGATAAAGGCGATTCCCGCGAAGTCACGACCGCGACCGCCGATTACGATATGAAGCTGAACGACATGGTGACGCTCACCGCGCACTACGGTTTTTATTGGGCAAAGCAGAACGACCTGGGGTTCTACGATACTTTAACGAACAACTTCTTGCTTCAGCCGACATTTTATTTTAAGAATAGCGTCCTGACGATACCGTCGGGGTACAACCATACTTTGGTCAACGATAAGGCGTATCTTTCCAATCCGGTCACCACATCTATCTATAACGTTATGGTGGGTAATTCCAGTATGCTACAGTCGTTTCTGAGATACCAATACCGCGACTATCTTTGGCAGCCCATAACTCCGGCGGAGGACAAGGACGGCAGTGACTTTGGCGGAGGCGTGGGTTGGTACACATTCTTCGCTAAAAACAAAGGTTTTATAAATATACGTTATGCGCTCAATAAAGAGTGGACCGACGGTAATAATTGGGAATATGTAGGGAACCGAGTCGGCGCTACGGTGCTGGTCCCGGTATTGGATAAGCTGAATGTAAGCGTTACGGGCGATGCCTTTTTCCAGAATTTTGCCAACTCCAACACCATATTCGGGGTAGTACGTAAAGACCAGGTCTATACGGTATCGTCGCTTGTGGCGTATAAATTCTATAAAGATTCCGAGGTCCAACTGCAATATACTTTCGTAAAAGACAGCTCTAACGTTTCTTTCTATGATTACAACCGCAATATTTATAGCGCAGGGGTGGAGATAAAATTCTAGACGCTTGGCACTAGCTAAAGGAGCACATGTTATGCGAAACTTACATAGAGCTGTAGGCTTTAATATTTTTACGACGATACTTATTGTATACGCCGCGTCTTCGTTTGCATTTGCCGCGGACGTTGGCACCGTGACATACGTCGAAGGCAGGGTCGACACCCTTAGCTCCGGTTCCGATATGGGCATGCCGCTAAGACAGGGCGATACCATAGCGGTAGGCGACGCCTTGAGGACGAAATCAAATTCAAAGCTGGAGGTCACATTTAACGATAAATCCGTCCTCAGAGTGGCTCAAAACTCAAAAGTAGTGGTCAAAGACTATCAGCTCGATGCATCCAACAGAAGGCAGGCCGCCAACATTCTGCTGGAGAGGGGCAAGGCCAGGACTATCATAGCTAAGATGCCGCGCGCGGCTGACTTCATAATATCTACACCCAATGCATCCGGAAGCGTCAAGGGTTCGGACATATTTACTTCTTACCAGGCGGGCAACAGCGGAATGCTTGTTGCCGAGGGAAAACTTTCCGTGGTTAATACTTTGAAGCCCGAGCCCGCCGTTATTATACCGGCCGGCAGCGCAGTAGTCGTATCCCTGGAAGAGACTCCGAAGGGGCCGAGGCAGTATTTCGAAACAGAAAAGAAGATGTATGAACAGGATACGGAGATACCAGCCACCATAGCGAGAACTCCCGGCGCGTCCGAGATAAAGGGCGCCATAGCCAAGCTGTCCGGAGACGTCAGGGTGACCTTTAAGAAGACGGGCGAGACGCGCGAGGCAAGCATCAACGATATCTTGGAGGCCGGAGATACCATCGCGACCGGCGACAACGGTATGGTCGAAATAAAATTCGATAACGGTAACGGCATAAATCTGAAGCCTAATTCCGACATAAAGATAAACAGCCTTGTTATGGACGCTAAGACCGGTGAATACGAGAACCTTTTTGAGTCTACTAAAGGCAGGATACGTTCACGCATAGAAGGTCTTAAGGGTAAGTCCAAATTCGAGATCAAGACGCCCGTTGCCGTGAGTGGAGCCCGAGGCACCATAATGTACCTGGAGATAACGCCTACCAGAGTGAGGGCGTTTTTCGAAGGCGGTAGAGGAAGCCTTATGAGTTTGATAAGCGGTATCGAGAAGATGGTGGAGGCGGGTGAGAACGCGTGGTCGGATGTCTCCGGGTTAGTTTCCGAGTCTATGCGCACGCCAGAATCCGAAAGGACATCCTGGGGTGAAGGATGGACTCCCGGGAACGGCACGGAAGGCTACAGCGCTCCCGACGGTTCTACCGGCGTATATCTTTCGAACGAAGGTGGAAACATAGATATAGTTGAACGTGTATCGACGGAAAACTTTACCGGCCCTGGGAATGACGGGCCTTTGAACGACCCGCTCCTAAACCCGATCTTCGGTTCCGATGAAGAAGGAAATGGGGAGGGGGAGGAAGAGATCGGCGTTACGGCGGCCGGTTGGATGGATGGCAGCGTCTACTCTACGGAAACCTCCGGTAGTTTTAATGGGCTTGTCACTATTCTGGGTAATTTC
Source organism: Candidatus Omnitrophota bacterium (assembly GCA_017993955.1). Taxonomy (GTDB): domain Bacteria; phylum Omnitrophota; class Gorgyraeia; order 2-01-FULL-45-10; family 2-01-FULL-45-10; genus JAGOLR01. The sequence goes on from JAGOLR010000006.1 coordinate 30,170, forward strand.
TGGGATGGAAACTCCGCCCAATTTTCATCGGCAGGAGATTTTTACGGAGGCGCACACGGCCAGTCATTTAGCTGGTCAGGGCCTTTGTATAGTTATTACACTGTATCCGAAGGAGAGCATTCATATACCACGTACGACGGAGGCGCTTTTTACGGTATGGCCGTAGGGATAGGCGGGCTTAACGGTTACGAAATAATGGAAGGACTTGCAAAACTTCTGTATATAGATCCATCCGGCAATGCCGGTATCGCCGAAGGAGATCTCGCGGGAATATACGACGAGGCGAACTACAAATTTTTATTGCTTAGCGATAATATAACCGGATACCAAAAGGCGGAAAATATAGGCGTATCTCCCGAGATGCTGTATGATTCCATACATACAACTATGGGAAGCGGATATATGTACGGGGATTCTATCGACGCATATGAGGAGCTTAGAACTATGTGCATAGCTAATTACGATGAAAGTTATGCGCAGAATTGGGGCATATATGACCAGAGGTTCACTTCGGGCTATATCGGTTCGGAAGGTGAATGGGCCGCGCATATGGGCGGTAAGGATGCTTTTGGCGCCTACACCTATATAGAACAGAGCCTGACCAATAATCTCGAAGGTACGGGTCCTGGCCAACTTTTGGACGACTATGGATATTGGGTAGCCGATATTACCGAAGGTACGGCGGAAAACGGCTGGTTATCGGCCAAGCTAAACGGTAAATTTGTCACAAGATATAAGATGGGAACTCTGAGCGGTGATATACTCGGTGTATACAACATGGAGGGTGGTTTAGAGACGGCTTATGGTGAGGGCTCGTGGCAAGGGGTCGGCATAGGCGTATGGGAAGGGACCCCGCTTACGTTGAGCGGTTACCTGGACCATGGTTACAACGAAGACTCTCCGGGTCTTTACTACAATAACGGCGGGATGATGGAATTCGGATCCAATACAGACGGATTGTTGGGAAGCGTAGATTCGCCTCTTTACGGCGTATATGGTTTTAACATGATGGGCGAATACGAGGATTATGGGTCTCAATCGATCTGGCGAGCCAACATAGCCGGCGACGATGCCGCCGGCGGCAGTTACGCATATTACGGATTTGTTTCAGGATTATGGGATGACGATCTGGTCGATGCGTATATCACCGCTATCTACATGAACGATCAGGGTGAGGCCGGATATCTTACCGGAGAGGCTAAGGGGCGCGCTTATCCCGGTATTGATATGTGGATGGTCGAAGGCACCCTTCAATCGGAAATAATGGCATCTGAGATGGAATCTAACGACATATCCGCTTTTTTGGAGTATATATCATACGGCAGTCTGTCGGGCGAAGTATATGGTTCCGAGTCCGAGTCTTACTATATGAGCGGGTCCTCGTATTCCGGTTCTACTTATTATCTGGCATATGAGGATTGGGGTATATACAACATAGCTTTTGGAAGTGAAAACACTTATGGAAACTATGACGGACGTAAAACCTGGTGGGCCGATATATACGGGGAAGGCATGTTTGGCAACTTCTATGGATATCAAGGCATAATGAAAGGCAAATTCCATGGTTTGCACGATGGTGAAGGGACATGGATCGGTAACAGTTCAGGTATATGGTACGCAATCGATACGGCTGAAGAGTACGGCGAGTACGGTGTTTATGCCGGTTTCATGAACGGAGTGTGGGATGAGAACGGGATTATGACAGGTAATATGATAGCCATTTACGACCAATCCCCGGGTGCTTGGCTTGAGGAGACCTTTTTATCTATACCATACGAAGGAGGGCTCTTCTATGGCGGTTTCAACGGCGGAAGCGATATGTATTTGTACGATCTGAACGGGAAGTTCTACAACTTTTCCGGTAAGGATTGGGGTATATGGAGGGCAAACCTTGCGGGTGAATCGTATAGTCAGGGTGGTATATTAAAGCTATTTATGGCAGGCGATATGAATTATGACAACGACGGCTATATGGTTACCGATGGTTACTGGTTCGGCGTAGTGGCGGGAGTCCAGGTGCCCGGATTTCAAAAGATTACAGGTATATTCAGAGGTCTATCGCTAAGTTTTATCGGCGATGGTATGAGTAACGTCTCTTTGGACTCGGGGGATATGGTCGGGGCCATCTATGATATAGACGGGGAATATAATATATGGGAGATGGCCGGTCTCGGTACCTCGCAAAATATCGGTACCATATATACTAGCCCCGAAGGTACCAGCGATTTTACGAATAATTTTATAATGGAAGGCGACGTCAACATGTCCGGCGCCGGCCGTTTTATAGACGGAGGCGAGATAAATATCGAACCGTTCGGAGGTAATGTATATAACATCCAGGGCGAGAAAGACGGTATATGGATAAACGCCTTTAGCGGCACATGCTCCGATCCGACTGAATCTTTTGACATAGCGCTGTACGGGATAGGTGGTGAGAATACTTATCGTTATATACTGGCGGAGGCCAAAGGCGAGATGCAGGAGCCTGTGCTGTCAGGCACTTTTGACGGTATATGGATAGGTCTTTCCGAGGAACAATACGGCGCATTATCCGGCGGCGTAATGACAGGGGAGATGGTAGGTTATATAGATGTTGAAGAGGAGGGGGTCTGCAGTCTTCAAGCGGTGGCGGCAGGGGAGTGGGTAGAGGCCGAATCGCTTCTTAATACGACCGATATAAACACTCTCAATACATCTATCCAGGAGTTAGCAAGCGCTGTCAATATACCGATAACAGAAGTTTATAGTGTGGTCAATATGACCGGTGTCGGAACCGGCGGAATAACATCAGCTGTCATGGATATAAATCTGTACGCACTGCAGCCTAATATGCTCCAAGGTATATGGGCATCTATAATAAACGGCGCTTATTCAAACATAGAAAGTCCTGCCGGATGGACAGCCACCGTTGTGAACGGCGGGGATACGGCAACTTTGTTGGGAACAAACTGGGGCGATGGCCAGTGGGCAGCCAATGTTTCAGGTACTGTAGGCGGTAATGCCATAACCGGTCAGGCCGGCGGTACATACAGCGGAGAGGGTTCCGGTACATTCACCGGGGTAGGCGCCGGCACATGGAATGCTCCCGGAGTGGATCCGATACAGCCTCCGCAGCAGGATCCTAGCTAAAAGAGAAAAGGCTGGATATCCCGTACCATATGATTAAGCTATATTTTATAATTTCGACCCTTATTCTATGCCTTTCCGGGTGCGGCAAGTCCGAGACCATCGATAAAAAGGATATCATAGGATACGTCAACAAAGAGCCGATACTTGCATCCGACCTTGCGCGCGATATAGAGCTAAGAGCAAAACAGGACCCTTCCTTCAGATTTACACCTGAAACCCAAGCCGAACAGCTGGATATCCTGATAGACAAAAAAATAATCACCCAGGAAGCCATAAAAGAAGGCCTGGCTCGCAAAGACAGGTTTGTCAATACCATAAAGGCTTTCTGGGAACAGACTCTTATCAGGGATTTTATAGAGACCAAGAAGGAAGAGTTTGCCGACAGCATTATCATCACAGAGGATGATATAGATAAATATTATTCAAAATTGTCGGAGCGCGTCACCTTTAAGGCGATAAAGGCCAAGGACAAGAAGTATCTTCAGACAGCAAAGGCGGAGTTCGAGAGAAATAAAGATTCGACTCTCATACCATGGCAAGTCATAGGACCTGTGGGTTACGACGACTTAGCGCCCGGGGTATTGATGGATTCTTTTGATATGCCTGCCGGGGATGTCAAGATAGTCGATATGGATCCGGATTACTACCTTATATACATGTCGGCTCGCGACAAGAGGCTTACCGAACCGCTTGATAATATACGTTCCGACATAGAGAAGAGAGTCCGGGAGCTTAAAGACAGGGAGATGTTTGAGGATTGGCTCAAAAAAGAACGGAAAAAAGCCAAAGTGACTATGATAGATAATGCGGATGGTAAAAGTAAGTAATACTACCGGGGGTCAGACCATGCAAAGGCGAAGGAATTATTTTATAAAGAAGAGGTTTCAGTTCAGCTTTGCCGCCGGTTTCGTGGTATTGCTTTTACTGGAATCATTGCTTATCGCCGCATTCCTGGTAAACCTTTCCAATAATACGATAACTACGGGATATTCGGGCTCAGTATTAAGGGTCGAAAGGACATCGGATTTCTTTCTCACGTCTTTCATGCTGGGTACATTCATAGTGGCTGGGGCTGTAGCCATAGCCGGCATGCTGATCTTTATACTGCTTTCGCACCGGATTGCCGGACCCCTGTACAGATTTGAAAAGACGGTAAAGGATATAGAGGCCGGGGACCTTACGGCAAGGATATCCCTAAGGAAGAAAGACGAAATAATAGCCTTGAAAGAGGCCCTTAATGTGTTTGTGGATTCCATGGATAAGCGCATAGGCAGGATAAAGAGAAGCCTCCACGAGATAAGGGTTCTGCATGCCGAAAAGGCCGATCCTGAGGTCGTAGGTCGTAAGATCGCAGCGCTTGAGGATGAGGTAAAGCATTTTAAAGTAACCCAAGACCTTCAAAAAGAGAGGCGATGAAACGCCTTATCATCTTACCAATAACGATTTTCTCCGCTATAACCATCTTCCAAGAGGCAGTATTTTGCGCATCCGGTAAAGAATTTACCACCAGATACACCACCATACATTATAACGAAGACAAGGACATGGACGACTTTATCTGGAGGCTCGGGGGCCAGAAATTGGAGTTCAGCCATGATCGAGCCCTCGCATCCAGCAGGGTCGACCGGATCATAGACCGAGTGCGGAATGTGCTGGATATACAGCCTGCGAAGTTTACGGTGGATATATATCTATATAGGGGGCCGCTCGAATCCGGACAACCGGCATTTTTCGAGTATAAAACCCGCTCCATACACATTTCCATCGAAAATGTTACGGACGGCGTATTTGCCCATGAAGTCGCGCACGCCATTATCAACTTTAATTTCGGTCCGGCGTTACCATCAAAGGTTCAGGAGATACTGACTCAATACGCCGACAAATATCTTTGGAGCGATTACTAAAATTTTTTGTGATATAATGAGTATATACTCATAAAATAAGCTGTGAGTAACTTTTTTAAAATGCGGGGTTTGAAATCGTCATGTGAAGCCGCGATATCGGCTGAAGCAACCTAAAAGATATATTGCTTCGATTCGCTCGCAATGACAGAAAAACCATAAAGTTTATGCCAAGAGGCCGTCCCGTAAAGATTAAAACTATAAGAAAGAAGCCGCCTATAAGCCAATTTAGCCCAAGAGGCCGTATAGGAAGGCCTGGCTATGCAGGGCTTAAATTTGAGGAGTTTGAGGCTATAAGACTGTCAGATCATATAGGCCTTGACCAGAAACAGGCCGCGAAATTTATGGATATAAGCCAGCAGACTTTTTCACGCGTTTTACGTAACGCCAGAAAAAATATCGCCAAAGCGCTGGTTGACGGAGAAATTATAAAGATAACCGGAGGCCTGTATAAACTTGAAAAGTGACGTTCTATTATTGGTAATTATCGCGGCAATAATCATATGCTGCGTGGGATTGGGCGGGTGTGCATCGATACCGATACCAAACCAGCTGCCGATACCTAATTTTATACCGTTTATAGGGAGCTAGCATATAACACATGTAACGGGTATGGTTTTATAGGGCCTAAATACGGCCCTATTATAATAATAACTAACGTCCTATAATATATCTTATGTTAACTTGAGCTTATGAAAATATGCGTTGTAAACAATTGAATGCCATATAGTTATAAACATATGTAAATTACCTGTTGATAACATCGATTTTTACGCGGCTTAGGTCATGCTATGGCTTCTGCTATTATGTCATTGCGAGAAACCCTTCGTTTTCTCTCAACGCGGCGAAGCAGCCTGCTATTATCTATTTAAGCGCAATCTGATATGGATTGCTTCGGCCTTACTATCGTTCCAGCCTCGCAATGAGATTTGGGATCGATGCGGCTTATTCTCCAGAGAATTGCAGGATTACTTCGCGGGAACGGCTTCTGTTATCGAATTCTGCCAGCACTACTTGCTGCCAGGTGCCTAAGGAAGTCTTTGAATCTTCAAATGGTATTACAATAGATGGTCCGAAAAGGCTTGCTCTAATATGGCTGGAACCGTTGTTGTCACCCCAGGTTTCATCGTGATGATAATGCCGGTTTGACGGGGCTATCTTTTCGAATAATTCCTGCATATCCTTGACAAGCCCCGGTTCGTATTCAAGCGTGGTTATGGCGGCCGTGGAACCTACTACAAATACGCATACAGTGCCTTTTTTTAGGCCCGTTTCGGTCAAGGCTCTACCTATCATGTCTGTTATATTTATAAGGTCTCCAGGGCCTTTTGTGGGGATTTTAAGGGTGGTTCTGGTGGTCTTTAAACCTGCCATTTTATCAGTCTGTTTCTATGGTTACGGTTTCTTCAGGTAATTCCGGATCGGGCGTCATCGGCACCTGGTTTTTTCTTATTTTGGCTCTTATCTCAGCCGATTGTTTTTTGGCGAATTCCACGTCTCTTTTATGCATCTTTTCTTTGAAGGCCTTATTCTCTTTTGCCTGGTTTGCGTAGTAATCCTTTACCAATGTTTTTTGTCCGCTTTTTGGGACAAATTTAAGTATGCCGCGGAATATGTTATTTTTGAACTCCTGGCGGGATGCGTGGGACTTGGCTATATTGGCTTGTTTTTTACGAAAAGCTACGGTTTCTTTTGGGAGCTCGCCTGCGTAAAGCAGGTGAGGAAGAGGCGCAAGGCAGGCTGTTATAGCTATGGCTACCCCTAGCTTAACATACCTCATACGCCACTCTCCCCTATCGTTTTTTGGCAGGGTATTTATTCAGGATCTTTAGCACGCTGTCTGCGGATGGCGGCATCTTTGCCTTGCCGTCTATCATTATATCGTATGCCGACAAAGACTTTCCGTATAGCTCCCTGTCTCCATCCCAATGCTGCGTTATTACGGCCCCTTCAAGTTTGACACCGGCGAAAAGGCCGCGGCTTCTTGAGTATGACAAGATTCCGCCCTTCATCTGGATATCCGTAGAGGCTTCCGCAGCTCGGCCCACAGGGCCTGCGGCGACCGATGCGTCACCGCCAAGTTTGAACTGGCCTTGCAGGATCCCGTCAACGCTTCGGCGGTTCATTATTAGAAGCACGAAGTCGGTAGCCTGGCCGCCTATCTGCCACCCGAGGCTTCCGCCCGCTATAGTGAATATGCCGGGCGGCATCCATTTACCGGTCTTTTCATCCCTGACCATTATGATCCCTTGGCCGTATTTCCCACCTATTATAAAACCAGCGGATACGGTACTGGGGAATATGGCGATCGCGGAGCAGTTTCTCATAAGATCTTCAGGTATGCCTTGGTCTGGCATCTGCTGTATCTCGCCAAGGACCCTCCCGGACTCATCTACAAGTCGGGTCCATTTATTATCTTCCGCTTTTACATTAACCGGCGCAGTAAAAACGAGCGTCAAGGCGATTGCAAATACCAAGAATATTCTGATATTATTCATAACAGCTGCCTCCTTGAATAGGTATTAGAAAATTACGTAATCTGATTTTCAATACAATTATAGATACCGTTCTAACCGGTGTCAAGGAATACTTGTTTTTAGCGGCTTTTATGATATACTCTATCTTACTATGGAAAGAAGAAACCAAAGAAAGATGGTTGCTTTGATACTGGGCGGCGGCCAGGGTAAGCGGTTATTCCCGCTTACCATGTACCGCTCCAAACCGGCCGTACCGATAGGCGGTAAATACAGGCTTATAGACATACCGATATCCAATTGTCTCCATTCAAATATTAAAGACATATACGTCCTTACCCAATTTAACTCCGAATCTCTTAATAACCATATAAATAATACATATCGTTTTGATTATTTCTCAAGGGCTTTTGTGCGCATACTCGCGGCCGAGCAGACTCTGGACAATATAAACTGGTTCCAGGGGACTGCCGATGCAGTACGTAAGAATATAATCCATCTCAACCTCCAGGGTGACGAAGACGTGCTGATACTCTCCGGCGACCATCTTTACAATATGGATTACAGGGATTTTGCCGCTTTTCATAGAAAGACCGGCGCGGATTTTTCGGTTTCAGTCCTCCCTATACGCGAAAGCGAGGTCAGGGAATTCGGCATACTTGAGTTGGCCGCAAACGGCCGGATATCCCGGTTCAAGGAAAAGCCTAAAACAAAGTCGGATCTTAAAGGGTTCCATTATGTCGGCGGCAAGGGTTTTCCCGGAGGCCGTTTCTCCAAAGGGTCTTATTTTCTGGCATCTATGGGTGTGTACATATTCAATGCGAAGGCCCTTAAAAAAGCGCTGGATAATACGGATGCCGATTTCGGTAAAGAGGTTATACCGCATTCCATAAAGAACCTTAAAGGCTACGGATATGTGTTTGACGGTTACTGGAAAGATGTCGGGACGATAAAATCTTTTTACGATGTGAATATGGAGATGGCCGCTTCTAAACCGCATTTCGATTTTTTCTACGAAGGTGACGTATTTACCAGGCCTCGGTTCCTTCCGGCTGCCAGAGTATTAAATTCCAGGCTCCAGCATTGCATAGTTTCCGAAGGTTGCGTTATAAGCGACGCGGAGGTTAAAAACTCTATCGTTGGCTTGCGCACTATAATAGAAAAACGCTGCCGCATAACCAGGACGGTGCTTATGGGCGCGGATTATTTTGAGCGCGATAAGGCTAGCGGGTCCGTAAAGCTGGGTATCGGTGATGGCACCACTATAGATAAGGCTATAGTCGATAAGAACGCCAGAATAGGCAAGAACTGCGTTATAAGGAACCTCAAAGGACTGAAGAATTTTGACGGGCCGAATTATTATATCCGCGACGGAGTCGTGATAATACCGAAGAATGCGGTCATTAAGGATAACACCAAGATATAATCAGGCATGGTCATTGCGAGGAGCATGCCGTTTTTCGTATAGTGCGACGAAGCAACCTATAAAAACGGGATTGCTTCGCCCCTTCGGGGCTCGCAATGACGTCTCAGATCGCGCTCCCTTGTCCACTGCCTCTTCTCTCCAGCTCTTCCTTTATCCGATTTATCGTTCCCATTTTGTCGAGTGCCCATTTCGGCGCGACGTGGCTTTCTTTACTGCCCTCGCCCGTTAGCCGCTGTATTATTATGTCTTTTGAGAGGCGCTCCAGGAAATCCGATACAAGTTTTGCATATTCATCCTGCTCTAGCAATTTTACCATCCCCTCCCTATAAAGTTTTTCAAGTTCGCTTCCCTTCAGTATGTGAAGTAGATGGATCTTCGCCCCGTCAACTTTAAGTTCCGTGAGGGCTCTCGCTGTCGACATCATATCTTCATGGCTCTCGTCAGGCAACCCCAGGATCACGTGGGCGCATACTTTTATTCCGAGCTCTTTTGTCATGTCGTATGCCCTAAGGAATGCGCCATAGTCATGGCCGCGCCGTATGATTTTAAAGGTTTTGTCGTGGATAGACTGGAGGCCGTATTCAACCCATACATCATAGCGATCCATATATGATGCTATGAGTTTCAGTTTTTCGCGGTCGACTGCATCAGGCCTTGTCCCTATGGATAACCCCGCGATCTCTTTAAAATCGGTTACCGCATCATAGATATCCCGCAGTTTTTCAACGGGAGCGTATGTATTGGTGAATGCTTGAAAGTAGGCGATGAATTTAGTCGCCCTTTTAGATCTTTGAAGGAATTTTATGCGGTCCGCGATCTGATCGCGGACGGACTTCCGAGGGTCTGTATATGTAGAGCGGGATCCCGCCGAGTCGCAATAGATACACCCAGCAGTTCCGGATGTCCCATCGCGGTTCGGGCATGTAAATCCCGCATCTATACCGATGCGATACACTTTCGTGCCGAATTTTTTCAGGAGGTAAGAGCTGTAGTCGTTATAGAAAGTCATAATGCGTTAGAAAGAAATTTTGTTCTTGAGCCATAATACGTTGGCTTCGTACCACTTGTCGCCCTTACCTCTTAAGGATTGCAGCATATAAGAGACATCGAACTTGATGTATTTATTTATTTCTATCTCCAGGCCCGATTGGAACCTGTTTTGGCTGAACCCGCGGCCGTTTGATAACACAAATATCTCATTTGAGCTGTATGGCACTATTTTCATGCCTCTGAATTCTAACGGATATTTTAATGAAAACTTATTCCTATATCTTATATTGTCATCGGCGAACCTGGAATGGCGGTATTCAAGGCGGTTCCGGTCTTCGAATTTCAGCCCACACAGATCCTGCTTCCATGAAAGTATCACATAAGGTTCATCCGATTCCATCCATTTATGTTTGGCCCTTTCCAGGACCAACCTGTACCCAAGATTGAGCTCGAGCCTCTTGTCGAAAGCCCATGCGAAACCCCAGTCGTAATGCTGGTAGAAGAACTCCGTGGCGGTCTCCGCGTATCTGAGCTCCTCCTCCATGGTAAATTTCGTGGCTTTGCCTATTTTGAGATCCTGGGCGTTGGTGTTCCATATCTGAAAGTCATCATCTTTATATGCCGCTTCGGAAGCGCAGGCGCAAAAAAGCGCCAAGGTGGTAAGGCCTAGCGCAAAAGCTCTTCTTGCAGACACGAAAGCAGTCATGCTTTCTTCTCCCGTCTCAATTTATCCAAGTATACCATGAGAATCGATATCGCTGCAGGCGTTATACCAGATATTCTGGATGCCTGACCCAAGTTTGCCGGTTTTATCCTGGATAGCTTCTCCCTGACCTCGGCTGATATGGCGGATACCTTTTTGTAGTCTATGGCGCCGGGGATCTTTATCTTCTCTATCTTTTTGAGGCGAAGTACATCCGCCAGCTGGCGCTGTATGAAACCCTCATATTTTATCTCTATCTCGACCTCTTTCTTCTCTTCGGCAGAAAGCCCCGAATCCGGCGCTATTTCATCGTAAGTAACACCCGGCCTTCTCAGTAGTTTATCTTTGCGGGATTTTTTAAGCCTGGTTATCTCAGCGTCTACACTTTTTCTTTTCTCTAAAATGGCCGTATGCCTATCTTTACCGATCAAACCCAGCTTGTACCCTATATGAGTTAACCTTGAGTCCGCGTTGTCCTCGCGCAGTATCAGGCGGTATTCTACTCTCGAAGTGAACATGCGGTAAGGTTCGTTGGTACCTTTAGTTACAAGATCGTCTATCAGGACTCCTATGTAGGCCTGGGAGCGCTCGAGTATTAGCGGTGCCTTGCCGGTGACTTTGAGCGCGGCGTTTATACCCGCGATCAAACCCAGGCAGGCAGCCTCTTCGTAACCGGTGGTGCCGTTTATCTGTCCGGCAAGATACAGCCCTTTTACAGACTTTGTTTCAAGCGTCGGGAAGAGCTCTGTGGGGTCTATGAAGTCATACTCTATGCCGTATCCAGGCTTCACGATCCTGGCATTCTCAAGGCCTTCTATGGAATGGACCATCTCCTCCTGTGCGTCCAGGGGCAGGCTTGTTGAGATACCGTTGGGATAATAATCCGTGGTCGAAAGGCTTTCCGGTTCCAGAAATATATGGTGGCGCTCGCGGTCAGGGAAACGATATATCTTATCCTCTATCGAAGGGCAGTATCGTACTCCGGTCCCTTTTATCTTTCCCGTGAATAGAGGTGACCTGTCAAGATTGTCCCTTATTATATCGTGTGTTTTTTTATTGGTGTAAGTTATGTGGCAGGGAAGCTGTTTTATATCTATGCCTTTTGTGGAAAACGAGAAAGGAGTTATGTATTCGTCGCCGTTCTGAACCATAAGCTTTGAAAAATCTATGGTCCTTCCGTCAATCCTGGCGCAGGTGCCTGTCTTCAGGCGGCCCATCCTGAACCCCAGGGTCTTTATCGATGCGGCAAGAGATGTCGCCGCCTTCTCCCCCACCCTCCCCCCCGGTTCGTGATCCAAACCTATGTGTATAAGGCCCCGCAGGAATGTGCCCGGTGTTACCACAAGAGCATTAGTGCGGTATTCCGCTCCTCCGCAGACCCTGACCCCCTCGACCCCACCTTTATTAACTATTATATCTTCAACCATGGCCTCAGAAACTTCCAAGAGTCGCTGGCGCGATATTATATTTTTCATGTATTCGCGGTAAGCATGGCGGTCTATCTGAGCTCTTGAAGACCTTACGGCGGGCCCTTTTTTGGTATTTAGAGTGCGGAATTGCATCATAGTCGCGTCAGCGGCCTTGCCCATCTCTCCGCCAAGGGCATCGAGCTCCTTTACAAGCTGACCCTTGGCCAGGCCTCCTATGGCTGGGTTGCAGGACATCTCCCCTATCATCGACTTATTCATTGTCAATAGAAGGGTCTTGCATCCCATGCGGCTGGCCGCAAGAGATGCTTCTATGCCTGCGTGGCCTCCGCCGATTACTATGACGTCGTATTTTGGATTCATAGGGCGTATTTTACCATAATTTTGGGAATGGTGTATAGGTGGGAATGAATTATTGTCCGGGGTTTTTTTGCTACTGTAAGATAGCAGGCAAAAAAAGGATGGCAACAGCACGTGTCGGCACTTGGTGCCATAGGCCCGAGAACGGGTCACTCTTGGCTGTTGTCATCCAATACAAGTATACCCTATCTTTTACAAAAAGCAATAGAACGGTTACCGTTACTTTCCGTAGAATTTATTGATGGAATCCAGTATCTCCTGTGGCGTGTCCACGACGGAAAACAGGTTGAATTCCGTTTTACTTATCGTCTTATATCTCACGCAAGTCTTTTTCATCCATGAGACGGCGCCTTTCCAGAAATCCCTGCCAACCAGTATTACCGGGAAAGGGTCCACCCTTTCGGTCTGTACGAGCGTTATAGCTTCAAATAGCTCATCCAGGGTGCCGTAACCGCCGGGGAACACCACGAAGGCGCGCGCGTATTTTACGAACATAACTTTTCTTACAAAGAAGTATCTGAAAGAGACCAATCTTGTTACATAAGGATTCGGTTTTTGAACCGTAGGTATCAATATATTCAGCCCTATCGACTCCCCGCCGGCTTCTTTAGCGCCTTTATTACCTGCCTCCATTATCCCGCCGCCGGCTCCGGTGATGACCGCGTAGCCCGATTCTACCAGAAGCCTCGCGGTCTTCTCGGCTATTTTGTAGGGCTTGCTCGAAGGATGAGAACGGGCAGAGCCGAATATGGATACGGCGTTGTCGACATCGGAGAGTTCTTCAAAACCATCGACAAATTCGCTCATTATCCGGAATATACGCCAAGGGTCTTCTTTTACAAAATCGCCTTTTAATGCCATATTATTTTTTTACCTCCGTTATTATGGTTTTTATATTAAATCTCATCAGGATGCGGTAAGTCAGAAAGTATGACATCGGGGTTACGGGGTTCACTATTTGATCGAATATCAGATGTTGAGTGAATCCTATGGCCGCGGCCTTCCATATATCTGACAGAGAATACGCGTATATTACTATCCAGAGGATGGCTATGAATTCATATGAGTGCAGGACAAGATAAAGCCTCTTAAAGTTTATATCGAGGCAGGCCGCATAGATCTTTTTAATATTTAACGTGTAAGGATGGTTTAAGTAGTAGTCTATGAAATGGTCGGCGTCTACGAGTACGCCTGCGGCAAAAGAGACGATAGCGCACCATAAGGATTGGAAATGCGACCATACGTATACGCTTATTATGCCGGAAGTTACGACGTGAGCCAGAGGTCTCGTGGAAATTCTCCGTTATTTAGAGCTTTATCACGGAGTCGAATGTACCGAAAGAGTTCTGCTCCAGATTTTTATTGTCTGAATCTATGGTCCACTCACCGTCGACTACGTATTTGTACTTATACTTATTACCCGGGGCCAGTTGAATACGCTTCTCCCACCTTCCCTCAGCGGTTCTGGATAGGCGGCTGGAGTCGTTGATCTTCCAGTGATTGAAGTCACCTACAAGAAATATATCCTTAGCGTTAGGCGCGTTTATGGCAAAGGTGATCTCCTTTTCGGAGTCTGTGTCGACTATGGGACTCTGTGACGCAGGAGCCGCGTTTTGGACGACGGCCTCTTCTGTGAGGGTTTTCGGCGCTACCGTTTCTATCTCATTCTTTACTACAGGCGCAGTAGTTGTAACGGGATCGACCCTGTCTTCTACCGGAGAAGCGGTGGTTAACGTTACGGGTTCGGGCTCGCTGGTTGTAGCGACCCGGTCTTTTTTCACATCATCGATATTTTTCACTATAGATGATATCTTCATATCCTTTTCGAACTCTGATACGCCGTCGACCCGAAGGATTTCATGCGCCAAAGCCAGATAATCGATCGCGCCGTTGGATTCCCTGTCGAATTGCACTACGGACATCCCCCTGGCGGCGGCTTTTTTCAGGGATATGCTCATCCTTATGACGGTCGAGAGCATCTGCTCTTTGAAGAACGAGCGTATGTCTTCGAGCATAGTCTGGCAATATTTTGTCCTTTTATCGTAGATGGTGCCCAGGGCATTGACGCGCGGCGAGTGGTGTATCTTTATCTTTATAAGCTCCAGCATCCCTAAAAGCTTCCCCACTCCCATGAGAGAGAAGGCGCTCATGTCTATCGGGACTATTATGTATTCCGCCGCGCGGAGGGCATTGAATGTTAGAAAGCCCAGGCTGGGCGGGCAATCTATTATCGCGTAATCGTAGTCGAGTTTTCCGTCATAAAGGGACTGGTGCAGTTTGGATACGGCGTCCTCTTTATCTTTCAGCTCCTGCTCCAGCGTGCTCAAAAGTATATTAGAAGTGACCATGTCAAGCTTATCGCTTACATTGGTTATGCACTCAGTTATAAGGCGGTGTTTTTCAAGATTTTCGGTCAGGACGTTGTATATGGACCTGTCTACGGTCTGGTTTGTCGCTCCCAGGCCGAAAGTCGCGTGGGCCTGCGGGTCCAGATCTATGAGGAGCACCCTTACTCCGGATACGGCCAATGCGCTTGCCAGGTTTATGGCTGTCGTAGTCTTACCGCAGCCGCCTTTTTGGTTTGCTATTGCGATAGTCTTCATGCCGCGCCTCTCCTTTTAGTATGAAACAACAAGATAAAAAAATACACAGATCGTCTTTTTAATTCAATCTGTGTAATATGAGGTTTATCTGTTTAATCATAATTTTATATTTGCTAATAAATATACGCTATAAATCGTATATTGACAACCTTTTTAGTTAAAAAATTATGGAAAGCCAGATCGTTAAATCCATCAAATATTTAACTCTATAGATGTTTTTTAGCAAAATCGACGCCGCTTTTAAATATCGCTAGCCCATCTCCGTCACCTCTGTGGTTTGACCTTGTCCATGCCGGGTGTTGACTGTAATGTATATGCCTCTCGGGGTGTGGCATAAGTCCGAAGACCCTGCCCGTCGGATCGCATATGCCGGCGATGCTTTCCACTGAACCATTCGGGTTGTGAGGATATCCCGAACGCCTGCCGTTGCTGTCAGAATATTCAAATACGATCAGCCCCTCGTCCCGCAATCTCTTAAGTATCGATCCGTCGCGCGGGATGAACTTACCCTCTCCATGCGCTACGGGTAGATAGATTATGTCTTTCAACCCGCGCGTCCATACGCATTTTGTTTTTTCGATTTTTAACTTTTCGCTTTTCGCTTTACGCTTTACACTTTTTAGGTGCACCCACCGGTCCTCGAATTTATCGGAATCGTTCAGGGTAAGCGTGGTCTCTATAGTCTTGAAATCTCCCGAAAGATTCGGCAGCAGCCCTGATTTTACGAGTATCTGGAAACCGTTGCATATGCCTATTATGAGCTTGCCTTCGGATATGAAGCGGACCAGACTGTCTTTTAATTTGAATTTAAGCTCATTAGCCACTATCTTACCGCTTGCTATATCGTCCCCGTATGTGAAGCCGCCGGGTATCGCAAGTATCTGATATTCCGATAAAGACTTTTCCTTATTGCGCAGGGCATTTATATGAACGAGCTCAGTAGACGCGCCCGCCCTTTCGAAGGCGAAGGCCGTCTCTTTGTCGCAGTTTGTTCCGGCGGTTCTTAGTATTATGACTTTGACTGACATAAGTAAACTTTCTAGCGTATAGCGGATAGCGTTTAGCGTATAGGGAAAAACGTCATTGCGAGCGAACGTAGTGAGCGAAGCAATCTAATAAAGAGATTACTTCGTCGGAAAACAGTCTATCGATACCCTCCCCGCAATGACAACGCAAGTATTTTTGTTTTTCTATGCGCTATCCGCTAAACGCTACAACTTTTTGAACGTTGACTGCCATGAATTCTTTAAAGCGTCGATGGTCGTATTTACGATTGTCTTATCGTCGAAGTTGCGTATATTGAATGTTTTGCCCTTTACGGTTTTGCCCAGTTTCCATACCGGGAAACCGTCCATGGCGGCAAGGAATTTCTTTTCATCCTCGATCTCCAATACGAATCTGGTGTTCGATTCCGAGAAAAGAACAGTGTGATCAGGAAGTATCTTCTGTCCGAAAGGCAGTATCCCCGGGTCGAGCCTGATATCCATGCCGATCCCGCCGGAAAACGCCATTTCTGCGAGAGCAACGGCCATTCCTCCGTCGGAGCAGTCGTGGCAAGACCTGACGAGGCCTTTATCGATAGCATGGCTTAATGCCTCCATGAGCTTCTTGCTGTATTCTGGGTCGAGTCTGGGGACATTGTTCCCGACGAATCCTTTCATCTTGTAATATTGTGATCCGCCCAGCTCATCATGGGTGATACCCACGATGTAGACGCTGTTTCCCGGACTTTTTATGTCCATGGTTATGGCCTTGGAGACATCATCCATTATAGCTATACATGATATAAGAAGAGTCGGCGGTATGGAGATGGTCTCTTTTCCGGTGGAGAATTCATTGTTTAAGCTGTCCTTACCTGAAATGAACGGCACCTCATAAACCTTGGCAACGTCATAGCATGCCTGGGAGGCTCTCACCAATCCGCCAAGCCTATCCGGCTTGTTACAATTCCCCCAGCAGAAATTGTCCAATATAGCCGCTCTGTCGATCTTTCCTCCTACCGAGACTACCTGGCGCAAGGCTTCGTCTATGGCGCTTGCCGCCATCCAGTAAGGGTCTATCTTGCCGTAGTCAGGATTTATCCCGCAGGATAGTATGATGCCCTTCATGGAACTAAGTATAGGCCGGGTTATAGACGCATCTCCCGGCCCGTCATGGTTTATCCCCTGGAGAGGTTTTAATACGCTCCCGCCTTGCACCTCATGGTCATACTGGCGTATGATCCATTCCTTGCTTGCGATGTTTGGCATGGCGAAGAGTTTGAGAAGATCGCCGGTTAGATTGCCCCTTGTAGTAATATTCGGTTCTTTGTGAAGAGGTCTCTTCCATACGGCTTTTCTCCGCACGTTCGGTACGCCGTCATGTATAAACTTCATTGCGATGTCGCAGACATTCTCGCCTTTATAAAAGAGCCTCAACCGCCCGTCATCCGTGAATTCGCCTATAGCGGTCGCCTCTACATTCTCCTGCTCGAAGACCTTTTTAAGCCTTGCGAGATTTTCAGGAGGGACTGCGAGCACCATGCGCTCTTGTGCTTCGGATATCCATATCTCTGAATAGCTTAGCCCTTTATACTTCAAAGGTACCTTATCGAGATCTACCCTTGCGCCGAGTTCCTCGCCCATCTCCCCCACCGCGCTGGATAGCCCCCCGGCGCCGCAATCGGTTATTGCGGTATATAATCCCATGTCCCTGGCCTGGAGAATGGTGTCTGTCATCTTCTTTTCCTGTATGGGGTTACCTATCTGAACGGCGGATCCAGATACGGTCTCCGACTCATGGGTAAGCTCTCCCGAAGAGAAAGTGGCTCCGTGTATTCCGTCTCTTCCAGTCCTTCCACCTACCACTACTACCAGATCGCCTTTTCGCGCCTTCTTGAAGTCCTTATCCTTAGGCATGACCCCGACATTTCCGCAGAAGACGAGGGGGTTACCTACAAAATTCTCATCGAAAAGAACGGCGCCGTTTGACGTGGGTATGCCCATGCGGTTACCATAGTCACGCACTCCCGAGACAACTCCCTTCATGACCCTTTTGGGATGAAGAGAACCTTTTGGGAGTTTTTTGTAAGGATAGTCCATCGGACCGAAGCAGAATATGTCCGTATTAATTATTGGTTTTGCGCCCAATCCCGTGCCGAGTGGATCCCGTATGACGCCGCCTATGCCGGTACCGGCGCCTCCGTATGGTTCCAGAGCAGACGGATGGTTGTGAGTTTCCACCTTGAAACAGACATCGTGCTTTTCATCGAATCTTATTATTCCGGAATTGTCCTTAAATACTGAAACACACCAGGGTTTGGCGAGCTCTTCGGTGACCTTCATGACCGTGCTTTTCAGCAAGTTCTTTATTACCTTGCCTTCGTATTCTATGAGGCCTCTGAATGTCTTGTGCTTACAGTGTTCGGACCATGTCTGCGCTATGGTCTCGAGTTCGCAATCGGTAGGGTTCCTTTTTAACTTTTTGAAGTAGTCTTTTATGGCGCGCATTTCGTCGAGGCTGAGGAATAACTGCCCGTCCTTGGATATTTTAGCCAGACGTTCGTCGCTTGCATGAAGGATATCCACTGTGGTCAATTTGAAATTGTAAGGTGGGGGCTCCGGCGGTATGCTTGAATGGCCTATGACGAGATGTTGGATGACTTTGTTATAAAGTATCTTATCGGCTATTGCGCGTATGTCTTTATAGGATAGGCTGCCTTTGATAAGATATTTTCTGGCGGTCTTCACCGTTCTTATGTCTTTGATACCGAGGTCTTTTACGGCCTTCTTGGCGCTCTCCTCTACCGGATCCATAACGCCGGGATTATAGGCGACCTCTACGATCTTATATCCCTTATCTTCGGGGTTTGCCTCATCACCTATCTTGTAGTCCTGAGTTATCGGATCAGTAAACAGATTCTTGCACAGAAGTTTTACGTCGGGCTCTTCAAGACCTCCCTCGATCAGATAGACCTGCACGGTCTTGACTTCCTTGACCTTGCCTTTATACCCGAGATCGGAGATGTCCTTCTTTACGCTTTCGCCTAAGGCGTCGTAAAAACCTTTTTTTTCGCGGACTTCTATTCTGTATGTCATTTTTCCTGTTATTTTACTAAAAACTAGCAACTGACAACCAGTAACTTAATTATTCCCACTCGATCGTCGATGGCGGTTTCGAGCTGATGTCGTATACTACCCTGTTTACGCCTTTCACCTCGTTTATTATCCTGTTAGATATCTTGCCGAGTACGTCGTAAGGTATCTTAGCCCAATCCGCGGTCATACCATCCACGCTTGTAACGGCCCGGACAGCTACGACGTTTTCATACGTTCTTTCATCGCCCATGACCCCGACCGATTTTATGGGCAGTAGCACCGCGAACGCCTGCCATATCTTATCGTAAAGCTTTTCTTTGTGCAGAGTCTGGATGAACCGGTCATCCACCTCGCGAAGGATGTCGCAGCGTTCCCGCGTGACATCTCCCAATATGCGTATGGCAAGCCCGGGACCGGGGAAAGGATGGCGGCCGAGCACTTCGGCGGGCATCTTAAGCTCTCTGCCTACCATCCGGACTTCATCCTTGAATAGATATTTAAGCGGCTCTATGAGTTTCAGGCGCATCTTCTTGGGCAGTCCACCTACGTTATGATGCGTCTTTATGGTGGCGCTGGGCCCTCCAAAGGCTGAACGGGATTCTATAAGATCGGGATAGAGAGTGCCCTGAGCCAGGAATTTAACATTTCCTATCTTCTTAGCCTCCCTGTCGAACACTTTTATAAAGGTTCTGCCTATTATCTTCCTTTTCTTCTCCGGTTCCGTTACGCCTCTAAGATTTTTTAAGAACTCCTCCGAAGCGTCGATGCAGCGTAAGTTTATCTTAAAATGTTTCTGGAATACTTCCCTGACCAGCCTGGCCTCGTTCTTTCGCAGGAGTCCGTTGTCGACGAATATGCACACAAGCCTGTGTCCTATCGCTTTATTTATAAGAACGGCCGCTACGGACGAGTCTACGCCCCCTGATAGTCCCAGGACCACTTTGTCGTTGCCGGCGGTATTTCTTATATCGCGGACGGTCTCATCCACAAAAGACCGCATCGACCAATCGGCCTTGGTGCCGCATATCTCCCTTACAAAGTTTTTTATTACGGATTTGCCGTGCTCGGTATGGGCAACTTCCGGATGGAACTGCACTCCAAAGAACTTCTTTTTGGGATTGGCGAATGCGGCTATGGAAGTGTTTCTGGACAGGGCCAAGCGCTTAAAACCTTTGGGCATATGCCTTACTTTATCCCCGTGGCTCATCCACGTGACGCTCTTTTTCGGTATACCTTTGAATAACATGTCCGGGCTGGTGACCGTGAGGACGGCCCGGCCGTATTCCCTGGAATGGGCGCGTTCCACTTGCCCTCCCAGCATCTTTGCCATAAGCTGCATGCCGTAACATATCCCCAGCACCGGTATGCCAAGGTTTAAGAGCCCCGGATCGCAGGTGGGAGCTCCGTGCGCGTATACGCTGGCTGGCCCACCGGAAAGTATAATGCCTTTGATGTCGCGCCTGTCTATTTCTGACATCTTTGTATCCGGCGGTACTATCTCGCAATAGACATTATGCTCGCGCACCTTTCTGGCTATGAGCTGGTTGTATTGCGAACCGAAGTCGATGATCAGTATCTTTTCACGCATAAGTAAACATAAGTTTTAAGTTTTCTTTGATACTCCTTCGCATCTCGTCCGCTCCAGCGCTTTCTTATAAGGCGGTTTACAGATGGAGGTCGGGTAGTCCCCGGTGAAGCATGCGGTGCAAAACTCCTCCTTAGGCAGGAGCATCGCGCCGAGCATGCCCTCGAGGCTTAAGTATTTAAGGCTATCGACCCCTACGAATTGTCTTATCTCCTCGATGGAATGGTTCGATGCTATAAGCTCTTTTTTCGTCGGGAAGTCTATGCCGTAGAAGCATGGTGATATCAATGGCGGACAGCTGACGCGCATATGTATCTCTTTTGCCCCGGCCTCGCGCAGGGCTTTCACGCGGCTTCTCGACGTAGTGCCTCTCACTATCGAATCCTCCACTATCACTATGCGCTTACCTTTCAAAAGGTCGCGTATGGGGTTTAATTTTACCTTGACCTTAAAATCACGTATAAGCTGACTAGGTTGTATGAAAGTCCTTCCGATGTAATGGTTCCTCACGTAGGCCATCTCAAGCGGTATCCGCGATTCTTCCGCGTATCCCAGTGCGGCATAGGTGCCTGAATCCGGGATGGGCATGACTATATCAGCCTCCACCGGGTGTTCTTTTGCCAGGGCGCGGCCTAGATTTTTTCTCGAAAGATATACGCTTTTGTTGAAAATGTTGGAATCGGGCCTTGAGAAATATATGTATTCGAATATGCAAAAAGCGTGGCGCTTCTCTTCAGGCTGTTTCAGCGAAGTTATTCCGCTTTTATCAATTATGACGACCTCGCCAGGTTCAACGTCCCTGATGTAGGAGGCCTGTATCATGTCGAGCGCGCAGGTTTCGCTGGCTACGATATAACCGCCGTCGATCTTGCCTATGCATAAAGGTCTGAAACCGTGCGGGTCACGCATGGCGTATATCTTGTCGTTTATCATCACGACAAAAGAATAGGAGCCTTCCATCCTTGACGCTATGGGCAGGATCTTCTGGACGTAGTTATTTTTGTGATCGCGGACGAGGAAATGTATGATGAGCTCCGAATCCATGGTCGTCTGGAGTATAGACCCCGCATCCTCCAGTTCGTTCCTTAGGGCTACGGAATTTGTGAGGTTACCATTATGTGCTACGGCTATGAAACCTTTTTTGTGGTTTATAAGAAGAGGCTGGACGTTCTTTACCGTAGATGAACCGGTGGTGGAGTATCTGACGTGGCCTATCGCGAGGTGTCCTTTTAATTTCTTGAGGACGCTTTCGGAAAATACGTTTCCTACAAGCCCCATGCCTTTATGCTGGTATACTCTTTTCCCGTCATGGCTTACTATGCCGGCGGACTCCTCTCCTCTGTGCTGGAGCGCGTATAGCGCCAGGTATGTCAACTGAGCGGCGTTTTTGTGGCCGTATATGCCGACTACTCCACAATAATCATGCATGTAAAAACTCCATGTGTAGCGAATAGCGATAATAAAACTCGGTCATTGCGAGGAGGATGGCGTCAAGCTATTTTTCCGACGAAGCAATCTCTTTTAGATTGCTTCGCTCACTGCGTTCGCTCGCAATGACGACTTTTTTACTTTTCCTATGCGCTACCCGCTAAACGCTATACGCTATTTTACCGACTTATGGTATTCCTGCAAAGGCTTAACGACCGCCTTTGGTTTCTTTATAAGATTCTCGATGCCGTTTACCGAGGCTTGAGCGCCGGATACTGTCGTGATGAGCGGCACGTTATACAATATGGCATTGGATCGTATCTTCATCTCGTCTTCCTTGGTGGCTTTGCCGGAAGGCGTGTTGATGATGAGGTGAACTTTGTTATCTTTTATCAGGTCTATTACATTGGGTCTGCCTTCGTGCAGTTTGGGCAGGACCTGGACATTGATATCGTTACTCTTAAGCGCATCCGCAGTTCCGGAAGTCGCCATGATCTTGAACCCGAGATCGACGAGTTTCTTCGCGACGAATACTATATTTCTCTTGTCCTGGTTCTTTACGCTTATAAAGACATTGCCTTTTACCGGAAGCTTCTGTCCGGCGGCGAGCTGACTTTTCGCATAGGCCGCTCCGAAGGTCGTGTCGATACCCATAACCTCGCCCGTCGATTTCATCTCCGGTCCCAGGATGGCATCTACCCCGGGGAACCTGACAAACGGGAATACCGATTCCTTTACCGTTACGAAATTTATATGCTTCTCTTTAGTGAATCCGAGTTCCTGCAGTGTTTTGCCGAGCATGATCTTGGTAGCCAATTTCGCCAAAGGCACTCCTATGGCCTTGGATACGAAAGGTACGGTGCGGCTAGCTCTCGGGTTGACCTCTAGTATGTAGACTATGTTGTTTTTTACCGCATACTGGACATTCATAAGCCCTTTTACTTTAAGCTCAAGGGCCATGGCGTAAGTGTTACGTTTTATCTCTTCTATGATATCTTTACCAAGGGTATGAGGGGGCATCACCATAGCGCTGTCGCCGGAATGTATCCCCGCCTCTTCTATGTGTTCGAGTATCCCGCCTATGACGCATGTCTTGCCGTCGCATATGGCGTCCACGTCGACTTCGATGGCGTCTTCCAGGAATTTATCTATCAATATAGGCCTTTCCGGGGACGCTTCGACAGCCTTCTCCATATAATCTGCTAAGCCCTTTTCCTCGTATACTATCTCCATGGCGCGGCCGCCCAGTACGTAGGAAGGTCTTACGACTACCGGATACCCTATGCGGGAGGCTACTTTCTGGGCCTCCTCGAATGAAGTGGCGGTACCGTTATCGGGCTGGACAAGTTTTAATTTTTTAAGCATCTGCTGGAACCTTTTTCTGTCCTCGGCTATGTCTATTGAGTCGGGACTCGTCCCGAGTATGTTAAGGCCTGCCGCGGACAGCGGTCCTGAAATATTGAGAGGCGTCTGCCCTCCGAACTGGACTATCGCGCCGATCGGCTTCTCGATATCGACGATATTCAAGACGTCTTCTACGGTAAGCGGCTCAAAATAGAGTTTGTCGGAAGTGTCGTAGTCAGTAGATACCGTCTCCGGGTTGCAGTTTATCATGATGCTTTCGATGCCTTCTTCCTTAAGGGCGTAAGAAGCGTGGCAGCAGCAGTAGTCGAATTCTATACCCTGCCCTATCCTGTTTGGGCCACCGCCCAATATGAGGACCTTCTTGTTTTTAGTGGGTTCGCTTTCGTCCTTGGTTTCGTATGTAGAATAGTAATAAGGTCTCTTGGCCTTAAATTCTCCGCCGCATGTGTCGACTAACTTGTATGCGGTCTTTATATTCTTTTTGATCCTCGCTTTTCTCACGTTGGTCTCCGTAGAATTTAGAAGGAAGGCGAGCTGGACGTCCGAAAATCCGAACTTCTTTGCCTTGAGAAAAAGCTCCCCGGGCAGCCTGACGTCGTCTTCCTTGTCCGTATTTTTATATCTCTTTATATCTTCTTCGGTCTCGACTATCTCTTTAAGGTTGTCGATAAACCACCGGTCCACCCTGGAGAGATCATATATCTCGTCGGTGGTCAATCCGAGCTTTATTCCGTAACGTATGTAAAATAATCTGTCATCGTTGGGGGTGCGTATCTTCTCTTTTATTTCGCTTATCAAATCCTGAGAGGCCGCGGTTAACATAGAGTCCGTGATCTTGTCTCTGCCGTCAGAGCCCAGGCCGAACCTTTTGGACTCTGTAGAGCGGATGCCTTTCTGAAGGGCCTCTTTGAAGTTCCTGCCTATAGACATCGCCTCTCCCACCGCCTTCATTGATGTATTCAGTATTCTTTTGGTGCCGGGGAACTTCTCGAATGTGAACCTGCAGATCTTGAACACACAGTAATCTACCGTAGGTTCGAAAAATGCCGTGGTGCGGCCGGTAACTTCGTTCAGCACCTCGGGAAGGGTCAATCCTATCGCGAGCTTTGTCGCTACGCGCGCTATCGGGAATCCGGTAGCTTTGGAAGCGAGCGCCGAACTTCTCGAAAGGCGTGGGTTTACCTCTATTATAACTATCTTGCCGTTATCCGGGTTTTGGGCGAATTGTATATTGGCTCCGCCGCCCGTTATGCCTATCTTTCTTATTATCTTTTTCGATAGATTTACGAACTGGAGGTATTCCTCGGCGGTGAGGCTTTGAGACGGGGCCACAACGGCCGAATCGCCTGTGTGCACGCCCATCGGGTCGACGTTTTCCATTGATGTTATCATTATAACGTTATCTGCGCAGTCGCGCATGACCTCGAACTCTATCTCTTTCCAGCCGAGCACGGATTGTTCTACAAGGACTTGGTGAACAGGGCTTATTTCCAGGGCGTTTGCCAGAGCCTTTTCGAGCTCTTCCCTGTTGTAAGCGGTGGCGCCGCCCGATCCGCCAAGGGTGTATGCGGGCCTGAGTATGAGAGGGAAACCTATCGCAAGGCCTATCTTCATCCCTTCCTCAACGTCCGTAGCGATGCCGCTCTTCGGCACATCGATGCCTATTTCGACCATGGACTTTTTAAACAATTCGCGATCCTCGGCTCTGGATATGGCTTCTACGTTTGCGCCGATAGCTTCCACGCCGTATTTTTTAAGTATACCCTGTTTCATAAGGAAGAACGCGAGGTTTAGCCCCGTCTGGCCTCCCAGGGTCGGGAGTATGGCGTCCGGCTTTTCTTTTTTGATTATCTCGGTTACCGCCTCCACAGTAAGGGGTTCAATGTATGTGACATCGGCCATATTGGGGTCGGTCATGATCGTGGCGGGGTTTGAGTTAACCAGTATAGTGTAATACCCCTCTTCTCTAAGGGCTTTACACGCCTGAGATCCGGAATAGTCAAATTCACATGCCTGGCCTATCACTATAGGGCCGGAGCCTATCATCAGTATCCTGCGGATATCCTTACGCTTTGGCATATGCCACCTCACGGTCTTTTTTGGAGTTCTTTGGAAGCTTTGCGGTTTTTGCCTTGGCCGCCGGTATCATATTCAGGAATCTTAGGAATACATTATTGACTTCGTCGAATCCTGGGCTTGCCGGGTAATATTGAGTGGAGATGAGTTTTAGGCCCCTACCCTCCATCTCTTCGACTGATTTGTCGTTTACGTTGCGCAAAGTTATCTTTAACTCTTTGCGTGATGTAAGGGAATCCGCCTTCACTACATAGGCGTGGTTTTGTACGGTTATATGGCCTTTAAAAGAGTTATCAGGCTTGACGGGATAATTCACGCCCCGGTGTCCTAGCCGCATCCTTTCCAGTTTCCCACCCAGAGCCATGGCTATGACCTCGTGTCCGGTAGATATGCCCAATAATGGGACATTCCCGAGCAGGGATCTTACGTTCTGGGCTACCAGCCTCAGCGCTTCGTCGTTCTCGGGGCCATTCGATATGATGACGCCGTTGTAGCCTTTGCTTAAGATCAAAGCGGGATCGGTATCGTAAGGCAGTAGGGTTATATCGCAGCCGAGAGTGGTCAATTGCTTTATAAGGCTATTGGTCGTTCCCAGGTCTATGATTGCTATTTTGGCACCCTTACCCTTGATCTCGAATGGTTTTTTAACGGAGATCTTTTTAACGAAGTCTGCCTTAGCGGATTTTTTGTATTCTTTTATCTTGGCAAGGAGCTCTTCTTTCTTTGCGCTCTTTGTGGATATTATGCCGAACAT
The DNA here is from genome assembly GCA_017993955.1 of Candidatus Omnitrophota bacterium. Lineage (GTDB taxonomy): Bacteria > Omnitrophota > Gorgyraeia > 2-01-FULL-45-10 > 2-01-FULL-45-10 > JAGOLR01. Next base: position 56,467 of record JAGOLR010000006.1, read on the forward strand.
CTCGCCCTTGTCCCTTATGGTGACAGCTAGGGTTCTGGTGTCTATGTCACTTATGGCCACGACCCCTTCTTTTTTTACGAATTCATCGAACGATCCCTCCGCCTGCCAGTTAGAATATATCCTCGACGGTTCTTTTATAGCAAGGCCCGATATCCAGCATTTGTCGGACTCGTTGAACTTCTTTGCTACGCCGTAGTTGCCTATCAGCGGATAGGTGAGGACCAGTATCTTCCCTGCGTTAACCGGGTCGGTCATAAGTTCCTGATACCCGACGACCGCCGTGTTCAGGACAACTTCGCCTATCTTCTCCCCTTCAACCCCTAATGACTTTCCCTCAAAAGAGCTTCCGTCTTCCAGAACGAGAATGGCTTTCATATCGTTTTCCTTCGTATTGTTCAAGTCACGAACTAAAAACAAAAAAACCAGCGAAGACGATAGTCCCGCTGGCCTATAAATTCAGGTTCCCAGAGCTTTTTAGTTTGGCTGTACTTGGAGCTCCCCGTAGTGGTAAACATTAAAACGATCCGTATATCTACTCATGTTAATATGTGATCACACTCCAGTAATAAGGAAGCGTGCATTGTCCTGACGCGATGCATTGTAGCATGAGGAATTCGGCGTGTCAAGTTTCGTGTTTGAAGCCCGGCTTTTACGTTACAAAGAGATTCCGCGACGAAAACTTGCCATCCGTAGTGAGGTTGACCCCAAGCATCTTCAAACCGACCTCATCGCCCGGGGTTGGTATGTGGGTCATGTGGACTTCAGTGCCGCGAAGTTCAGATAGCTTCTTCATGGCTATCTCCGCGGTGTGGTTGGTCGGCGCGCTTACGGACAAAGCTATCAACATCTCCTCGAGGTCGAGGCTCTCCGAATCTCCGTGCAGCACCCCTTCCTTCAGCGCGGCTATCTGATTTATGATATTCGGCGATATAAGCAGTATCTCATCGGGTATATTGGCCATTACCTTTACAGCGTTTAGTACAAGCGACGAAGCGGCATGCATAAGATTGGAATTCTTTCCCGTTATCATCCTGCCGTCTTTTAACTGCATGGCCGCGCCGCAGAATATACCCGAATGACCCTTGCCGTTCTTTTCGGCCTCCTCGGCCGCTTTCCGGGCGGGTTCCACAACTGCCCTATCCGTCACCCGGATGCCCATCCCTTCCATAAGAACGAGCGCCCTGTCAACGGTCTCTTTCTTTTCTATTCCCATCACATACTCGGCGTTATACCTGAAGTAGCGCCTTATAAGCTCCTGTTTTGCGGCCTCCTGCACTATGGCGTCGTTTACTATACCGAAACCGGCCCGGTTGACCCCCATATCAGTGGGAGAATTATACATCGGCGTGTCGGCATTCTTATCAAGTATCTTAGTAAGTATCAGCTTCAATATAGGGAAACTCTCTACGTCGCGGTTGTAGTTTATGGCGATCTCGTTATATTTTGAAAGGTGAAAAGGGTCTACGAGGTTAAAATCCAATATATCCGCAGTGGCGGCTTCGTATGCGACATTTACAGGGTGTTTTAAAGGCAGGTTCCATATCGGGAATGTCTCAAACTTAGCATAGCCGGCCTTTATTCCGCGCTTATGCTCGTGGTATAGCTGGGAAAGACAGGTGGAGAGCTTGCCGCTATTTGGACCCGGCGCGGTAACTACTACTATGGGGTTTTTGGTCTCGATGTAGTCGTTCTTGCCGAACCCGTTATCGCTTACGACCTTATCTATGTCTGTGGCGTAATTTTCTATCGGGTAGTGGTAATATACCTTTATACCGCGTCGCTCCAGTTTGTTCCTGAATGTCACGGCCGAAGGCTGGTTGTTGAACCGCGTTATCACCACCGCAAGTATATCGAGGCCCCATTTGCGCAGGTCGTCTATGAGCTTAAAAGTGGCAGCGTCGTATGTGATGCCGAAGTCGCCGCGGACCCGGCCCTTTTCGATGTCACCGGCATATATGGAGAGGACTATATCTATCTTGTCTTTTAATTTCTGGAGCAGTCTTATTTTGACGTTTGGGTCGTATCCCGGGAGGACGCGGGCGGCGTGGTAGTCGTAACAGAGTTTACCGCCGAATTCGAGATAGAGCTTGTTGGTGAACTTTTTTGCGCGGTCGGTGATGGCCGTCGTCTGTTCGCTGAGGTATTTGTCGTTATCGAAACCGACCTTTGAGGGTATGTTCTGCTTAACCATTAGGCAAAATTATACAGTTTGTGAGGCATCGTGTAAAGGAGAAAATTCTTACCACGTCCGTCATTGCGAGGAGGCCGGAGGCCGACGAAGCAATCTCTTGTATTAAAATTTTGGGTCCCCGCCTTGCCCGATGTCTATAGCTTGCAGTCGAGGCAGGCTGCCGCGACCTCGTCTTTTGTTATATAGGGGCTTTCAAGGGCCTCGAGGCGTATATCAAAGCTTGAATAGGACTACCAATCCGGTCGTGTCCCCCCTAGCGCCGTAGAGCCCCTATGCGACAAAAGCCTCGGTCGCGTCACCCAAAATTTTCTTTATTTTTCGATACTGACCTTTATCCCTTACTCTTTCTTAATTATGAACAACAACCCGGCTTCTTCGGTTCGTCCTTATTGGTGTTGCCGGTGCCGCAACAACAGCTGCTTTTTTTTCTGCAATAAAAGAAACCGGCCGCGACTATCGCTATTATTACCAATGCTATCAGAATTGACATATCCCCTCCTTTTTTATTTTTCTACTCTACCTTCCACATCTATGACATCATCGTAATCTTTCGGTTGCGACTTGGGCGGCATCCGGTAAAAACTCCCTGTCTTTATCGATATGGACGGTGTTAATAAAACGTTCAGGAAAAAACTTATGACGCTAAATATGATAGACGCCCAGAAGGCGTTCCAGAAACTGACTATGTGGAACCCTTTAACGAATTTCGCGGCCAGATAAAATAATGAACCGTTTATGAATAGCGTCAGGACGCCGAGAGTGAGTATGTTAAAAGGCAGTGTAAGCATTATTAACGCAGGTTTCAGGAATGCGTTCAGAAGCCCTAGGACCAGGGCCGCGACTATTATCGATTCCCAGGAATCGACG
>JAGOLR010000039.1 GCA_017993955.1 Candidatus Omnitrophota bacterium
TCCGGGTCCTGCTTATTATTCTTGTTTTTGTCAATCCAAGCCTTATACGCCGCATCCGCGACAGACTGGTCCTTATCATAGTCTACCCGCGACCAATCCTGCAAAGTGCCCTCGTCAGGGCTCTCTCCTATCTTGGTAGGAGAGTAAGCCACCGCCTTAACTATAAAAGGTTTATCATCCACTATAAGCTGCCAGTCCCCGCTCCTGTATTGTATAAGCTTCACACCCCCCTTACCTATTACCCTGGATTCGCCGCGTAGTCTTTTGCGGCTCTGTCTGGGGATTATATCGGAAGGCCTGCAGGATATTATGCGTCCCGGGTTTACATGAAATACGTCGTTTGCGGGATCAAGATCAAAACCGTTCTCCACCCAGACATCGCTATCGACAAGCTTCATCCTTAAAAACGGGTGTTTGCGGGTGAGATACTCGATATTTATTATTGATGCCTTTGACGGATACCATGGGGTATTCCAGTATGTATAACTTATGGTCTTAGGGAAGTTAACTATAACGGAATAATAGGCCTTTATCGCCTGGGTAGTAAGTTCGGCGTTCTCCAGAAATGTGCCGGTATAAAACTGTTTAACCCCCGGGTCTTCGTCGGTGAGGCTGGCCCATTTATAAAAAGCCGTCTTGTCATCGGCTTCCACGGTGAATTTCCACCGGTCCCCCTCGAGGCGGCCGGCCGACTTCATATCTTTATAAACGGGGTCTTTATATACCTGAGTGTTGGGGAATACTCCTTCTCCGGAGGCCTGAGCGAGGGCCTTCCTGTCTTCTATTATATAGTGGTAATCTGGAGTGCCGGGGCTAGCGAATTTGCCGTATTTATCGTATCTGACTATCTTTTCCGTGCCCTTGTCGTAGAGCTTAAAAAGCGGATTCGGCATCGACGATTTTATTGTAGCGTAAACGCCCCATGCTCCCACACAGAACAATGCTAACAATATCGCACTTATGACTATTACTTTTTTCATTTAGTATCTGTTTTCGATTTCTCTATCTTGTCGAGATTCTTCCTGCTAACCTCGGCCACCTTCCAGAACCACCCCTTGGGGTCCCAACATTGCGCAAAAGGATATCGGGTTATAATGAGATCAAACTCCTTGACCGCCTCATTGTATCTACCCTGTTTCATATATGCCTCGCCCATTATATAACGGGCGGTTGCGACATCGTTCACCGTGGCGTACTCATCTTCGCGGCCCGGGGAAGCGAATTTCGTCATCGATCTGGCCATGTCCAGGGCCTGCGCCTCATAAAGCTCAAGGCACTTATTCGCGTAGGCGAATACCCCGTCATAATCTTTTGCCGATAATTGCTCCCAGGCGCTCACCGTAAGGTTCCAACTCGACGAATCGGTGAAGTCATAAGACTTATTCTTTATCTCGAGATTTGTATTGGTCGGCTCAGGGGTCTTTACCGAGGTCTGAGCGGGTTCTTTGGCTTCCGGAAGAGCAGCCGGCGGCGCGGCAATTTTTTCTTCATTCGGCATATCGGCCGCGCTGCACGACGATACATTCATCATTATCGATATGATCATCGCTATCTGAATTATTTTTTTATGCATTTTTTTACTTCTCGCTTTACGCTTTTAGTCTTAACTTTACACTTTGCGCTTTAAACTTTGCACTAACCTTTGACCGCTCCGGCAGTTATACCTTCGATTATATACCTCTGCATAACGAGATAGATTATTATTATGGGGATGGCCGTAAGTGTAATGCCTGCCATGAGAAGCGGGTATTCGGTAAAGTGCGCGCCCTGGAATATCATGAGCCCTCTCTGGAGAGGCATCTTAGCCTTGTCTTGCAGTATTATCATAGCGAGGATATATTCGTTCCATACCGCAAGGGCGTTGAATATCGCTATAACGGCTATGGCGGGCTTTGCCAGCGGCAGGGCGATGTGCCACCATATACCTATAGACGAACACCCGTCGACCGCGGCGGAATCCTCTATCTCTTTGGGTATCTCGTCAAAGAAAGTCTTTAAAAGATATATAGCTAAAGATAATCCTATCGATATCTGAGGAAGTATATATCCGAGCCTTGTATTGACAAGGCCCAGCTTTACCAATAAGACATATAAAGCGATGAACGAGCCGGGTATAGGTATCATCATCGCCGCAAGAAATGTGAAATATATTATATTCTTTCCTTTGAATTCGAGCCTTGAGAAGGCATACGCCGCAAGCGATGCGATAAGTATAAGCCCCACGACTACAGTCACCGTATAAAAGACGCTGTTAAGGAAATATATTCCGAATCCGCCACGAGTCCAGGCTGTAACATAATTCTCCCAATGGCAGACTCCGGGCCAAAGGCTCATATTCTTAAATATGGTCTGCTGGGTCTTGAGGCTGGACGAGAACATCCACACTAGCGGGAATACGCAGGTAAGAGAGACCGCCAAAAGTATGCCGTGAGATATCGTGCTCTTGGCCATGTCCTTCAGTATGTACTTGTCGAATCGTATCTTCACTTAACTTCTCACTTTACACTTTTCGCTTTACACTTTACACTTCTACGTTTGTTTCATATTCTTCGATATCTTCATCTGGGCCATGGACAATACCAGAAGTATCGCACCGAAGACAAGTCCCATGGCGCAAGCATACCCGAACTGCGATGAATAAAGCATGCGGGCTATTATCCTCGACGTCGGGACTTCGGTGTGATATCCGGGACCGCCGCCGGTGGTCGAGACTATTATATCGTATATCTGCATAGTCCCCAGTACCGTCAAGACCATGACTAGCGCAAATACCGGTATCATCAAAGGCACGGTAACTCGCCTGAATACATCCCAGGAACTGGCCCCATCGATCCTGGCCGCTTCGTAGAGCGCGCGCGGGATATTCTGGAGACCGGCAAGAAGTATGATGAACCCCCAGCCGAAACCTTTCCACATATGTATAACACCTACGCAAGTAAGAGCGGTCTTGGGGTCGGCCAGCCAGCTTCTGGCAAGGTGCCCCAGGCCTATCTGGGTAAGCCAGTGGTTCAATAATCCATAATTACCGTTAAATATCCAGTTCCATATGAGCCCTACCACTATGCCTGAAAGTACGGGCGGCAGGAAGAATATTACGCGATAGGCATTGCCGTATTTAATGCCATGGTCCACTATGAGCGCCAGGACTAGGGCGAGCCCGTTCTGGAAGACAAGCGCGAGCAGAGTTATGTAAGCGGCGTGCCACATACTCTGCCACCAGGATGGGTTTAAAAATATTATATCGTGGAATTGCGCCAGCCCCACAAAATGCATCTTTGGGGATATGCCATCCCACTCGAAGAAACTCAGCTGGAAGACCTTAAGAAATGGGTAGATATAGAATAGACATAGCATCAACACTGCGGGTAATACGAAAAGGTAGGCTCTATTGAAACGTATCGGTAAGCGGAAGGTCATTTGGCTCCGCCGGAGTTCTTTGCCCTGGCCGCCTTCTTCATCTCGCGCTCCTTGGTGTCCTGCACCACTTTCGCCACCTCAGGAGGTGTGGACTCCCCTATTATTATGGACTGTATCCCTTTATCTATGGCCTCTGTAACCAGAGGATATTCTTCTATGGGAAGGAGCCTTGGATGGACCACGTTATCCATACCTTTGGCGAATTCCGCGATAGGTCCGGAGACCGCTCCGGTACAATGCCTGTTAGCAGGAAGATTGCGCGTGGTCTTAGCAAGAAAGATCTGCTGTTTTTCGCTGGAAAGCCATTTAAGGAACTTTACCGCGTCGGCCTTCATGGCGGAATTTTCGTTCACAACAAAGCTCGTAGTGCCTCCCCATATATACATAGGACGCGACAGGTTCTCCCTGGGAGGAAGGGCTACGGAATATTTAAGCTCGGGATTCATGCTCTCGTATATATTTACGCACCATGAACCGTTAAAGGCAACGGCGGCTCGATCGTTGGCAAAGCCCTGCTCGGCCTCTTTGTTGATCATGGTGACTATGCCTTCCGAGAGAAGGCCTCCGTCGCGCATCTGCTTGAAAAGGTCAAAGACCTTTACCCAGTCAGGATCGGTATACGGGACCTCGCCTCGTATGGTAGCAAGTACTTTTTCCTTGCCCATTATGTTCCAGGCGTAGTTGTCGGCAAAACAGTGTATCATCCAGACCTCGCCCCATCCGCTGATGAGACCCGGTATCTTGGATTTCTTGAGCGCCTGCCCAAGCGCCAAAAACTCACTCCACGTCGCGGGAGGTTTGGAAGGATCCCACCCGGCCTTCTTCAAAAGATCGGAGTTATATATAAGTTGTATATTATTTATATCGATAGGAACGCCGTATATGCCGGGTTTCACGCCGTACTGGTTATCCGCAGGGAAGGTATTCATCACAAGCCCGCCCGTGTAGAAGGTCGCCTTCCACTCGCCCTTATTCTCTTCCATGGGTTCGGTAAGATCGGCTACGTGGCCGGATTTTATTAGGGAGGCGAAGTCTTTCATCTCCATCAGCACGCCGTAGATGTCGGGGAGCTTATTGGCCTGGGCTGCGGCCCTTACTTTGGAGGTATATGCGTCTGTGGGGGCGTATAATTCGAACTTTACGTTTATGCCGGTGGCGGCTTTATACTCTTTGGCAAGTTCTTCGAATGCTTCGATCCTGTCGGCCATCCAGTGCCATACGACTATTTCAGCAGGTTTTGTCATGCCAGCCTGCTTGGCGCAGCCGAATGTCATGGCCGATACAAAGATTAGACTTATGAAGATGACTAAACGCTTAATGTGGCACCTCTACATTATGATAATAGTAGGGATGTTCCGAATATGAATATTGAATATATTACCACAATATCCAAAAATGTCAAATTTATTTCTGTAACGCCATTTTCTGTAAACGCTTACAAAAAAATTATAAGCAGTAGCCACCACTTAAGCGGCGGCTACATCCCCCGTCATTGCGAGGAGTCTCGCCACCGAAGGTGGCGGACGACGAAGCAATCTCTTTTACGCCGACCAGAGTATCTCGACAGCCGGCTGCATGGCCTTATAAACCGAGATGGGCATAGCCTTAAGAATGGCCTTTATTATATAACGCATCTTCGCTATTGGATCTATAGAGCCATCTACCAACGTTGTTATATAATTATCCATCTCTGCATCGTTCTGCAGGTATTCCTCCAGAAGATGGGCCAGCATCCTGTATGAACGGCTTGACTTGTCTCTGGCCTCTTCGACAGTTATCGTCCTCGCCACCAGAAGCATGCCAAGAATCTCGGCTATGTAGTTATGGTATTCCTGATCTGACATCTTTTCCATATCTTTCATGGCCTCGAAGTTCATGAACCTGGCCCCCTCAAAGGCTTGTTTGGCCTTCTCAAGGATAGCTACATCGCTCTCTTTCAAGTCCACGGTCATCACTATGGCCTTACCCGGATTCTTTATAAGCCGCGGGAGGTCCTGGACATCCTGATAGACAGTAAGCCTGTCGCCGAATACGGCCTCCATAGTGCGCCTGAACTGGCCGGTGGAGTTCTTTATGAGATGAGTCGCCGGCAGATATACCTCTATATCAAGTCCTTGTATCTTAGCGGCTATTTCATTTATATCGTCAGCGGAAGGCTGGGTGTGCGCCGGAGACGTTTTCGAGGCCATGCCTAATAGCATAAAACTTGTCGCATGACCCAGTAGCGCATCTATAGCAGAGTCTCTCTCTTGCCTTGTAAATCCGCCGGCGGGTATGAGCTTGTCTAGCTTTGCCCTGGCTTCCGCATTGCTAACAAGCCCGTTTCCGGCCATCCACAGCACCTCGGCGACCTCTATTCCATTATTGGTGACGGTACCACTGCCCAAAACTATCCTGCCCCTACCCCTTTCGGATGGCTTGGTAGTTCCCGGTTTTTTGGTACCGTCTTCATCTTTAGGCGCTCGCCCTGTCCCCTCTATATTAGATATCGTTTCTATCAATAAGTTCCTTAATTCGAGTCCGGCTCCCGGCAGCATCCTCTTTAAAGGTTCCAGCGCTCGTTTTTCTTTAAGCCTCCCCAAGGTCTGTATAATAGAGGTCAGCATCCCCTCCTTGGCATCCCCAAGAGCGGATATCAATATATCCGCGCCCCTGCCGTCACCATTGATACCGAGTAAAAGCGCTGCCGTAAGTCTTACGGTGTCATCTTTGTCCTCTAGAAGTACGGATATCGACTCAAGAACATCGCTCCCGCCGAATTTGGCCAAAGCCATGGCTGCAGTGACTCGCATGACCATATCGCCATGAGATAATAGACGTGTAAGCGGCTCTTTGGCCTCTTCGGCTTTCATGATACCCAGGGTCCTTACTGCGCATATCCTGACATTCTCGTTCTCGTTATTAAACGCTTTTACAAGCACGGGAACCGCCGACTTACCTAGCCGAACGAACGAGTCGATAACATTTTGATATATATGGGTAGAATTCGGGTCATCGTTTGACAGGCCCTTTATCTTCTCTAATAGCCCGGCTACGGTCTTCTCTATGTCGGCAGCGCTTGGTTCTTCGGTTCCTGTCGCGCCTGCGGCGCCTTGCCCGGCATCGCCTTCTACTTCTGTCGCACCCATAATGGCCTGCATGAGAAATACGGGGATGGTACCCGGCATCATCGACGGCGCAACCGAACTCGACGGACCGACTGGTGAGGCAGGTTTCAACCGCGATTTAATATCTTTTATAGCCCTCTCTACAACAACCCTGTTTGCAGAAGCTTTGGATAATGGTTCAATAGCTCTCTCGTCGCCAACGATTCCAAGAGATATAACGGCATTCTGAACAACTAAGGCATCATTGTCATAAAGAGCTTCGATCAGAGGATCTATAACGCGGGGATCGTTTATCGCAATGGCTTTAGCGGCATATCTCCGAATTATTACATCTTCACTGCGGAGGGCTTTAAGAAGAGATTCGATTGCCGGTTTACCTATATTCATGAGCGCCCTGGCAGCATAGTTACGTACATCGTCGCTTTCATCACCCAACATCTTAACAAGTGACTCTGTTGCGCGGGGATCCTTGATATACCAGAAAGCCATTGCGGCAGACCCGCGGACATCCTTATTATAACTTCCAAGGGAGACGATTAGCGGCAAAACCGCAGGTTCGCCAATAACAGCAAGCGCTTTAGAAGCAGCGTCGCGAATACTAAAGTTTTCGTCTCCCAGTTTCTTAATAAGTGAATCTATAGCTCGGGAATCCTTTTTCTGACCAAGAATCCAAGATACGGTTTTAACGACTTCCTCATTCTTACTGTTAAGAGCCGCTGTTAAACGCTCCAAAGCAAGAGAGGTATTAATCCTGACAAGGGCAGTTTGGGCGCGATAATGAATTTGACTATTTTTGTCAGCAAGAGCCCTGATAAGCGGTTCAACAGCGGGATCACCAATATCCTCTAATCTTTGCTGGGCGGCCATATTGATTTCAAGCTTAGGATCACCCAACTGTGGGATCAATTGCTCGATTTCTTTAGCCAATGCTGTATCATTAGCTACTGCGGCAGATTTTGCACCGGAGGTTTCTTTGACTGCCGGTGTTTCCGCCGCACCCATGACAGTCTGCATGATAAGCGCAGGCATCGCGCCCGGTAACGTAGTTGACGGCGCGATCGAACTCGACGGGCCGACTGGCGAGACATTTTTCTGCCGTATTTCTTTTTTCAACGCATCAATTTTTTCTCTTAAATCTGGCTTCAAAACTAATGCCCTATCAAGGTCCTCTTCGGCTTTATCATATTGGCGCAATGAAAAATACGTTAAACCGCGATTATAGTACGGAGTACCATATTTAGGATCAAGCTCTATAGATCTATTAAAATCGGAAATAGCGCTGTACTCTTGACCCAGCCTTCTATATATTTCACCTCGGTTACTATAAGCACGTGGAGCATCTTTCGGGTCAAGTTCTATTGCCTTTGTAAAATCAGCTATTGCATCATAGTATTGACCCGATCCCATATTTAGTATGCCGCGATTAACGTAAGATGGAGCAAAATTCGGATCAAGTTCTATGGCCTTGGTTAAATCCATCAAGGCTTTACTATATTGATTAAGTCTTAAATATTCAACTCCCCGATTACTATAGACAAGAGCATCTTTTGAACCAAGCTCTATGGCCATGTTATAATCAGCTATAGCATTATCGGGTTGATTCACCATTCCATAAGCAAGGCCGCGATAAGTGTAAGCGCCTACATCTTTAGCATCAAGCTCTATAGCTTTAGTAAGATCTAGGATGGCTTTATCAGGTTCCCCTAATTCTACATACGCAGCACCACGATTACTATAGGCACCGGGATCTCGCGGATCAAGTTCTATGGCCTTGGTAAGCTCAGTAATAGCCAAATCGTATTGTCCTGAACCGACATATTCGATTCCCCGCTTTTTATAATCAACGGGAACAGGTCTTCCATTATTTCCAGTTACTGCCTTCTCTGCTATAGAATTCGGTTCTGTTTTTGATGATTCGGTATCCTGCAATGTCTCTTGTGCTTTTCTTATTTCTTCTTTGGATAACTCTACGCTTTCTTTCAAGTTAGGATCAAATTCCAGCGCTTTATCAAAATCGGCAGAAGCTTTATCAAACTGTCCTAACCTTAAATATGCCGTACCTCTTATCATATATGAGTTGGCATGGTTTGGTTTTAGCTCCAAGGCCTTTTCGCAATAGGCAACCGACCTGCTATAGTCTTTCAGCTGCAGATACGACCCACCAAGATTTGAATATGCAATCGCGTCTTCAGGATTCAGCTCTATGGCCTTGTTAAAATCTTTAATAGCGCTATCATATTGGCCAGACTTTAGATACGCTATTCCACGATTACCATAAGCGTATGGATTACTTGAGCCTGAATTTATAACAGCGGTAAGTTCAGCGATCGCCTCTTCGTACTGTCTTGAATCGATAAGCGCAGACGCGTGTTTCATGCACTCCGCAACGGTCGCATCAGACATAGGAGAAGCAACTTTATTCAGACCTGTTCCTGAAACAGAATGAACCCCGCTCACGTCGGGAAGGGTCAGTACATTTTGTCTCTCACGCAACCCTTCTTCCCTGGCCTTCTTACTATCTTCAAGGAATTTTCTGTTCACTCCAACCAAATCGTCCAATATCTGCAGTTCCCTTATGGCTTCGGCTGCGGTTGGCTCAACCGCAGGTTTACTTTCAACCTTTGCCGTAGGGACCCTTTGGGCAGGTGCGTCATCTGCAGGTTTAGTACACGCCGGAAATACACTGATTACTCCTACAATTAAAAGCGACATCGCGCGCATGAAGGCGGTTTTGACTTTTCCGATGCGGCCGGCGGCGTAGTCGCGACGGAGCGAAAGATCAAAGAGATCGACGGGCTTCAGATCTTTTAGCTCATCGGTCGGATAAAACGGCCCGTCCCAATAACGGCGCGTTGTGACGATAGAGTCGAGAAGATTGCGTACCTCGCCGTCAAACACCATGGGCTCCAGACCGCACATAGCGCCTATCTCGTGGATCAGCTTAGCTTCTATATATTCCCTGACCTCTTCGCTCCACAAGTCTTTAAGGATTACTTGTTCATGAAGAGCCTTGGGCATAAAGATATACACAGCGTAAGGACTGGTGTGGGCGGTGACACGCATCTTATTACCGTCTATGGTGACTGCCGGCAGTTCGTTTTCATCTTCATAAGGAATAAACACGAGAGAACGCGAAGATACCGCACTGATTATAGAATACCTGTTATCATCCGCTACGCCTACCTCGCTCAAGAGATCCGATATCCGTCGCATCATCGGCTCATAGTTGAGCACCCCGCCATGTATGACCTTGCGGGCATTTACGTAAAGCAGGTTCATCCCGGGCGACTCAGTGCGGACCACATACCGGCCGGCCAGCATACGGGCGCGTATCCACTCGTCTACAGACTCTCCCCCTTCCGGTGATGTCTCATGCTCGATATAATTATCTATAGCCGCCTTATCGTCTTTATTCACGGAAGAGTGAGCGAACTTTACAAATCCGGATTCTAGAGCTTGATTTACAAGGCGCTCGGGCACAACGGAGACATCGTATCCGGGACTTTCTGACTTTGGGGTTATTAAACCATAATATACTTTCTCCATGATGAGCGTCTTTACAAGGAAACTGCCGCGCTCTACCATAACACTGTCTTTACTCTTCACGGCGAATTCTTCTAGCTCGTTGAAAAGTATGGTGCCGGCAACCCTATTCTGGGTAAATACGGTCTTCTCGGCGAAACTGACATGGCCTAGGGACCTGAGGCTATCGGCGTCGAATGCCTTTAATGGCTTGAGGGCACTCAGGATCCCCAGCATTATCTGGGCAGACTCCCTGAATTCCTCTCCTTGCATATTAGAGAAACTGCTCGGAGGAGAAAGCTTGAAAGAATCCGGCTCGGCGGCAAACGCTATATTGCTGAATCCGAAAGTGACGATGAGAATACCGGCTATTATTTTATTTATTGTTTTCATGAATCTCTCCTTTATTTGTCATTGCGAGGAGCCATCTCTTTATTTTAGGCGACGAAGCAATCTCTTTTTAGATTGCTTCGGCCTCACTATCGTTCGGCCTCGCAATGACGGCGTAATGTATACTTAGTAAATTCGTTTACAAACAAAAAAAATCGCGGCGGAGTTTTTGACAACTCCGACGCGTTCTCGTAGATATTTATCATAAATATAGGCTCTATAATCACCATAGCCGACATTGAAATGTCGGCTATGGTTCTATGCATTGCCGGAAGTCGGACTTCCGATTATAGCGAGACGAGGGCCTTGCGGGCGGCCGCCTGGGCCGCTACGTGGTCGGCGGTATTCACCGCGCGTATCACCGGCAGGATCCTTATTATCTTCTCGGCCAGCAGTCTGCGCAGGGTCTCCGCATCCATTATGTCTATGCGATTACCGTTCGCATCGAGCACAAGCCCTATCCTGTTAAAACAGCTAAGCACCTTCGCGTCGCCCAATTCAAACCCTATCGCGAGAGCGAGTTCATATAATGCCGCTACAGGTATCAGCATGCCTTGAGTATCCTCTATATTTAGGACCTTGGCGTTCTCGTGGACGTTCTGCAGTTCATTACCGAAACGGTTCGCGGTATCGGTCCCGGCGAGGGTTATGACCGAGCGGACCTTTATATTCTTACCGGACATGCTGGAGACCGCCGTATTTATGGCATCTACAAGCCCCTGCCCCGTACCGCGGACATTTAACACGAGCTTTTCGCCGAGCATCTCGCCGGTAAGATCGGCTGCCACTTTAAAGACATCCTGTGTATTGACTTCGGGTCTATCGCCCGGTTTTGTCCTGGTCATACCGGTATCGGAGGCTATTATGACCACTCCCTTATCGGCTTCACCCGGCGTCATCCTGATCTGCGACAAAGTCTCAACCAGAGTATACGGCGTAGTCTCGACATAGTTCACCTTTTCCGGATAAGACATGTTGATACCGTCCTTAGGCGCTCTTGAGAAGTCGTAACTCTTCGCAACCGCCAAAAGCCTCTCGGCGGTTTCGAGATCCTGACCCTTAGCGGCAATATCCTCCGGTATCAACCCGGAAGGTCCACGTGTCGCTCTGGCCTGGAGCACCGACTCCGGCATACCGGTCTGTCCTGCAACCGGCGCCATAGGCGGAGTAGAAGGAAGATCCTGCGATACTATCGGGCCCGTCGAGGATGTCCCGGTCGTATCCGGTCCTGTAGGGGCTGTCTGCCCTGGAGCAGAGGCTCCGCCATCGGGACCTTCCGGACCCTTCTTTCTTGAGGCCGGTTCTGTCTTTGTCCCGGTCGGAGTAGGTATGGCAAGACCCATCTCGCCGAACCCGCTGAATTTCATAGGCTCGCGGCCTACTTCGAACCTCATGAAGCCCTTCAATATGCCTGTGCCGTGCACTATAGCAGAAGCGCTTTCGGGAGTAAGTTTACTGAGCCCCTGGCTTTCCAGGAATCGCTGGATATGATCCGCGCCCCTGGCCGATACAGCGGCAAGATTGGTACCCGGACCGCCGGCGCCGAGCGGGAATATAGCTATGCCCTGTTTCTTTGCTTCGCTGACAAGGCTTGATATGGGATCAAGGGTATATAGGCTTAAGTTCTTTAATTCGTCAAGCCTTCCTGCGGCGGAGTATTCGTTATATATGTCTCTTATAACGCCGTATTTCTCATAATCGCCGTTTGCGGTATTGAATACCTTGTCGGCATATACCTTGGCGTACTCCTCTTCCCGTTTGCTTCCGAAGGCGCCGTTCTCGAATGTGCCGCCCTGATGCGCAGCGAGCATAAGCGTCATCCATCGCCTGCATAGCTCATCCCTTATCTGGGCATAACGTTCTACGGCTTCGACGATGGCGGTAAAACCGGCTTCCGGATTTGCGCTTATAGTCTTGTAGCCCTCGTATTGTTTGGCTGCAAGGATAAGTTTCTCCTGGTGAAGCGGTAACCCTATCTCATCCCTGTCTCTTAAGAGATCGGTCCACATGTAGTTTATGAGAGCAGCCGTCCTGTTAACCTTAGGCTTGCCGTTCTCGTATTCCTTGCCCGCCTGTACGAGCATAGAGTGGTCTTCGATGGCCTTAAGCTCATCTTCTGTAAGTAACTGCCGCGAAAGAGCGGAGTACGGGTTTATGAGCCTTCCTTGGGCGTCTTTTATACCTGAGAGCCATGTGTGGCTGTAAGCGCCTCCCAATAGTGTGGCAAGGTGCCCCTGGCCTCCGGTCAGACCGCCGAACTCATCGTTTTCAAGTTTCACTGCAAGATTAAATATATCTGCCTGTGACAGATTGGCCCCGCTAAGCATGCTTGCCGCGGCGATTAACGCAACGTTTACTACATTTGAGGATTCCATGCCGCCTGCAAGCGCCATGGCATCGATACCCTCGCAAGATATCTTCACACCGCGCAACCCGAAAAGGTTGGAGAATATGAAAGCGGCGGCGTCTTTCTGGCCGTTGGGGGTCTCCCACTTACGGCTATCCTTATTATATACTAGGCTTATCGGGCCTGTGGTCTTGTAAGGATTATCAAGAGGTATCCCATGATCGGGAGAGCTGTACTCGATGGCGTTCTCGTCATCGGCGAGGCTAAACCTTATCTTGGCCTTGAAGGCGCTGGCGATCGTAGGCGTAGAAGGTATCTGTTCTATCGACAGAGTGCCTTCCGGCGTCAACGCGATCTGGAACTCGGGAAGATCGAGAGACGAACCGCACAGATCAAATCCGCGCAAGTGGCCTGTGACGGAAAGCTCTCTTCCGTCGCTCTTTGCCTGGCGCAGCATCCCCAGGGCATTATCCGCAGAGCCGGGGGCGATCCTGTCCTGTATTAAAGATACGTCGATAGGCTGACCCTGTACAAAGTTAAGGTCGGGCCAGAAGAATACGTCTTTCTCTCCCGGCGTCATAGCGCGCTGCACCTGAGAGGTAAGGGCTTCGTCACCCGCTTGTTGTTTAGAAACGGCTTCCTTAACTATAGACATAGGCGTATCGAGAGGATAAGATCTTAGGGTTTTCATAACCATATTATAAGTATCGCTTCGGTGTATCCTGGCCGTTTCCAGATACTTGATAGCGTCACCGACAGTCCTTATAGAGCTCCTTCCGGATAACTCGTTGATAAGATTAAGGGATTGCCTGTAATCTTCCTCGAATTCCGTCAGAGACCCCCTGCCCTCCACATAGGATATACCGTCGATGTAGGAAAGCAATTTGGACATAGTCATGTTCCTGGCCAGATTTACAGAATACCTTCTGGCGCCTGATACTATGCTCTTTATAAGTTGCTGAATATTTCCAAACGCTTCGATAAGCGGCATGCGCTTGCCGGCGGCATTACCGTTCATCGAGACATACTGTCTTACGGCATCTTTCTTACTAAGAATACCGGTTATCAGCGAAGCTATATCTTTAGACTTGAGAGGTTTCTGCGCCTCAGGAGCCTTGGGAGTCTGTAGCCCCATCGCTCCGAACCCGCTGAATTTCATAGGCTCGCGGCCTACTTCGAACCTCATGAAGCCCTTCAATATGCCTGTGCCGTGCACTATAGCAGAAGCGCTTTCGGGAGTAAGTTTACTGAGCCCCTGGCTTTCCA
>JAGOLR010000120.1 GCA_017993955.1 Candidatus Omnitrophota bacterium
GAACAGTGTACCTACAAAAATAGCCAAGGCCTTGGGCGCTGAATATATCATAGCGGTCGATGTAGGTTTTTGCGTTAAAAAGGGCAAAGTGGACAACATATTCCAGATGATACTGCAGTCATTTCAAATCGGAGGTGAGGAGCTTAATAAATATCAGGCAAACGAAGCTGATGTGGTAATCAAAGTGGGACTTGAGGGCATAGACCAGGTGTCATTCCATAGACACAAAGAGATGATAGCCGAGGGAATAGGCGCTGCCGAATCTATGGTACCCAGGATTAAAAAAGACCTGGGGATGTGAAAACGGAGGAGAGATGAACGAAAATAAAAATAGCTGTTCTTGCGGACGCGAAGGCGAGCCGGGCGGACATAGCCATGACATCGAGGTCAATTTTACCATATTCATATCGGGACTTATGATGGAGGGTGTAATAGCGCTAGGAGACATGGAGCACCCCGTAACTAAGAAAAAAGAGGTCAGTCTGACTCATGCTAAATTCATAATAGACACTATAGCCATGCTAAAAGATAAGACCAAGAACAATCTTATACAAGAGGAAGCCGATATGCTTGAATCGATACTATATGATCTGCGCATGCGTTTCCTGGATAAATCCAAGCAGGATAAAAAATAGCTTAAGGATACGATGGGAATAAACTTCTCGATAATAATATTGGTAGTTTTTATCTCTTGCGGCCTGGGCTTTTTGGCTGGGTATGCTATTACTCAATCCAGGAGTAAAAAAGATATATCGGAATCGACCGTATTAAAAACCCGTCTTGCGATATCTGAGCAGGCCTTAAATGAGGCCAAGTCATTAGCGTCTGAAAGGGAGGCCCGAATAGAGGAGTTAAGGACTATTTTAGAATCTTCAGAGCGGGAGAAGGCCGTATCTGACACAAAACTCGTTGAAGCCATAAAGAGCGTTGAAGACCAGAAAAAGTTACTTGCTTCCGCCGAAGAAAAGCTCTCCACCACTTTTCAGGCCCTTTCCGGAGAATCCCTTAAAAGCAATAACCGCGCTTTTCTGGAATTGGCTAAAGAAAGTTTGGGGATAGTTTTGAGCGATGCTAAAGGTGAGTTAAACAAAAAGGAAGAGTCGATAAAAAATATTATAAAACCGCTCGAAAACGCCTTATCCAAATACGAAGCGCAGATCGGGGAGATGGAGAAGTCGCGCATCGCGGCGTACTCCAGCCTAGAGAACCAGATACGGACGTTGATATCATCCGAGGCCCAACTTCAGAAGGAGACCGGAAATCTGGTAAGCGCCTTGCGCCGGCCGGAAGTGCGCGGGAGGTGGGGCGAGGTGACGTTGCGCAGGGTGGTGGAGTTGGCCGGCCTTTCGGAGCATTGCGACTATACAGAGCAGGTTTCGGTTGAAACCGAGGATGGAAGGCTGCGACCCGATATGATAGTGCATCTGCCCAATGACCGCGAGATAGTCATCGACAGCAAAGTTTCTCTGGATGCATATCTGGATGCTGTTGCCTGCCAGGACCCTGCCCGACGGTCCGAAATGATATCAAAACACGCGCAACAAGTCCGGCGTCATATGAAGATGCTTTCAGAAAAGAACTACTGGGAACAATTTCCAAAGGCACCGGAATTCGTAGTTATGTTCATGCCGGGAGAATCTTTTTTGGCTGCCGCGCTTGATATCGACAACGCCCTGATAGAGCAGGGTATGGAGTCAAAGGTCATAATTGCAACGCCCACCACGCTGATCGCGCTTTTGAGAGCCATAGCTTTCGGCTGGCGCCAGGAAAACATCGCCAAGAATGCCCAGAAGATAGCCGCGCTTGGTAAAGAGATATACGACAGGTTCGGCCCTTTTATAGAACATATGAACAGGCTGGGCTTGGGCCTGGCTCAGTCTGTAAACTCTTTCAATAAAATGGCTACGTCCCTGGAAAGGCGCGTTATGGTCAGCGTAAGGCGTTTTAAAGAACTGGGCGCATCAGGAGATAAAGATCTGCCAGAGATAGAAGAGGTGGAAGAGATCCCCGTAAATTCTAATACCAAAGAAGCATTAAACCCCGCTGAAACAAAAGACTGCGAAAGCACTGCCTAAAAGACCACTTTCCGCTTTACATAGTAACTATGGTATGTTAAATTATTGATTCCATGAAAAAAAGCACCATATTCCAGATAATCCGTGCGGGCGTCAGCCTCAGCCTTATATTACTATTACTATATATTATGAGGGGTAAGTACGCCCAGATCATAGAATCCATAACTAGGGCAAACCTACCCCTTTTAATCGCCTCTCTTACGGTCTTCCTGGCAGCCATAACGCTTGCGTCCCTGCGCCTCATGCTTATAATAGCCGCTCAGGGCACTCCCGTAACATTCATCGACTCGATATCTCTTACTTTCATAGGCTACTTTTTTAATAATTTTCTACCAACTGCTATAGGCGGTGATTTTGTAAAAGGCTACTATCTTTCTAAAAGGACCGGCGATCGAACCGGGTCCTACACCGCTATATTTGTCGACAGGGCCATCGGTCTCTTTACTATGATATTTATGGCCTTTATCGCTTTGCTATTTGCCGAATCCGGAGTTATCGACAAACCTTTAAGGAATCTTATTTACATCATCACGGCTATATCCGCGGCATTTATATTTTTTATGGCTCACAGAAGCTTCGCAAGGCGATTCTCGTTTTTACTCTTTCTTGTAAGACCGATAGAGGAAAAATTAAGAAATATATATACGGCGGTCAATAAATACAGACACCATAAAATACTAATGATCCAATCTCTATTTATATCGATAATAAGCCAGCTATTGTATTTCGTCAGCTTAGGCATCGTCGCCATGAGTATAGGGTCTTTTATATCCATATCTGATGTATTGCTTCGCATGCCAATAGTATCTGCGATAAGCTTGCTGCCTTCGATAAACGGCCTGGGCGTGCGAGAAGGCTCAATGGTGCTCCTGTTCGGCCCTATAATCGGAAAGACGAGCGCCTTCGCGGTAAGCATAGTAATGCTGGCGCTATTATTCGCCGTCAGTA
>JAGOLR010000040.1 GCA_017993955.1 Candidatus Omnitrophota bacterium
GCGTCGATCAACTTCTCTTTATACATATCTACCGCCATGCGCACAGCGGAAACGCCGTTACGCTTTCCCACGCGGCACTGCAGCATAAAAAGTTTGCCCTTCTCGATGGTGAACTCGATATCCTGCATGTCATGGTAATGTTTCTCGAGGCGCAGACGTATCGCGTCAAGCTCTTTATACAGTTTCGGCATCGTCTCTGAAAGCGTTGGCAGATGCTTTGACTGCTCGTTCTTTGATTTATCGTTGATAGGCGCAGGAGTCCTGATGCCGGCTACTACGTCTTCGCCCTGGGCGTTCACCAGATACTCACCGTAGAAAAAGTTCTCACCGTTTCCCGGGTTGCGGCTGAAGGCCACGCCTGTGGCGCAATCGTCGCCCATATTGCCGAATACCATCGCCTGCACGTTAACTGCCGTGCCCCACTCGTCCGGTATCTTTTCAATCCGGCGGTATTCGATGGCGCGCTTGCCGTTCCATGATGAAAATACCGCGCTTATGCCACCCCAGACCTGCTTCTCGGGATCATCCGGGAATTCGGTCCCTAGGACCTGCTTTATAGTGGCCTTAAAATCTTTTATTAGCGATTTAAGATCGGAGGCGGTAAGTTCCGTATCGGACTTATAACCATTCGACTTCTTAACATGCTCGAGTTTCTCATCGAGAACTTTGCGTATACCTTTGCCGCCCTTAGGCTCTACACCGGCCGCCTTCTCCATGACAACGTCCGAATACATCATTATAAGACGCCTGTAGGCGTCGTAGACGAAACGCTCGTTGCCGCCGGTCATCTTTACCAGTCCGGGGATCGTGGCTTCGGTCAGACCTACATTAAGAACCGTCTCCATCATGCCGGGCATAGACTTGCGTGCGCCCGAACGGACCGAGACGAGAAGCGGGTCGTTAGGATCGCCGAATTTCTTCCCCATTATCTTCTCGACCTGCGCCATGGCCTTGTCCACCTGGCCCTTCAGCTCTTTCGGATAGGTCTTCTTATTCTTATAATAGTAAGTGCACACCTCGGTGGTGATAGTGAACCCCGGCGGCACCGGAAGCCTCAGCTTGGGGTGCCCGGCCATCTCGGCAAGATTGGCACCTTTACCTCCCAGAAGATTCTTCATCGACTCATTCCCGTCGGCTTTACCTCCGCCGAAGGAGTAAACATACTTCCTATTCTTACTGCCCATCGAAACCACTCCTTTCTGATTAAATCCAAATCCCAATACTACCGATACTACCAAATAATTTCAAAATCCGAAATCCCAAATGCATTTTGGATTTTGTGTTTGGGATTTATTTGGTAGTATTTAGATTTTGAAATCGGGATTTGATGTGTCATTATCCCGACATTAATCTTTAAATTTGCCTACCAAGTACTCTTTCACATTATCAACGCTGATCCTATCCTGCAGCATCGAATCCCTGTCGCGCACGGTGACCTTACCGTCTGACAAACTATCGACATCGACAGTCACGCAATAAGGGGTGCCGATCTCATCCTGCCTGCGATAGAGACGGCCTATCGAAGCTGTGTCATCGTAGACTGCCTTGAACTCCTTTCTCAACCCGCCAGTTATCTTTTTGGCAAGCTCAACTATCTCCGGCCGATTCCGCAATAACGGTAATACCGCCACCTTTATAGGAGCCAGGCTCTTGTGCAGGCGAAGACTTACTCTCTTTTCGCCCTTCACCTCTTCTTCGGTATAAGCATCGAAAAGAAATGCAAGTATCGACCTGTCTATGCCGCCGGATGGCTCTATGACATACGGGATAAAACGATCTTTTGTCTCTTCATCAAAAAACTGGAGGTCCTTACCGCTTATCTGCGCATGCTGCTTAAGATCGAAATCGGTCCTGTTGGCTATTCCTTCCAATTCGGACCATCCGAAAGGGAAATTGTATTCTATATCGGTACAGGCCTTGGCGTAATGCGCAAGCTCTTTATCCTCATGTTGCCGCTTCCTTAAGTTTTCTTTCCTTATGCCGAATTTAGCGTACCAGCTGAAGCGCTCTTCAACCCATTTATGGTACCATTCCTCATCGGTCCCGGGCCTTACAAAAAACTCTATCTCCATCTGCTCAAACTCGCGGGAACGGAACGTAAAACTTCTGGTAGTGACTTCATTGCGGAATGATTTACCTATCTGGGCTATGCCGAAAGGAAGTTTGCGCCGCATGGTATTGACGACATTCTGGAAATTGACGAATATGCCCTGAGCGGTCTCGGGCCTTAGGTAGGAAAGGCTCCCCTCGTCTTCTACGGGGCCGAGGTGCGTCTTAAGCATAAGGTTGAACTGGCGAGCCTCCGTAAGCTCCCCTTCGCATTCGGGGCACTTCTTGCCGGAAATCTGCTCCACTTTAAAACGCTTTTTACAACCCTTGCAGTCTACTAAAGTATCTTCGAAACTTGAGACATGACCTGATGCCATCCATACCGAAGGGTGCATCAAGATGGAAGCGTCGAGGCCTTCTACGTCATCGCGCTCGTATACATTAGAACGCCACCACGCCTCTTTGAGGTTCCGTTTTATCTCGGCGCCAAGCGGCCCATAGTCCCACGTGCTCGCCAAGCCGCCGTATATCTCGCTGGATTGGAAGATGAATCCCCGCCTTTTACAAAGGGAGACCATCTTATCCATCAAAGTCATTTCAGGTTGCATAGATTTGCCTTAAAAAAATAAGGTTGAGGTCAAGGTTCAGGTTAAGGAAAATTATCTTAACCTTAGCCTTAGCCTAAACCTTAAAGTTCAAACATATTAACACACACATTAACTAAAATCAAGCCATTTCGGCCAACTTCAAAAACTTCAATGTATTAAGACGCCTCTCTATATGATAGTCCAGGAACCGTCTTAAAATGGTTTCCAGCTCTCTTGCGACTTCTTCCGCCACCTTGATGCGTATCGCCTTGTCTATGGGGAGCCCCTGGACATGTTCGATAAACCTGGCGGTCCCCCGTAAGATGGGATAGGCATTAATATCTTTGCCGGTACAGTTTTTGCACAACAGGCCTCCGTGGCGCAGGCTGAAGCGCGACCCGGTATCGACTCCGGACTCGCATTGGGCGCACATGCCCAGGGTAGGCATGATGCCCAGGCAACTTAGAAGCTTGATCTCGAACAATCTGGCAACCCCCCTGGGATAAGCGCCATCCGATATCATGCCCAGACACCCCAGTGTAAGATCGAATACATCCGGATGAGGATCAGACATGCCGCTGACCGAGTCGAGAAGCTCCGCAAGATACATGGCGTATGATACTTTTTCAAGCGAACGCCTTACCGGCATAAAATATTCGGCCAGATCGCATTGCGATATGGTATATATCTCCCTCGCCTTCCTTTCGTAAAAGACTATATCGTCCAAGGCAAATATCTCGTAAGCGCCTCCGCCGTGCCCTATAGCGCGCGAGCCCCTGGCTCCTTTTACGACACCTTTTATCTTGCCGAAGTCCCTTGTATAGAAAGAGAGTATAAAGCTCGTTTCCCGAAGAGCCTGCCTGCGAAGAAGTATGCCTTTCGATCTTTGGATGGGCATTTGATCGTTTACTTTATCTGCGGAACAGCTGAAAGATTACCGTAGTCGTTAATACGCCGAGCACGGCGCCGGCCACAACTTCCCATATGGTGTGCACGGCATCCTTTATCCTGTGCCGAGCGATAAGAAACGCCATGACAAACGAAAGCATTATCACGACGGAATTACTTGTATAAAAGGATATGACGGTCCAGATGGCGAAGGCCACTGCGGCATGCCCCGACGGCATCCCTCCCCTTAAAGGGGTACCTTTTTGAAATACGACCTTGCCGAATATGGTGAGACCGAGAACGAGTATGATAGCCACGAAAGTTATATGCCAGGGAGACTGCCTTATCCTGGCCATCGTATCCTCAAGGTTAAAAGGGATCTTCCTTATAAAGAGCATATAGCCCACTATACCGGCATTTATAGCGGAGAGTAGCACCGCGCCCGCGCTCACGTCTTTTATGATCCTGGCGACCGGGTGGAACTCACTCTTTATCATATCTACTATAAGTTCCACCGACGTATTCACCATCTCCGCTGTTAGGACGAGTGTAATGGTAAGGCAAAGTATGACTATCTCTATATAGGAAAAACCGAGGGCAATGCCGAGGAGGAGGAAGAAGATGGCTATGAGGAAATGTATGCGCATATTGCGCTCGGTCTTCAGGACGTATATGAAGCCCTCTAAAGCCGCGTTAAAACTTTCGATAAAGTTTCTTTCTCTGACAGCCATGCTAGTATCTCGTCTTCTTTAGCCGACATCCTCGCCCGGTCCCTTGCAGTAATATCGTCGTAACCGAACAGATGCAGGATGCCGTGTATTATATATCGCACGAACTCACTATGCAGCTCGGTATTAAATATCACCGACTGCTCGACCGCGCGGTCTATTGATATGTATATCTCGCCCAACATTCCGCCGGACCCGGGACGCATAGACCCAAGCGGGAAGCTTAACACATCCGTCGGCCGATCGCTATTTTTGAAACGCTTGTTGATATTTTTTATAGACCTGTCATCCAGGAATATAAGATCTATCTTTATGCCTTGGGTCTTCTTTTTTACCGATCCGAGGACCTTCCCGGCTATCCGCCGAGCAAGCCCGGTATCGACCCTGTAGGACGGGTGGAGATTCGCGACCGAGATCTTCAAAAGGCACCTATTTGCGGATCTTTATATTCAGTTCCGTAAGCTGTTTCTCGTCAACCGGGGAAGGAGCATTGGTCATAGGGCAGACCGCTTTCTGGGTCTTCGGGAACGCTATGACATCGCGTATAGATTCGCAGCCCAAGAACAGCGTCATCAGCCTGTCCAGCCCGAAGGCTACCCCGCCGTGCGGCGGAGCTCCGAACTTGAACGCGTCGAGAAGAAATCCGAACCTCACGCGCGCCTGCTCATCGTCGATGCCTATGGTCCTGAATATCAATTCCTGGAGTTTTTGCTGATGTATCCTTATGCTGCCCGAACCTATCTCCGTGCCGTTTATGACCAGGTCGTAAGATCTCGAACGGACGAGACCCAGGTCTTTGCCCTCTTCCAGCATCTTTATATCTTCGGGATACACGGAAGTGAACGGGTGATGTTCGGACTCCCAGCGCTTCTCCTCCTCGTTCCATTGGAAGAGCGGGAAGTCTGTAACCCACAGGAAATTAAATTTCTTCTCATCGATTAGGCCCAGTTTTTTCCCGAGGTATTTACGAAGAGTGGACATAGCGTCATACGCCGTCTTTGGTTTATCGGCCACTATAAATATCATATCACCGTCTTCGGCTGCGCACGCCTTCTTTATGGACTCCAATTCTACCTTAGAAAAGAATTTGTCTATCTGGGACGCCAAAGTACCCTTATCTACCTTAAAATTGGCAAGCCCCTTGGCGCCGTACTCTTTTACAAATTCTATAAGCTGATCGATCTGGCCCCTGGAATAGGATCCGCATCCTTTAGCGTTTATCGCTATTACCTTGCCGCCTTTTTGCACAACATCCTGAAAAACCTTAAACTGACAGTCTTTGACGATATCGGTGATCTCTGAGAGTTCAAGTCCAAAGCGAGTGTCCGGCTTATCGCACCCGAACCTCTTCATGGCGTCGCTATATTTCAAGCGGGGAAACGGTATCGGAAGATCGACTCCTATGGCCTCTTTAAAAAGTCTCTTCATCAGGCCTTCCGAGACTTCATATATGTCCTCCTCCGTAACAAATGTCATCTCTATGTCGAACTGGGTAAACTCCGGCTGTCTGTCCGCCCTCAGATCTTCGTCGCGAAAGCACTTGGCTATCTGAAAATACCTGTCAAACGAGGATACCATCAATATCTGCTTAAAAAGCTGGGGCGACTGTGGAAGGGCGTAGAACATGCCCGGATTTACTCTGGATGGAACTAGATAATCCCTGGCCCCCTCCGGGGTGGACTTGGTGAGTATAGGAGTTTCGACCTCGACAAAATTACGCCCGTCAAAATAGTCACGGGCGGCCTTACAGACTTTATGACGAAGCCTCAGGCTCTTCTGCATCACAGACCGCCTCAGGTCGAGATACCTGTATTTCAGGCGCGCTTCTTCGGTGACACTGGCCGCATCGACTATCTCGAAAGGCGGGGTCTGAGATTTGTTAAGTATCTCTATGTTTTTAACGTGAAGTTCGATCGCCCCGGTGGCCAATTTAGCGTTCTCGGTCCCATCCGGCCTCTTCTCTACCTTGCCGGCAACGCGCACTACGAATTCCGCGCGCAGTTCCTCGCCGGTCCTGTGGACCTCCGGATCTGTCTCCGGGTTGAAGACTATCTGGGTCAGGCCGTAGCCGTCCCGCAGATCTATAAAGATTATATTGCCGTGGTCCCGCCTGGGGCCCACCCAGCCGCAAAGAGTGACGGCCTTGCCGACATCTTTGATTGTTAATTCGCCGCATGTGTGAGTGCGTAACATATTACTCCTTAAGTTGCATTTTAAATTGAATATCGAATATAAAAAACCAAAAATGCATATTTAAAAATGCGAAAATATATTTTTGCTTTTTAATATTCAACCTTACTCTACAACAAACTCTTAATCCTCCCGACTATCTCCTGGAACTTGACGGAGGCCTGCTCTTTTGTCACCATGTTTCGCAATGTCACCTCGCCTTTAGCCAACTCGTCATCCCCTATTATCAAAACGTACTTGGCCTTCATAGAATCGGCCGATCTCATCTGGGATTTCAGAGACCGGTTCTCGAAATCAATATCGCACGATACGCCGTTTGCGCGTAATTCGCGGGCCAGCAGAAATGCCATTCCCGAGGCGGCCTTACCCATACTGGCGATAAAAATATCCGCCGTGACATCTCCAGCGGCGGAATTTGCGGCCTCACTCCCTAATGCCATCATAAGCCTGTCGGCGCCGATGGCGAACCCGCAGGCGCCAAACTCCGGGCCGCCCATATCGCTTATAAGCTTGTCATATCTCCCGCCGGCGCCGATGGCGTTCTGCGCGCCCAAGCCGGTCTGCGTTATTTCAAAAACCGTTCCGGTGTAATAATCTAACCCCCTGACTATATAAGGATCTATGATGTATTTTATTCCGGTCGAATCAAGATATCCCACCACTTCTTTAAAATGGCTTTTGCAGGCTTCGCATAGAAAGTCCGCCTTCTTCAAAATAGATCTGACAGAAGTTCTGCAGGACTCGTTCTTGCAGTCTATAACCCGCAAAGGATTCGTAGAAGAACGGCGTTTGCAATCATCGCACAAAAGCTTGGAGGTCGAACTATCGGCCAGCGCCTCCTTAAGATGGGTCGACAGCTTCTTCTTATCCTCAGGGCACCCGAGGTTATTCAATCTTATTTCGTATCCCGTGGCGCCATTGGCCTTGAGAAGCTCTGAGGCAATAGTTATCACCTCGGCATCAACAACCGGATCTTTTGAGCCTATCACCTCTACGCCTATCTGATGGAACTGGCGCATCCTCCCGGCCTGAGGCCTCTCGGCCCTGAACATAGGCCCTATATAATATAGTTTTTGGAACGGCTCGGTCTTGAATAAATTATTCTCTATGTAGGCGCGCACCACCGGGGCTGTGCCTTCAGGTCTGAGGGATATATTCCTTTCCCCCCGGTCTACAAAAGAGAACATCTCTTTCTTTACTATATCGGTATCCTCTCCGACGCTTTTAACGAAAAGCCCGGTATCTTCGATTACAGGAGTGCGTATCTCGCGGTAATTGAATAATCTGAAAAGACCCCGGGACACAGCCTCAACCTTCTGCCATAGAGCAGATTCTGCAGGTAGTATGTCCTTTGTCCCTCTTATCGCCTGATACTTCATTTTATCCCTTTTACTTACACCTGATAACTAGCAACTAGGAACTATTTCACTTTCTTCTTCATTACCATACCCGCCTTGAACGAGACAACCTTGCGTTCAGGTATGGGTACAGTGTCGCCGGTCTTGGGATTTCTTCCAATCCTGGGACGCCTGGATTTCACTTTAAATACGCCGAAGTTCCTGAGTTCTATGGTCTTGCCCTCCCTAAGGCCGTCCACTATGTAATCCAGGGTCTTTTGGACGATCTTCTTAACATCAACCTGTTTCAGACCGGTATCCTCGGATATCTTGATCACTATATCTTTTTTGGTCATTATCCAACCTCCGACTGTGATGGTGTCTTTTTAAATATCTTTTTCGCCAATATCCCGATAGGGTTAAACCTTCCGAGGCGGCGTTTTTTACTCTTCAACCTCTCCAGTATACTGTTAAGGAATACGTACGAATCCTGCCAATCATCATCTATCTTTTTAAGGCTCTTCTCGGACGCGAACCGTATACCGTCTATGGCTAGTATATCGCTCACAGGATCTGTAAAACGACCGTGGGGAGAGTACTTAAAATCCAGGCCTGACCCGAGGTCTGAATATTTCTTAGCTACCATGTCTTTGGACGATAGGAACTTGTCCTCATCGTCTTTGGTTATGATATCCCTGGACAGGATCTGCCCATACATCGAGTGTAACTGGGTCCAGACCTCCAAAAAACTTTTTACCGATTTTATGGCGGCCTCTGTCTTCTTATCTATCATAACATACTATATTTCAATGAGTTATATTAACATTCCGTTAATCGCAAGTCAAGATTAACATTGAATAAACGGCGTATTTATATTCAAGCTAAGTTTTAAAAGCAACGACATCCTGTCCGAAGATCTTCTCTATGTCGCGGACCAGCCCATCATGTGGCTCGACCGCAAGATCCTTGGCCACAGCCACTATGGTGCGTTTACCGTCAGGCTTGGAGAATCCAAGATATACGGGAGCTTGCCCGGGGTACCTTGACAATATTCTTTTCAGCTTTTCCAGAGACGCAGTCTCGAGGCCCGCGGTGACCAGATCTATCAGAATGCTTTTTGTATATTTGGCGCGCACAGAATCCATGGTGACGACTTCATTGGCCACTATCTTAGGGTCTTCTTCTCTCAAGCTCAGGCGCCCCTTGACGAAAACTATCGCGTCTTGTTTTATCAACGGAGCGGCCTTGGCAAACGTCGTAGGAAATACGAGCACCTCGACAGTGGACTGCAGGTCTTCGAGGGTGACTATAGCCATCTTCTCATTGGTTTTACGGGTAACGGTAAACTTTATCTTTGAGAGCATCCCGCCTATGAGGACCTCCTCTCCATCGGCGCGGCTTCGCAAGCTACCTGTCGAACAGGTAGAGTATGAGGCCAGGACCTTTTCGAACCGCGCCAGAGGATGTTTCGTTATATAAAATCCGAGCATCTCTTTTTCATAAGTAAGCAGCTGATTCTCCGGCCACTCCTGTATATTGGGTATCCCCTGGAATGTCTTCTTAAAATTATCCTGATCCTCAAATTTGTCAAAGAAGGACAATTGCCCGTTCATGCGGTCTTTTTGGACTCCCCCCGCAACCTCCAGGGCCTTATCTATCATGGCAAAAAGCTGCGACCGGAATAATCCGAAAGAATCCATGGCCCCGCATTTTATAAGACTTTCTATAACCTTGCGGTTGCATAGCCTTGAGTCTACCTTCTCGGTAAAATCGTACACGGACTTGAATGCCCCGAACTTCTTGCGCATATTGATTATGGAATCTATGGCCCCTTCGCCTACGTTCTTGACTGCGACGAGTCCGAACCTGATGGAGTTCCCCACCACGGTAAAATTCGCGTAGCTTTCGTTTATGTCGGGAGGAAGTATCTTTATCCCCATCCTGACCGCCTCGTTTATATATAAAGCGATCTTATCCAGATTGTCTTTTTCCGAGGTCAGAAGCGCAGTCATGAATTCCACAGGATAGTTCGCCTTTAGATAAGCGGTCCTGTAGCTAACCATGGCATAAGCGGCGCTATGCGATTTATTAAAACCATAACCTGCGAAATACTCTATCTGGTCGAATATCTTATTGGCCGTCTTCTTGTCGATGTCGTTCTTCACGCAGCCGTTCACGAACTGCTCCCGCATCTCGGCCATAACCTCCGGCGTCTTCTTAGACATGGCTTTGCGCAGGTTGTCGGCCTGAGCCAGCGAAAACCCTGCGAGGTTAGACGCGATGCGCATAGCCTGTTCCTGGTAAAGTATGACCCCGTAAGTCTCTTTCAGTATGGGCTCGAGCAGTTTATGGTCATAGCGTATCTTGGTCTCGGCGTGTTTGCGCTTCATGAAGTCGTCAAGCATACCCGAACCTATGGGCCCCGGCCTGAAAAGCGCCAAGAGCGCTATTATATCCTCGAAACGCTCCGGCTTAAGCTTCTTCAGAAGGTCCCTCATCCCGGAACTTTCCAGTTGGAACACCCCCATAGATTCCGCATTGCATAACAACTTGTATGTCTTTTTATCGTCGAGCGACAGGGCGTCCATATCGACATCGATGTCCCGGGTCCGCTTTATTATCTTCAGAGCTTCGCTTATAACGGTAAGTGTCCTTAAGCCCAGAAGGTCCATCTTTAGAAGACCTATCTTGGCGAGCGAATTCATTGGATAACCGGTGGTTATCTGGCCGTCGGGCATCTTAAAAAGAGGGACATGATTCACGAGAGGGTCCTCGCTTATCGCTATCCCCGCCGCGTGTGTCGAAGCGTGCCTGGATAAGCCTTCCAGGACGAGAGACGTGTCTATTAGCTGAGTTATCTTAGGGTCCGTCTTATAAAGAGACCTTAACTCGGGTTCCTTCTGGAGCGCGACCGCCAGCGTAATATCCAGGTCGCTGGGCACGAGTTTGGCTATCTTATCAACATCCGCGTATGCCATCCCGAGCGATCGCCCCACATCCCTTATGACAGCCTTGGCCTTCATCTGGCCGAATGTTATTATCTGAGCGACATTATCTTTAGAATATTTTTTCACTACATAGTCTATTACTTCCTGCCTGCGCTCATAGCAGAAATCTATATCCACGTCTGGCATACTGACACGGTCGGGGTTAAGGAACCTCTCAAAGAGAAGGTCGTATCTAAGAGGGTCGATGTTTGTTATTCCAAGCGCGTAGCTTACCACAGAACCGGCCGCGCTGCCGCGCCCCGGCCCCACCGGGATACCTCTCTCTTTCGCGTAGTGTACGAAATCCCACGCTATAAGAAAATAGTTTATGTACCCAAGCTTTTCGATAACCTTTAATTCATATTCGACGCGTTCGAGCACCACTTTGTCATCGCTGGGGTATCTTTTATTTATGCCGCCATAAACGAGCTCGCGCAAATAGCCCTCTTTGGTTTTCCCTTCCGGCAGCTTATAATTCGGCAGGAGGGCGCGTTTAAAATCCAGCTCGAGATTACATTTCTCCGCAACTTCGAGAGTATTTTTGATCGCCTGGGGGGCTATCGAACCTATAGTCCTGGACATCTCCTCTTTCGATTTAAGATAGAATTCGTCCGTCTGGAGACGCATCCTGTTCGGATCGTCCATGGTGGTCTGGGTTTGTATACAAAGTAGGGCTTCATGGGCGCGGGCGTGATCCTTATCCAGATAATGGACGTCATTGGTAGCGATAAGGCTTATACCCATCTCATTGGAAAGTTTTATTATCTCCTCATTCACCTTGTCCTGCTCGGGGATAAGATTATCCTGTACCTCAAGGTAAAAATCCTTGCCGAAAAGGTCCTTGTACCATCCCATCACCTTCCTCGCCTGGTCTGCCTGACCGGTATAGATAAGGTGCGGTATCTCTCCCTTTAGACACGCCGAGGAACATACAAGGCCGTCTTTATACTTGGCCAATATCTCTTTATCTATACGCGGACGATAGTAGAAACCCTCGAGGAATCCTGCCGAGACCAGTTTCATGAGATTCTTGTAACCGGTCTCGTCTTTTGCCAATAGTATAAGATGGAAGGAGGCTTCGTGTATTCCGTGGATGGACTTTTCAAAGCGTGAATCGGGGGCTATGTATACTTCACTTCCGATAATAGGCTTGACGCCGTTCTTCATGCACAGATCGTAAAACTCTATTGCGCCGAACATATTGCCATGGTCGGTGATCGCGCACGCGGGCATCTTATAGTGCTTTACTTTTTCTATAAGCGGCTCCAATAGGCATGCGCCGTCAAGAAGGCTGTATTGCGTGTGGAGGTGGAGGTGGACAAAGTCGGAATGTGTCATATGATAAGTGTAAAGTGTAAAACTTAAAATGTAAAACCAAAAGTTAAGACGTAAAGCTTTACGTTTTAGCTTTAACTTTACACTTTTGCGCTTTACGCTTTTAGTTTACTTTCCCATCCCTACGCGCTGCGCGACCTGGAACACCTTACCCTCGGTCTGGATGGACGGAGCTATGATGATCTCTGTTTTATGCATCTCTTTGACATTCCTCGCCCCTACATTACCCATAGATGTCTGCAAAGCGCCCATAAGGTTCTGGGAACCGTCGTCCACTTTTGCCGGGCCGTAAAGTATCTCTTCGAGACTGCCGGTCACCCCTACCCTTATGCGGGTGCCGCGAGGGAGGTTGGAATGCGGCGTTGCCATTCCCCAATGACATCCCCTGCCGGGCGCCTCTTTGGAACGGGCAAAGGCAGACCCGACCATAACGGCATCTGCGCCGCAGGCAAAGGCTTTGCAAATATCGCCGCCCGTAGACATACCGCCGTCTGTAATTATGGGTACGTATCTCTTTTTCTTCTTAAAATAATGGTCGCGGGCGGCAGCGCAATCTATCGTGGCTGTTACCTGAGGCACCCCTATCCCGAGCACGCCCCTGGTAGTGCAAGCCGCGCCTGGGCCTATCCCCACAAGGAGGCCGGAGCATCCGGTATCCATCAACTCGTAAGCGACCTCATATGTTACGCAGTTGCCTATAATGACGGGTATCTTCATCGACTTACAAAATTTATGAAAATCTAAGACCTTATAGGCCTTAGACATATGCTTTACAGTAGTCACGGTGGATTGGACTATGAATGAATCCGCTCCGGCGTCCTGGGCGATCTTACCGAACCTCTCCGCCCTCTGAGGGATGGAGCTGACTACGGCCGGAACCTTGGCCTTTTTGATCTCCTCTATCCTCTTCGATATAAGTTTTTCCTTTATAGGCTCAACGTATATCGCCTGCACCAGGCGGGTGGCTTCTTCGGGAGAAGCGCTCGCGATCTTGTCGAGAACTTCGTCTGGATTCTCGTATCTAGTCTGAACCCCTTCAAGATTCAGGACCGCGATGCCTCCCAGTTTGCCCATAGCGATCGCGAATTTAACGTCGACTACGCCATCCATTGCGGCAGCGAGGATAGGCACCCTTACGGACTTCCCGCCTATTTTAAATGTGGTGTCCACCTCTTCCGGATTAATAGTGATCCTTACCGGGACAAGCGCGATCTCATCAAATCCGTAACACCTCCTTGCCATCCTCTCAACGCCGATATAAAATTGTGCCATTTTATCTCCTATTTTCGTAACTCGTAACTGGTAATTTAGAAAAAGTGCTGAAAGATCATAAACTAAACTATTAGGATACAATGATATACATTTTATATTGTCTTGTCAATTATAAAAGAAAAGGCTCCGATATTGACTCGGAGCCTTTTCTTTTTTACTAGTTACCAGTTACTAGTTACTGGTTACTTTTTAATACATCCCCCCCATGCCGCCTGGGGGCATGCCGCCCGGCATTCCGGCCGGACCGCCCTTAGGCTCTTCGGGTATATCGGTAACGATAGTCTCCGTGGTTATCATGAGAGAAGATATGCTCGCGGCGTTCAAAAGAGCCGAACGAGTTACCTTCTTGGGGTCTATGACGCCTGCCTGGAACATATCGGTATATGTATCCTTTTCGGCATCATAACCTTCGTTGG
>JAGOLR010000121.1 GCA_017993955.1 Candidatus Omnitrophota bacterium
AGATCATCAAGATCGACACCAGGAACGGCCAATACCTCGGAAGGGCATAAAAGCGTTTTAGAAAAGGTTTTTAATGATACATCGCTTCAAGGTTGTTATCGTAGGTGGTGGAGCATCGGGTATCGCAGCCGGCATAAGCGCCGGTCGCATGGGTGATAAGGTTCTAATATGCGAGAAGATGCCCAGCCTCGGGAAGAAGATCCTCGCATCCGGTAACGGCCGTTGCAATCTCTCCAACGAAGACCTGGCCCCATCCCACTATAATTCTCGTTCCAGAGATCTTGTAGAAACGGTATTTTCAAGGTTCGGGAAAACGGCTGTAAAAAATTTTTTTTCCGAAATCGGCGTAGAGCTATATTCTGAGGGCGGGAGGGTATTTCCGGCAACAAATCAGTCCGCGACCGTGCTTCGGGCCCTCGAGATAGAACTGTCAAGGCTTGCCATACCTGTTGAACTCGGTTTTGACGTTGCCCATATCGACCATTCTCCCGGGAAATACATCCTTATCTCGAAATCGGGCAAGAGGGTGGAATCGGAATATATTATACTAGCCTGCGGAGGCAGATCGTATCCAGCTCTCGGCTCGGATGGGAGCGGTTTTCAGCTTGCCCGCCGTTTTAATCATTCCGTGATAGAACCGGTTCCGTCATGCGTGCCGCTTGTTACCAAGAGCCCTCTGTGTCATATGCTTCAAGGTCAGAAAATAAAAGGTGCGGCCAGGGCGATTGTCGGGGATGAAGTGGTAGCTGAGTCAGAAGGCGAAGTGCTTTTCACGAAATACGGCCTGTCGGGTACAGCAATCATAGACGTAAGCAGGCCAATATCTATAGCCATTAACAGATCGGCAAAGAAAGATGCCGATGTCACATTGGACATGGCTCCCTTCATAGGTATCGAGGAACTGAAGCAAGAACTTTCATCTAGGGTTAAGAATAAGAGGTCTCAAGATGATATGTTGGTCGGTATATTGCCTAACAAATTCGGTCCAGCGTTGAAGAAGATACTGGACATTAAGAATGTCGAGAAGACCTCTTCGTTTATTAAACAAGCTCGTTTCCGCATAGACGCTACCCGAGGTTGGAATGAGGCGGATTTTACGGCCGGTGGCGTAGATGTAAGAGAAGTGGACGGCCGAACGCTGGAGTCACGCTTATCCCGAGGGCTCTATCTTTCCGGGGAGGTACTTGATGTAGACGGAGAAAGGGGCGGTTACAATCTGGCATGGGCTTGGGCGTCCGGGTATATAGCGGGATTATTGGGTCGTGAAGAGCGGGCCTTGACTGGCGGGCCCGGTACAATGGTTAAACCAAAATTTTAAAAAGATATCTTGTGTGGAGCTTATGGCAGTATATGACGTAGCGGTGATCGGGGGAGGTGCGGCAGGGAGCATGGCTGCCATACGCGCAGCCTCAAATGGTAAGGCTGTTATTCTCTTAGAACGCAATGACTCCATAGGTAAGAAGATATTGATAACGGGCAAGGGCAGATGCAATATAACGAACATGGCTACGATGGAAGATTTTTTAGCTAAATTCGGTAAGAAAGGGATGTTCTTAAGATCGGCATTTAACAGGTTCTTTAATGAGGACCTTATTGAGTTCTTTAAAAAGAAGGGTCTTGCTCTCAAGACCGAGAGACAGAACCGGGTATTCCCTGACGAAGGTGACGCAAAAAGCGTGGTGAGGGTATTAAGGGAATACCTCTCTGAGGCAGGGGTTGAGGTGCGCTACAATACGCGCATAACCGGCATAAACTACAAAGAAGGTTTTTTCAGGATTACCTCAGAGGGAGGGGTTGATGTCCAATCGAGAAAACTGATACTTTGCACCGGAGGCGCATCATATAAAGCTACCGGTTCGAGCGGAGACGGCTTTAGGCTCGCCAAGGCTATGGGCCACCATGTCTCTCCTCTTATGCCGGGCCTCGTGCCGTTAAAAGCAAAGGATACGTGGGTGAAAGAGCTGCAGGGTCTTACTTTAAAGAACATAAGGCTGTCTTTCAGATCGGGGAAGCGATGCATCATATCCGAAATAGGCGAGATGCTTTTTACGCATTTCGGGGTTTCCGGTCCTATTGTACTTGACTTGAGCTCCGAAATCGCCGAGATGATAGAGGATGAAAAAGAGGTTGTTATGAACATAGACCTCAAGCCTGGGATCGAGGATAAGGAGTTGGAAGATAGGATATTATCCGACATCATATCTTATGGCGGTAAAGATATTAAAAACTTTTTGAAGACCTATATGCCTATCGCGTTGTGTCCTGTGTTCATGCGTCTGGCTGAGCTACCGGAGAATAAGAGGGTTAGCCAGATGACAACCGCGGAGAGGCGGTCGATGAAGGAAAATCTCAAGGCTCTTCCGCTGACCTTGAGCGGGACCCTTGCGCTTGAGGAGGCTATGGTGACCGCGGGCGGCGTCTCTTTAAAAGAGGTGGACCCCCGCACTATGCAGTCACGCATCGTTCCGGGGCTATATTTCGCCGGTGAGATACTGGAAGGAGCTGCGTCGAGCGGTGGCTACAACCTGCAGCAGGCCTTTTCCACCGGATACTTGGCCGGGGAGGAGTCTTCCCAAGATGCGTAACCCCGCCAGGAAACGGATAATACTTGCTTCCCGCTCGAAGCCGCGCCGGAGGCTGTTGAAGCAGGTGGGCTTGAAATTCGTCACTTGCTCCTCGTCGGCTAAGGAATCTAATAAAATACTGACCACATGTAAGGACCTTGTAATATCGAATGCCTTAAAGAAAGCCAGTGACGTAGCAGGCCGTTTCAAGTCCGGGATAGTCATAGGCGCCGATACTGTTGTGCTCGTGGGTAAAAAAATCATAGGAAAGCCGCGAAATCTTAAAGATGCCGCCAGGACTCTTAAGCTATTATCGTCCAAACCCCGATGGGTCTACAGCGGAATAGCCGTAATAGATGCCGAAAGCGGGAGGACTTTCACCGACTACGAGAAGACCAAGGTGTATATCTATAAGC
>JAGOLR010000041.1 GCA_017993955.1 Candidatus Omnitrophota bacterium
GATATACAGAGGCCCTATAAAAATTATGTTAGGCAGGGACACTGTCCTGGTGGTTTACAGATTCGGTGACATACCTGCGCAATTACGCGACATAAGCGGCTTGAGGATAGGCGGAGAAGACGAATATTTTCTTTTCAACGATAAGGATCCTTCCAAATATTACAAATTATCCGGGGATCCCATTACCATCGGCAGGGCCACTGATACCGGAGGGTTGGTGCTTCCCGATAGACAGATATCCAGGCGGCATGCCGCTGTAAGCGCAGAAGGCCGCAATATAGTTATAAGGGATCTGGGTTCTATTAACAAGACATATCTGGAAGTTTTCGAAGCGTCCGAAAAATATACCTCAGATTTTACAAGCCAGATCGTATCGCGCAGTATCGAGTTCGATAAGGGCATAGGCTTGCGGGAAGAGCCGCCGTTTTCCAGCGAACCTTTTATGGTGAGCGATGCTATATCAGGTATAAAGACTATAGCTGATATAGGTAGGGTTGTGCAGGATATGAGGCTTGCGATAAACACTATAGAACCTTCTGCCAATGCCGAACTTACCGATGACGAGCTGGCATCGCTTGTTAAAGAATTTAGGACCGGGGTTATCATAGAGAAGAACAGGGTCCGGAGAGGGACTTACTACAGAACGTATAATAGTTTCGGAGAGACCATGATGGGGGGTATCGGTGATGCTACCCCCGCAGAATATGCCGTATATCTGGCCTGGCAGAAAGTCGAAACTTTTGAGGGAGAATGGGCCAGCGCGACATCGGAAAGACAGGCAAGGAGCGTCTTTGATATCCTGGGGGTTCATGGAAAGAGCCTTTACAGCGGTTTCGGTAGAGACAGGGTAAGAGAGGAAGTCGTAAAAGACCTTGCGAAAATGGGCGGTCTCGCCGGAGAACTGGAGGCCATATTAAATAGCATGCCCGTCGGCCTGCTCGATAACCCGTATCTCTACGGTCTGTGGATACAGAGCCCGCGGGTGGGCGCGGGCAGGGGCAGTTCATTTGAGAATGGCGTGATAAATATGTACGCCTCCCTATCCTCGATGCCCAGGAGCGTATATCTGGCGGTATTTTTACACGAATTCGGCCATGTCATACACGACGGCCTCGAAGCCGGGTATTTCGAAGGATACGATGCCATTAAAAAAGCCCATATGGTATTAGCCAAACACAGGGCGTTTTTAGGCTCGGAATTTTTCGGAGGAGAAAAAGCGAGGATCGAATACCAGGCTTTCTTAAATGAATTCGTAGCAGAGCTCAACATGATATATTTCGCCCAGGGAAACAGGCTGAGAGAACATATTAACAGCATGAAGGATCCAGAAGTCAGGAAGGCGTGGCTTACGGCGTATAGTATCTTCCGGGACAACGTTTATAACGGAAGAGAATTCATCGAGCATGGGGAGGAATATAAATCGCTAGAACCTACTACCGGCTCCCGCGGAGTCTCAGGCTTCGATAACGAAGTCTATAGCCCATTCATCCAGGACGCTATAAATAAAGGCTCATTCAGTGCCGCTGTATTTACCGGGATGAATTGGACCGCAAACGTTCCGCTCCGCATGGATGACAATACTTCTAAATCCGGGATAGAACTAGACACCGACAAATGGCAGAGTTTGGATAAGGCCATAGCTCTATTGAAGGGTGAGGACATATCCGCATTAAAGGAGAGCCTGTCGCTCCTTGGCCAAACAAGCGCCACTATACTATTTATCAACGGCCTTGATGATAAAGTATCACCCGATCCCAGCTGCTACGGCTCACATTACGGCCTGGCTCGTCCGCAATTCTATTTCGATTCAAAACATCTCGATAATCCAGAACTTCTCGCAGAGCATCTGCACCATGAGATACAGGAGCGCCTCGCAGTTTTAAAAGGCCTCACTCAGCCCGAAAGGGATATTGTAAAGAATATTAATCAACCTCGCGCGCCGCCTTTGGTTGTTAAGATAAATAAGATTGCAAAATTTGCGCACGATAGATTGGTTTCAGGCGCAAAGAGTCCAATTATAGACGTAAGGAATCTGGATCAATCCAATCTGCAGGCATTCTGGAATCGACTTAATGTCGTTTCTCGGGATAATTACCTAAAAATAAGATTTATGGCTAAAGACATGAATTTTTACTCCGATGTAAAATCCGGGTTGCCTGAAACGGTCGAGTTTAACATAGGAGAAAACTTACCCATTGATGCGCTGGTGCAGGACGGCTGGAGCGCAAAGAAATTCCCATTCCCATCGATATCTCACGTATTCCGCGAAAGCAGCCTTCTACCTAACCTATACCGTATTGAAAAAGATGGCAGGGTGCGCTACGTATTTACCGGCATAAAGACAAACCGCGACCTTTATCAATATATGAGCATCATAAAGAGTCTGGGGTATCCCGGCGACAAGGTGACGGTGAAGCGCGATCCATCTTTTGATCTTATGGATTTTTATAAAAAGCAATTCGAAGGGCAGTTTACATCCGTTAATCACGCTATTTTCAGTCTCGGCTCGCTATCGGGTGTTTATGACCCCGTTAAAAAAGTAATAGTAGGCGCTCCTTTCACATTGTTAAATAAATTAAGCCGGGACGGTTGGGTCATAAACGAAAGCCTGTCACGTCCCGAGTATGCCTTTCTCGATAAAGACGGCAAAAGAGTGGCCGTAGTTTACATAGACGTCGCTCTCTCAGACGGTTGTAGTTTTATCGCGGATGAATTGCATGGACAGGGGGTCAGGAGTTTTACATTCTGGGGGACCGTCGGCGCTTATCAAGCCGATTTCGAATTATATGACCCAGTCATACCCAAAAAAATATCCAGTTTTTACGGGGGCGGAGAGGTTAACGTTCCGGATAATATAAGGTTAAGTCCCCGAGATATAGCCAAAGGTAATTCCACAAATATCATGGACGTATATGAGACATTTTCAGATACTTATTCGAATAAATCGGAATTGTTAAAGAATGGATTTCTAGTACAGGAGATGGAGCTCTTTGATCTTCTGGGCTGGTTTGCGCTGAATAGCGATTCCGCACTGGACCTTTATCTCAACGTAAGCGATGTTGTAGATGAGAAATCGGGAAGATTAAGCGGCGCATATTCCAGCCTTAGCCGGCAAACTCGCGGTGACATAGTAGCATCAAAGATTTCCGCCAGATCTTCCGAGATAGTCGAGCGTATACGGGAAATAACGCCTCTTGAAGCCGGTAAGCCGGCGCAAATGCCCGATGAGCGATGGGAGCTGGAGGTTATTGCTAATGCCGATTTATCAAGGCTTGAAGCGGCGTTGAAAGGGGCAGGGGCAGAAATGAAAGCCGATGTTCTTTATAAAATCATGCATGCCCAGACAAGAGAAGATATGATAAGCGCTATAGGTTCAGAGGAGAAATTGAGGAAGGTCGTGGACAAATTGTCGGAAGGCGAGAGGGACGCGATAAATGCCCCCCATTATGTCCAGCCGCAAGGCGAAGCTTTAGGGGATGCTGATGTTGCGCTTATCACACAACGTCAGGCGATATTCCATAAGGGACGCGTAGAGACTATAGACGTAGGGCCTTGCATATTAATATCTATCGTAAATGCCGATACTGGCGAACAGTTCGTCGCGCATATAGACGCTAACACTTTATTGGACGAGAAAAATAACAGCGAAATCATGGATAGATTGGCCGGGTGGGGGCATAAGAGAGCGCTACTTGCCGGTGGTTTAAAAGGCATGTCCGGGGGAATACTAAATAATGTCCTGGAATTTCTTGGTAACGCCGGAATCGCGCCATCCGATGTGCGCCAATACAAATTACTGCGCT
Source organism: Candidatus Omnitrophota bacterium (assembly GCA_017993955.1). Taxonomy (GTDB): domain Bacteria; phylum Omnitrophota; class Gorgyraeia; order 2-01-FULL-45-10; family 2-01-FULL-45-10; genus JAGOLR01. The sequence continues at coordinate 3,804 of JAGOLR010000041.1, forward strand.
ATCGGGACGGGTTTATGGATATGTCGTCCGTTCCGGTGCGTTTAAAGGACGGTACATACCAAGCGCGTATAACGGAAGAAGTGGGGACGGATAGGCAGGGCTTCAAGAAAGTAGATCACGCGAAACTTATGGCAGTGACGCCTCTAGTTATGCTGCCACCCTCAAAAGATCTTACCAGGCGGGATTTCCTGAAAGGTATGGTGATCGGAGCCATAGGTGCGGGGGCGGCGTTTAAGGCCGGCGCTGAGAAACCAGCACGGGAGCCGGTATTAAAACCGTCTATCACAGAGAAGGCCCCTGTAGTAGCAGATATAGCCGTTCCGGACATATCGGTGCCTAAAAAATCGCTACCGGGAATTATCGAATTTCTCGCCCGCCACGGGATAAATGTTACAGCGGATATTATTAATAAATCCGTAAAGCTTTCTAATACCAGCGTATATAAAGACCTCGCAAGAAAAGTTCACGCGGAGATCTACCAGGCCTTAGGTCTTGCCAAGGGCGAGGCCTATCCGATACTGTTCCTCGACGGGTTTAGCGATGACAGTTTTGCCGCGGCTATAACCGACCTGGGATTCATAATCGTTCCGTTAAAGAACCTGCCGCGAGATCCGACTGAGCGCCTGAAATGGCTAGGCTCAAAGGTACCTCACGAAGCCGTGCATATACGTAATTATAGAAAAGATAAAGAGATAAGTCCGCTTGCGGACGAGGCAGAAGCCTACAAGGCGTCCGCTTGGTCTATAGAAAGGTTCGAACCGAAAAATACCGACCAGATAAGGGCCCAGAGAATGGTAAGCGATGCGTTTGAGGTCCTCGTAAGAGACAGGGAAGAGCTGCGAACAGAATATGGTATAGATATACCGTTTGACAGGCTTTATTACACAACCATAGATATCAAAGGAAGCTATGTAGGAATAGGGATTGAAGAAGAGGCAACGCATCTTTATCAGAATGTTGTATGGATAGATACCTCCCAGGGTGATAAGGGGAAGATAGCCGGGATAAATCTTAAACTTGAAATGAAACTATCCGAAGCCGATGTGGCTATTTCAAAAATAGTATTATTGGCTTCTGTATTGCCGGGTATCGCCGGTGAAGGCGGAATCACAGAGCCAGTACCCGCAACACAGTTATCAAAAGAAGAAACAGAACAGATCGAACGTATAGGCGTTGCGGTAAGGAGCCTCGAGCATGGAGAGATGCTTAATATGATAGCAGTTTTTAACAGAGTTTTCCTGCCTTTAGCGGAGATAACGCTCGAGCGCGATAATATGGAAGGCGGAAACGGAATACCGATTGGCGAGGATGTTGTTGGCCTGATGAACCGCCTGCGGGATGAGGAATCCGGGAATCTGTCCGATAGCGAAAATGCCATGCTGCAGAACTTACGTATTCAGAGGGAGAGGCCCGCGGAAGAGAAGAGCCCTCTTAACGAATATTACATCGCAAGGCTCAACTCTCTTCTTGATGATCTGAGTATGGCCTCGAAAGGCGGCACTCTCGATGTTGTCGATATTCCTGATTATCAAACCAGGCTTGCGGTATTGAAAGATATGATCGAGAGATTGCGCTCCAGCCTCGTGGAATTAAAAGGACGCTATGAAACCCAACTCGGGAAGAAGCGAGATAGAATCGCGCGGGAAAATCTTATGCATTTAAGGAACTCCATCAAGGCATCCAGGGATGCCGCCGATATTATTGAAAGCAGAATAGATTATGCAGCCGGTCGTGCCGGACGGGGCATGATATCTATAGAAGATATGATAGGCCTTATCGGGTCGCAGCGTTTTAAGTCCGGTATTTCGGTAAATGTTCCACCGGCATCTGTAAAGATTCGAGGCAACAAGGTAACCCTGGCAAGCGCGCTCTATAATATTGTCCAGAACTCTTCAGATTTTTCGTACGAAAAACATAAAAACGATTCTCGTAATCCGCCGCATATAGATATAACCGGCACGGAAAGATTTGACGATGTGCTTGGTAGGCAGTGCGCGGTAATAGAGATCAGTGATAACGGAGGCGGGATACGGAATCCGGAACTCCTGGAGACTAACCCATTGACGGGTCGCCAGAAGATATTTGATATAAATGTAACGTCCCGCGAGGGTGATATGACAAAAGGCACCGGTCTTGGCATGACCGAGGTATGGTATGCGGTACAGGATTCGGGCGGCAGGATCAAGATAGAAAACCGTCCGGGAGAGGGTGCTACATTTAAAATTTATATACCACTTGCGGGTAAGCGCATTCCATCTTCAAAGGCAATGCAGCCTACCCCCGAAATCATTCCTGCCTTGCCGGGGTTTGTAGATGGGCCTGCTAGCATGTTCTTCAAGATAGATGAGGATAATATTGTCGATTCTTTTGAAAACATCGATATCGGTCCTGCTAATACGCAAGGAGAGTCTGTTATAGTAGTGGGACAAGGTAGCGGCGCTATAATAGCAACCGATGGTCCAGGTAAGGTTAGTCTTGTTACTTCAAGGGTGCAATCCTGTACCGCTTTAGGCTTAAGTGGCATTAATTCCAAGGGCCAAAGAGTCCTAGGTCTTGTTCACATACTGCAGCGCTCAGGTGCAAAAGTTGATGCAAGCCATCATTTAGTGATTGATATCGCTAATCGAATGCAAAAGCAAGGCATCCGGGATATTGAGTTATCCATTCTTTATGATCCATCTCCTATGTCTGGAACAATTATGCCATCTCGTGAGGATCTGAATGACGAATTAAAAGGATCAGCTAAGATTATTTCTATTACGACGCGTAAAGGTTCAGAAATAGGGCCGGATGTTGCCGTGATAGATCTTATGGGTGCTAATGTATCGGTAAATTCTATGGGGATGATGATTACGCATATTGATAGGCGCGGGCTAAAAGTAGGTGAGCCAATAAACATAGAATGGACAGAGGCCTCTGTAAAACCGCAATCCTTTGGATTGCCGGATGAAACGCAGATGATAAAATATACCGCATTACTTATGCGCGAACGCTCTGCCATACGCGAACTGAATGGGGCCTTGATAAATGTGATAGTAGTTAAAGATGACGAGTCGAGGCTGGCAAAATTAAAACAAGATGACTCGACAGGTATCAATACCATCTCGGCGCAGGAGACCGACATACGAGGAAAGATCGAAAGAAGGCTTGTTCGTGGTAGGAATGCCAGGGTATTTTACGTAGATAACATTAAAGCAGCGGTAGATATGCTGCCTAATCTGAAAGGCGATACCTTCGCCTTCGTAGAATCGTCTGTCGCCAAAAAGGAAGCTACGAGGTACGAAGCTCTTAAAAAGCAGGTCTTTGTCCAGGATATAAAGATTGAGGAAAACAGCATATGCAGTGTGGCTCCTCTGGGATTCCTCCTTTATGGCATCAAAATGCACGACATCCTGGCCAGGATACAGAAGGGGCGCGCCGGCGGTCAGGTCCCGGCCTTCGACGATCTTGACGCTGAAAGCCTCGCCCGTATCATACTTATAAACAAGGGCCTCGAAGTAAATCAGGAAAATATCGATAGCGAACTGAAAAATCTTCGTCCTTTTATAGACGGGCTTCTGGCCGCTTCCGATCCCAAGCTGGCGCTACTTTCTTATTCGGGGAAGCTGAGCGTATGGGAATTGCCGAAACTGGAGCCCAAGAGATGGTCTGAGATAACAGAGTATTTTGATGCCCTAGAAAAAGTCTATACCGCCGCCTAACGCGGCTTAATAGGGGGCGGGTGCCTTTTCACTCGCGCTTTCCAAGGTACCCGCCCCCATCTTTTTACTTCCATGCTTTATCGGTCACCTTCCCGGTCCGCCTTCCGCTTGTCGTGAATTTCCATTAGGCATGGAAATTCACTGTGATAAAATTTTGATCGGCCAACGAACCTGTCTATAAGCATATCGATAAACAGTTTCCTTGGCCGGTCTAAATCGCCTATAGGTATCAAAATTTTATAACAGTCGCTCCAGGCTGCCCAGGAAGGTGACCATCCAGGATTCGAGAGGAAAATTTTTGCCTTGCATTGAAGGGGCCCCCGAGGGCCTGGTGCCGACAATAATATAAAATTTCGGGTGACACTACCGAGGCTTTTGTCACATAGGGGCTCTACGGCGCTGGAGGGGACACGACCGGATCGGTAGTCCTATAAAGGCGTTGATATACGCCTCGAGGCCGTCGAAAGCCCCTATAGAACAAAAGCCTCGGTAGTGGCAGGACCCGAAATTTTAATACCAGAGATTGCTTCGGCTCGCCGCCTTCGGCGGCGGCCTCGCAATGACGATCTGCTAGATGAAATTCCTTGCTTGAAGGCCGCCCATCGGTTAAAATTACCTTATGAAACGCCGTATAATAATATTATGCGCAATCATATCTATTATCATCTATACATTCATATCCCACGCCGAAACAGAACCCCGCTTTAAATTACAAGACCCCGGCACCGAAAGAATCGTCGATTACGAAAAGTACGGGACCTTCAATAACATAGGCACGTTCGACTATTCCTACCAGATAAAAGACGCCGAGGGGCTTGCTAAGGCGTCCGGCGAAGGTATCTATCCTAACACCGATGTGGAACTTAACCCCGAATATAAAAGACTTGTGGGGGAAGGAAAGTTGTCCGGCGATCCATGGTCATATGTTGGTTCGGACGACCCGCAGGCCGCCTTCTACGTCTGGTCTACGCAGACAAAATTGGATAAAGGCTTGGGCATGTACTTTGCCGGCAGAGCTCTCGAGGCCGCCGGGCTTTATGAGCACGCGCTAAAGGCCTACCGCGCCGCGATGATATTCTTCCCGGACAGTTTTTGCTGGAATAAATCCCATCTCTGGACCTGGCTCGTCGCGCCGGTTGCCTGGGATGCCATAATTAACCTTACCAGGATGCATCCAGAGCTGGAACTCAAACTCGTCGACGCCGACATAAAAACAGAAATATATATAGACCGTGATCCAGAAAAGAACAAGGTTGCCGTAACTCCCGGACGTTTTATAAAATACACTCTTCGGGATAGAGAAAAGGCTAGATCCGACATATCTAAACTAAAGGTGATGGAGAGGCGCGGAGGTAAGGTCGCCTGCGTAAAATATTCTAACGGCCAGTGGGGGCTTGAAGTTGAAGGCAAGCCCTTTATAGTGCGTGGGATATACTATGCGCCTACGAAGATAGGATCGCACTACGCTTTTAACTGGATGAGCCATGACGGTAACCGTAATGGCCTGAACGACGCCGCCTACGAATCCTGGGTGGATAAGAATAAAAATGATGATCGCGATCCTGATGAACCTGCGGTGGGAGATTTTGAACTTCTGAGGGATATGGGGTGTAATACCATCCGCATTATGAATACTCTCGAGATAAATAAAGAGCTCCTGAGAGACCTGTATAAAAAATACGGCATCCGCGTCCTTATCTGTGATCCTTTCGGCGCTTATACGGTCCACTCGATGGCGAGCTGGAACGAAGGCACCGACTATACGCATCCGGACCAAAGGAGCCTCATGAAAGAGGCGGCGCTCAATACCGTCATGGAATGTAAGGACGAGGATTGGCTATTATGCTATGTCCTTGGTAATGAGAACAATATGCCCGCTGACTATACCGGCGTCAATGCGACCAGGACAAAGGCGTCTATACAGCCCAAGGAATACGCAGAGTTCCTGAATGAGGTCGCCGAGGAGATGCATAAATTGGACCCGAACCATCCCGTAGGCGTAGGGAATCTCGAACTTTGGTCAGCCGATTACTATGCCAAATATGCCCCGGCGCTCGACTTTATAGGAGCAAATGCCTACCCAGGGGCGCAGGGTTTCGGCTCGCTCTGGATACGCGCCAAAAATACATTCGACAGACCCGTTCTAATCACCGAATACGGATGCGACGCTTACTGGACGAGTAGGGGCATAGACGAAGACGCCCAGGAGTCTTATCACAAAAATGCCTGGGAGGATATAATGTATAACACGGCCGGAGAACCCGGCGCAGGCAATTCCATCGGCGGCGTCATATTTGAATGGCTCGACGAATGGTGGAAGGCGCCCAATGACCCTTACGACCGTCAGAATCGATCTCCGACGGTAGATATGGCGTTCCCTGATGGTTGGAGCCAGGAAGAGTTTCTCGGTATAGCAGGCCAGGGCGACGGCCGGTACAGCCCGCTTCTGCGAGATTTGCGTAAGTCATATTACATGTATAAGAGACTCTGGAGAGAGTCATAGCGTAGAACGTATAGCGTTTAGGAAAAATCGTCATTGCGAGGAAGCCCGCCTATATATCGTATAGGCTGATGAAGCAATCTCTTATATTGCATAGATTGCTTCGTCGGAAGCCTCTCTATAGGCATCCTCCTCGCAATGACGAAGAAGCTATTTTATGCGCTATCCGCTAAACGCTATACGCTAGGGAGGGCCTATGGACTCCGTAAAAGACGCGAAATATTACGCGAATAAGCGTAACGACCTTATAAAGTTCGTGCCCACGGGCGCTGTACGCGTACTTGAAATAGGCTGCGGGACGGGACAGACCGGCGCCGAGATCAAGAGGCTTCGCGGCCCGGGCACTACAGTGGTGGGCGTTGAACTATTTCCCGACGCCGCCCTTAAGGCTCACGAGGTATTAGACGCAGTCTTTACCGGCGATGTAGAGAAGATAGAGCTCCCGTTTAAAAAACATTATTTCGATTGCATAATATACGGCGATGTTCTCGAGCACCTCATGGATCCGTGGCGGATACTCGAAAAACACCAGGAGATGTTGAAGACCGGCGGTATCATGATAGCCAGTATCCCCAATATCGCGCATTACCGTATTGTCAGGATGCTTAAAAAGAAGGAATGGAATTATCAAAATTCCGGCATCATGGACGTGACGCATATCAGGTTTTTTGCACTGAAAAACATATACTCGATGTTCGAGCGCGCCGGCCTTAAGGTCGATAAAATAGAGCACATCGTAAGCGCTTCAAAGGTGAAAAAAATTCTTAATAAGCTACTGTTTAATGCGTTGATAGATGACATAACGGAGCAGTATATCGTCGTTGCGAGCAAGCTTTGAGTTATCCACAAAGTAGGGTAGGTTTAAACCTCCCCTACTTTGTGGATAACCGGAAAAACCAATCCATGAGGCGTAAGCGCCTTAAAAAATACATACTTATATTTTTGACCTTATCAGCCATAGCTCTTGCCGGGGCAGGGCATATACTTTCCATAGTCGTCCCGATAAAATTCCAGGCCGTCCTTTTAGAAGAGCTCGAACAGGCAATCGGCAAAAAAATCCTTATAAGATCGGTAAGTTTCAATATATTCAAAGGCCTTTTGCTGGACGGGGTAGTCGTATACGATAAATATCAGGTTTTAGTCAGGGCCAAGAGTATTTCAGCCTATATCGTATTCCCGGAGCTTTTGAATAGGCGGCTCGTGGTGCCTTTTATAAAAGTGGAAGGCCCGCAGATAACTTTGGAGCGTTCTCTTGACGGAACTTTTAATCTGGAGTGTTTCTTCCCGAAAAATTACGCGCCTCCGGAAGACCTGTCGCTCATCCTCCGCCGGATAGTCGTCCGCCGCGGATCGATAGTATTCATAGACCGCAGGATAGACCCTTTTTCGCGCCGGAATTTTACGAATTTCAATGCCGACATAAAACTGCGTCTCCCGGACAAGATAGAGTATAACTCATCTTTTTATCTCCAGGGTAAGCCGGTCTCTCAGGCTGCCGTTAAGGGAGAGTACATCATCCGGGAAAAGAGGCTTAAGGCCGGCCTGGATTTGCAAAATATAGCGCCTTCGACTCTTGCCCCTTACATAGGAGCCGCGGCATTAAATTTACCCGGAGGTCTTATGGATATAGGGATAGTTTTGGATCTCGTCCCTTCCGGGAATACCATGAATGTAAAAACACGGATCAAAGATGTGGTATTTGCCGCAGGAACGGTACGGGCAACTGTCGCGGGCACAGCTAAGGCAGACCTATTTTACGATCCCGCCGTCGGGAAATGGAAATACGGCGGCGAGGCCGACATATCTTCCATGAGTATTGAGGGCATCGAAGGTTTGGGCGTTGTGGACAGGGCTAAAGGGGTATTTAAGTTCGATGATACGCGCCTGTGGTCCGACGATGTGAGATCTTCCATGTTCGGTATTCCATGGAAGGTTCGTGTGAACCTGGTAAATTTTTCCTCGCCGATACTTGATGTATACGCGGATTTCGAAGGCAAGCTCGGGGCCTTGCAGAAGAATTTTTGCGAATCCTGTAATATGAAAGTCCCGGTGGAACTTGCCGGTGACTGCCGTATTAATTTAAGTCTAACGCTGGAGAAGGATAAACCGCTAAAGATGAACGGATATGCCTCATTGCAGGAGGTTACCATGCGTCTTGGAAGCGGGCTCTATCCCATAGAGCATATATCCGGCGAAGTGCGGTTCCGGCCGGATGGGTTAGAGTGGTCGGACCTGAAATTGTCTTATCACGATATGGCTCTTAACGTATCCGGGACGATCAGGGACTTTTCTTCTCCGGCCGTAGAATTCAAGGCTTTCGGGGATGAAGTCTCTTTCGACGTCGCCCTTAACTTGACTGGCGGCTCTGTAGGATTGACCCGTTTTTCCGGCAAATATCTCGACTCTTATTTTTCTATGGCAGGTTCGCTCGATATAAAAGATCCGGCGGGCGTCATGGCCGATGTTAAAGGTTCATTGAATTTGGATCTGAAAGATCTGCGTCGCGCCCTTGGCGATTATCCGGGCATACGTAAGATGAAGCCCTCCGGCCGTCTGAAGGCGGAATTTACCATGGCCGGGAATACCAGAAAGTTCTTCGATTGCGCGTTTCACGCGAAGGCTAAAGCCAAATCCCTGGCGTTATACGGAGCGCGTCTGTCTGAGGCCGCTATCGATTACAGTCAGTCAGGCGGGGTGGGGGAGGTGAAGACCTTCCACGCGAAATGTTACGGCGGTCTTATCAATTCTAACGGTAAGATAAATTGGCGCGCCAAGGCGCAGCCGTATTCATTTTCAGTCAAAGCCCAGGATATAATGCTTGAGCTATTGAGGGAAGATACGGGTTTTAAGGACGCCGACGTATCCGGCGATCTGAAAGTATATTCAAGCATCAACGGGTATTTTAAAGACGTAACCCGCCTTTCCGGCGTAGGGCGGATATCCATAACCGATGGGCGTCTTTGGCAATTAAACCTTTTTAAAGGCATCGGAAGGTCGATATTTACGAGCGATTTCTCTTCCATAGTATTTTCGGAAGGATCATGCGATTTCAAGATACGCGACCAGGTGTTTTTCGCCGACAGCATAGATCTTAAAGGCGAGCTTATGCGCCTTTCGGGCGCAGGCATAATAGGATTTGACAAGACCATAGATGGAATTTTGCGTCCGGAAATAAATGAAGAGGCCATGTGGCCCGGCACCCAGCGTAATATAGCTATGGCGGTACAGCGCGGTACGGCTATAGAAATAACCGGGACCCTGAAAGACCCAAGATTCAGGACGACGACAGATTTCCTTACGGTAGTCGGCGGGGTCGCGGGAGCGCTTCTCAGTTCGGAATGACCGTCGCTAAACTATTTTTATGTGAAGGACGGGTTATTGTAATGGAGTTATTCTTAAAGGCCATAGCTATATTCATCATAGCCTCAGCGGTCGGCGTGTCATCCTGCG
>JAGOLR010000042.1 GCA_017993955.1 Candidatus Omnitrophota bacterium
ATTCATGTGGCAGCTTATTCCATGTCTCACCGCTGGCCAGGCCTTTTAATACCTCCCTTATATCGATATCGCCGATACAGGCATCGATCCAACGGCCGCAGCCGGTGCAGGAAAAATAGTTCATCACTTCCGGAAAGTAGGAGAATTTTTTATCAAACCTGTTACGCATGCGCTCATAAAGGTGTTTGCGCGGGTTTGCCCCCCCGGCCACTCTCGCAAAAGACTTGTAGAGACAGGCATCCCATGTCCGGTATCGCCTATTGCCTCCGGTCTTGGGTTTGTCGTCAAAAAGCAGGAAACAGTGGCAGGTCGGACATACAAGGTTGCAGGCGCCGCATTCTACGCACGTCGAAGAGACATCCTGCCAAAGAGCGGTCAGGTTATAGTGCTCTTTTACTTTGCCCTTTATCCTCGAGGTATCCGGGGTAGCGCGCTTTTCTATATGAGACCTCACCTTTTTACCGATCGACTCCCTGGTTGATTCCCTCCTCTTTACGTCTCCGGGGAACGCGTCCTTAAAAAAAAGTTTGTACTCCATTATTATGGCTTTACCCTTTTCGGTGGCTATCTCTACCAGAAAGTAATCGTCAAAAGATGTAAGGCAGATATCGAAATTGGCGCGCGGATAAGGAACGCCCTCCATCGCAAGGCAAAAACAGGTCTCCTTGGCCAAAGTACAGTCCACGCCTATGATCGTGGTATTTTTTCTGTTTTCGGAGTAAAGCGGGTCCTCAGGCGGGTTCTTCAGGAATACGAAATCCTGCAGCGATAAGCTGGAAAGGTCGCACCCCTTAACGCCGGCTATTATAAGATTCTTGCCGCTGGCGCCACCCGGATCCGCGACCTTCTCTCTGGGATGGTTAATAAAAGATTTTATCGGCTCGCTCTGCCTTATACCTCCCAGCTCTATATCGGATTCCTTTTTCATATCGAAATCCCCGAAGGTATACATATCGCCCTTGCGATAAGGAACTACGACCCTATTCTTCTCCGACAAACGCAAGAATAGGTCGTAGAGGTCCTTTTTTGTGATAGTGTACATCTTTTCAATCGACATAAATTGGAATATTATTTTAAGATGCCGCTGCTTCTAAGTCAATCTTAATCTAGGCAGTTTCCCGATGCTTTACCTATATCTTTACCACCATGGCGCGGGACGGACATGCCCGAACGCATAACTCGCAGGCAATGCATTTTTCGGCATCGAATATGACCTTCCGGGTCCTGACGTCGCTTGACAGCGCGCCTGTGGGGCATACTACAACGCACGCCCCGCAATGGGTGCACCTGTCTTCATCCCTGGTAACGTCCTGATCGAGCGGCTCAACCCTGACTCCTATACCGGTAAGATATTTGATGCCTTCCGCGTAATTTTCTTTGACCCCTTTAAGCTCAAGCACCATTACCCCCTCTTCCTGCGGCGTGATCTTGGCCTGCAGTATATTGAACATAAGGTCATATTCTTTAACTAGCTTATACACTATAGGCTGATCCACCAGCTTGTGTGGAAACTTCAGCACAATCCGTTTCGACACCATAATAGCCTCCTTTAACATTCTCGTTTATCGTTTATCGCATATCGTTCATCGTTATAATCTGTCTTTCACGACAAACGATTGACGATTAACGATGAACAAATGAGCCGCTAAATTAACTTTACATTCCCCCAAGTCCCGAACTTATCCCCTATTATGGCAACAACGCCAAGAACGCCATCCACCGACTTGGCGCGATCCAAGGCCATCTGTATATATTCCGGCGTTTTAAGGATGTTCCCCACGGAGGTAGCCATCGCATCGGCGAGAGCAGCGCTTTGGGCCATTACCAAAACAGCGTCAGACCTGCCGAAGCTTAACGAATGGCTTACCGTACCGGAAGAGGTGCATAGACCCAACCCTTCTTCTGAGGGAGGGATCTCGATCGCCAGCTTCCCCGTAAAAGGCGACTCTTCACCGGCAAATATACCCAACGTCCTGGGTTTGGATGTACACAAAAATATATCGCCGCCATTCTCTACTATGACCTGGCCGGAAAAGGCCAGAAGCTCCCTCCCGACGAATTCCGCCATCGCCCCTGCAACCGAAGCCATAGGGCCTACGACTGCCTTCTCGGAAGCCTCGGCCATCACTCTGACTATCTCCGGCGCATCCTCCATAACCTCGACCGGTTCCAGAGATGAAAAAAATACCGGGTCGCGTTTTATATACCTCTCGATATCAGATCTGTAATTCAATATCGCTTCCCTGGCCTGCCGTTCGAGATTTTTATCGGCCGATATTCCGAGGTCCGTCTCTTTTTCGGATGCCTCAAAATACACAAGGTCATCGTTTTTAACCCATTGCCTGTAATTTCTAGGTTTAAAGACCATCGCATAACCTATCCGCTATGGCTTTTGGCTTTAAGCCCATAGCGCACAGCTCAATAGCCCAAATCTCAATCTTCAACATATCCTGGGCAATTGTTCCCCGGAAAGCATATCTACGATCCTTATCCCGCCGGCGCATGTATTCATATATACCATACCCTTATATTCTCTGGTGATCCTGCCTACCAAGGCAGAGCGCCTCCCGGCAGGATCTTTTCGCATCGCCTTTAAAACTCTGCCGGCGTCCTCTTCCGCCACGACTAGGACTGTCCTTCCTTCGCAGGCAAGATATAAAGGATCCAGACCCAATAACTCCGAGGCCTGGCGCACGGCGCTACTTACCGGGATGGAAGACTCATCTATCGATATCCCGAAACTTCTGCCCCGGACAAATTCGTTCAGGGTCGTCCCGAGGCCTCCTCTGGTTGGGTCACGCATGAACCGCACCTTTTTCGAGAGGCCGAGCACCTTTCTGATCAAGCCGTTTAACGGAGCTGAATCGCTTATAAGGCGTCCTCCGAACTCCATCTCCTCTCTTTTGGACAGAACGGCTATCGCGTGCTCGCCGAGCGTGCCGCTTAATATTATCGCGTCCCCGGGCCTTACCGTTTCGAGAGAAAGGGTCTTGTAAAACACTGGGCCTATCCCGCTCGTATTTATAAATATCTTGTCGCACGAACCGTGGCCTACAACTTTCGTATCTCCTGTAACCACCTTCACGCCGGATATTCTGGAGGCCCTGGCTATTGAAAACGATATGCGATCAAGCGTCTTTCTATCCAGGCCCTCTTCTATTATGAGACCCAGAGATATATACTTCGGCGCGGCGCCGCATACGGCCAGGTCGTTGACCGTGCCGTAAACCGCGAGGCTTCCTATATCCCCTCCCGGAAAAAATATAGGATCTACGACATAAGAATCTGTCGTGAAAGCCAACTCGCAAGATCCTAACGATACTATGCCGGAATCCTTCCTTTGGCCTAAAACGGGATTATTGAACCGTTTTATAAACATAGAATCGACGAGTTCGTGCATTAGTCTTCCGCCGCTCCCGTGACCCATCAGTATTCTTTCCATAATAATGCCTCTATGAGTTCTGAGGGATGAGGGGCGAGGGACGACTGGTGGCTTCGACATCACAGTCATCCTTCTTCTCTCATCTCTCATCTTTCTTGAATACTTGCGACTTTACGCTCTTACAACTTTTTTGTGTGCCATACCTGAAATACGCCGCGCAAGCGCCCTCACTGGATACCATACAAGACCCTACCGGGTGGTCGGGAACGCAGGTCTTCCCGAAGAGTTTGCAATCGCTTGGCTTCCTAACCCCTTTCAATACCGCACCGCATATACAAGACCTGTTGTGCCGAGCCGCGGGTGGTTTGGGATTAAACCGAGGCTCCGCGTCGAAGGCTGTGAATTTATTCCTTATCCTTAGGCCGCTATTTTTTATCACTCCCATGCCGCGCCATTCCGACGCCACCGGCTCAAATACCCGCGACATCACCCTTCTTGCGGCCGGATTACCGCCTTTGTTAATTACCCTCGTGTATTGAATTCCCAGCCTGGGCCTGTCTTGTCTTATAAGCATAAGTATGGACTGCAATATATCTATGGGTTCAAAACCGGATATGACGCATCCCTTGGAATAGTCATCCACCAGAAACCTGTAAGGCCTCGAACCGGTTATAGCGCTTACATGGCCCGGCAGTAAGAAACCGTCTATGTCTATATCCCGATCCAGTACAAGCGCCCTCAAGGCCTCGGGCATCGTTTTATGCCCGCACAATACGGAAAAATTGCCTATCTTATCGCGCCAGGCTTCCATTATGGCCTCGGCCACGGTGGGGATCGTCGTCTCAAAACCTACGCCTAGAAATACGATCTCTCTGTTGCGGTATCTTCTCGCCAGGCCAAGAGCGTCAAGACTTGAATATACTATCTTTATCGAAGCGCCGGCGGCCTTCTCTTTTTCGAGAGAAGAATAGGAGCCGGGCACCCGGAACATATCGCCGAACGCGGCAACCGTCACTCTATCTTGTCTTGCAAGCCATATCGCCTTGTCTATATAAGAATTTGGCGTAACGCAAACAGGGCACCCAGGGCCTGAGATGAGCTCTATATTGCCTGGAAGAATATCGCGCAACCCGAACCTGAATATGTTCATGGTATGCGTACCGCAAACTTCCATAAATCGGTAACGCCGACCAGGATCCGCCTCGGCACGTATCTCCGACGCTATCCTGTCAATAAGGGCCCTGTCCCTGAACTCATCCACAAATCGCATAAAAATAACTCGCAGACTTTTCTACCCAACATCACGTTTAGACCTTTAGGGGAAACCCTTCCGCTTTCCCCCAGCTGAAAAATTTAAATCTGTTGTGGGGCCCCCGACGGGTCGGTATTGACGGGGGTCTTAAATTTAAATTTTGATGAAACAAAATTTAAATTTACGAAACTAAATTTCCCTTTGGGAAATTTGTGTCCCCCGGAGATACCGACCCGGAGAGGGGATAGTCCTAATGCAAATTTTTCAATGCCTTCAGCGTCCTGGCGGCTTCGCCCGGCTTGACCTTTTCGATCGCAAAGCCTGCATGAATAAGTATGTAGTCGCCCTTCCTCACGTTCTTCAGAAATGAAATGTTGGCCGAGCGGCGCAGCCCACCGGATTCGGCCATGCATATATGGCCGTCTACCTTTATGACTTTCATAGGTACCGCTAGGCACATAAGACCCTCGAGTTCGCTATAGCGATCTGCCCTACAGGTATGCCATTGTCGTTCGTATCAACTCGTAAGTGACGATATACATCAAAACCTCTCTGGCCCAGCAAATACGAAGCTCTGTCCGAAAGTAGCCTGTTTTGGAATACCCCTCCGCTTAATAGGACTTTGGATAATCTGGACCTCTTCCCTATTTTAACGCATACCGCTGCGACGATCTCGGCTACCGTATTATGAAACTTTCCCGATACTATCGATCTATCTACGCCCTTGGACAGGTCTTTCACGATACCCGATATCATCTTGCCTACTTTCACATCGGTCTGACCTCGGTCTCCGGAGATTTCGAATTGATATCTATCGGCCCAATCCCGGGAAGCCAGTTTTTCCAAAGCTATCGGCACTTCGGCTTCAGCTACTTTGGAGAAGGTAGGCATCATCATGCCGCCGACTGCATCGAATAACCTTCCGACGCTCGAAGTAAGAGGCGAATTAATTTTTTTATCTATCATTCCGGTCAATGCCTTCCATTTGTCGGGTGATATCCGCCTCATATATTCTATGGATATGCCTTTAGACCTAACCCCGAAAGCCGAATAGATATAAGCCCCTGCCATACGCCATGGTTCTTTTATCGCTATTTCTCCTCCCGGCATCGGCACATACTCCATATGGGCCGCCCTTTTCAGGCCCTTCAAACCACCGGTAAAAAACTCCCCTCCCCATATAGCGCCGTCCGGCCCGAAACCAGTGCCGTCAAAGGCCACACCGATGGCGTCCCCGCAGATCTCTTGATCTACTATGGAACTTGCTATGTGTGCCTCGTGATGTTGAACACGGTATAATCTGCCAATACCTTTAGCGCGATCGAAAAGGAACTCCGCGCAACGCGTAGAGAAGTAGCCCGGGTGCATGTCGCATACTATAAGAGCGGGTTTAAGTTTGCGCCATTCCCGCTCTATAGACGATCTGTACTTAGACAAGTTGTCGGCATCCCCGAGATCCCCAAATCCTCCAAAAAGATAAACCTTCCGGCCTATCGCGACGGCGAAAGCGCCTTTAATGTCGGCACCGCAGGCCAAAATAGGCTTTTTCACATTGAAATTAAGCCGTATCTCGTTCTTGGACATGTAGTTATTATAACAGATAACCCTGGATTGATGAATCCTTAAAATTTCTATCTTCTGAGAGATTCAGACACTTCTTTGGTAGCCTGGAGGATACGCTTAGCACGGAACTCGTCGAGGCTTCCGAGCCCGCAACTGGGGGTTATTAAAGAGGAGATGGAGTCCTTCGGTATGCCCTTTTGAGAAAGCATGCCTACCGCCTGATCGAAACGCTCCCGCAAGGAGGAGGCCGTCTCTTTGTCTATAGCGTCTGAGCTGGGTATTATGCCCCAGGCGATGGTAGAGCCTTTCGCTACAAATGCTTTGATCTCATCGCTGTATAAAGAAAATTCGCGAGCCCCCGAATACGCATCGAAACTCAGTATGTCTATATTAAGTTTCAGGAGCATCGACCAGTCGGTATTGCCGCAACAATGTATGCCGGATATGCCGCCTGAATCTTTTATGGCTCCCGAAAGCTCTTCAAGACGCGATACGGCGTCCTCTACGCTTACATTTATATAGCTCGACCCTATAGATATAAGATAGGGTTCGTCTATAAATATTACGGGGTTTTGGCAATATTCTTTGAGCTTAGATATCTGCCATCTCGCCTTCATCACCAGTATCTTGGTAAGGACCTCGAACATGTCTTTATGGTATATGATGGATTGCTTATTCTCGTCGGTAACGGAAAGCCCGAAACTGACCGGCCCGGTAACGCCTCCCTTTACATAAGAGGCCGGCGGCGACGATTTGAGCGTATCGAGAAAGGCGTAAAATCCTTCGGCCCGGGTTTCCGATATTTTGAAATACTCCAGGTCGTTTTCCAGGTATTTCGCATAGGCTTCCTCTATGCCGTCGATCGCCTTAGAACTATCGATATGTATGGTCTTGGCAGACTCGTCTATTACCGCGCCCGGAAGCCCTTCCGCGTACTGCACATACATATTTTCCAAAAAAGTACGCTTGGGCAATTGCGGCCAGAAAGGCATGTCATGGAACTGTTCACGGATAAAACCGCAAGCGACCTTGGGATCGCTGTAAGGGAGGCTTCCGATGCCTGTGGGAAGAAAGTTAAATCTCATATCAAAATCACTCAAATTGGAATTTAGTCAAAAGTTTAAAGTGAAAAAATTAAAGATAAACCATAAAACCTTTTTTATCTTTTCACTTTTCTATTTTCATTTTACACTGACTTCCGTTTTGATCAGCTCTTGTTCCACTCGCTCAACCGCTTGATACGCTTTAACATATTGGGATGGGTGCTTAAGACTTCCATCATCTTATCCCCGAAACCGAGCTTGACATGCTTATTCTGGAGGGCTAGAAGCTCGGAATTAGATATGGTGCCGCTTTTGTCAATGTCTATCGAGCCCAGGTCTTTCAGTTCCTGCAGAGAACGCGAAGGATCATTAACAAAAAACGCTTTCATGCCTTCCACGTCTCTCAAGGAATCTTTGGGCATACGCGCGGATCCGTACACCAGCTTATAAAGGGCCGATGCGAGGCTGGCCGGGTTGTTGCCGAGATCGACGGATCCTTTATCGGCAAAGTACTCCCTTATACGCGATGCGTACAATACGAGAAGATTGGTCACAAAATAAAATATGAACGCCGCAAGACCCACGAGCATCGCGCTGGACTGGTTCCTGTCGTCCCTCCTGCCTCCGTAAAACATGAATTGCCACGCTATCCTGTATAGTATCATCGGTATTATGGATAGTATAGTTATGGTAAGGACATCCCGGTTCTTTATGTGGCTCATCTCGTGGCCTATGACCGCTTTCAGCTCCGCGTCGTTCAAAAGGTTAAGGATACCGCGGGTAACGCATATCCTTCCGTCCCGGTAACCCCGGCCGAATGCAAACGCGTTAGGTATGGGCATTTCGGCTATACCTATCCTGGGCGTCGGTATACCGGCCTTCACCGCCAGATCTTTTACCATCTGATGAAGCTTGGGGTATTCGCTGTCCTTGACATACTTTACGCGCATAGACCATTCCACTATCTTGGGCCCTATCATATACTGTATGAACATCATGAATATAGATATGCCGAGATAGAAGTAAAAATTACTGACTCCGAGAGAATAGCTTATAGCCGCTATCACGGCATATATGATACCGAATAGCACGGCCATCAATAAATACATGCGTATCTTAAGACCCCACATAATCACACCTCCATGGATATATTAGAGTTTAATTTAAGCCTGAATAAACAACTCTCTTGCGGATAAGGCGGCGGCCCCCAAGACTATAGAGTCCTCGCCCAAAAGACTTGGGATGACTTTTGCCACGCCGGCAGGTTCTTCGAAGGCGAATCTCTTTATGGAGGATCTGACTGCGTCCATGAACGCATCTCCGGACCTCTCCATGCCGCCTCCTATTATTATTATCTCCGGATTGAGAAAATTTACCAGATAAGATATCTTTATACCGAAAGCCGTCCCGGCAGAAGTTATTATCTCTGTGGCAAGTTTATCGTTTTTCGAGACCGCCTCGAGCACCGTCGCTTTAGTTATGCGCGAGGGATCCCCTCCGGCTATTTTCAAGATCTCGGTATTCGCTCCGTTAGCCACAGCCGCCCTGGCCGCTTCCGATACACCGAGGTCTACCCCGAATGGCTTCATATACGCGCAATCTTTAAAATTATTCCTCTCATCGTCCGAGAAACCGTTGAAGGCCAGCTGTATCTCGCCTGCGCAACCGCTCGATCCTATATATACGTCGCCTTCGGTAACTATCCCGCTTCCGACATCGGAATAGAAATATACCAGGTTATCCACATCCGCCGCCGGGTTAAGGGTCTTCTCCCCGAAAGCTGCGCAGGAAGCGTCGTTACCGATATAGACCGGCATATTAAAATGCTCTTCTATGGCCTTGCTGAATTTCAGGAAACTGACCCTGGTCCTTCCCCTGTTTGGATCTGTATCCCTTATGGTGCCGGAAGGGTAGTCCACTATACCGGAAACGCCTATGCCTATATTTTTTATCTTATCGGAGCCCAGAGCACTCTTCTTTATAACCTCTTCGATCACGCCGATCACGCTGGGAGTAAGGTCCTCCATCTTGCCTGCCGGCCGGTCTATAGATACTTTTGCTATAGCCTTTACCTTCAGATCTGCGACTATCGCGGATATCTTTTCGGGCCCAAGGCATACACCTACTACACAGCCGCCTTTGGCGTTTAACTCTATGAGTTCGGGGCGCCGGCCTCCGCTTGATACGTCCAGGCCTACCTCGAGTATTATCTTTTTGTTTATGTAGAAATCTATGTAATTGGATATGGTTACTATGTTGATGCCCAGGTGGCGGGATATCTCGGCCCTGGAGACCGGACCTTTCTTACGTATGAACTCCAATATAGCGAGGTTCTTACGTTCACGGTCCTGCGTAATATGATATGTAAAGACACCGTCGATCTTTATAGCCATTTAAATCTCTTGGATTTGGCTAGGTATATATCACGCAATGATATACTTATATTCTGCGAATTACCGGCCGTGGACGCGCCGAATTCGAACCTTATACCGGAAACGTTTTTGAGGTCTATGGTGCCCTTAACAGGCTTAAAGTTAACGCTGTAGGCGTGCCAGTCCTTGGATAGTTTGGCTATCTCGGTATCCTCGACCCTGTAAGCCCTGTTGTCGGAGTCAGTCACCATAAGTATCATCTTTGTGCCGTCGGATACGGACCTTGCGAAATACCCTATTTCATGGTTTGAAAGATTGAGCGGCTTTTTAAACTCTATCCTGTATGATGCCGATCCCGTACCGGAAGAGTTGGACAATAGTATCTCGTCCTGCGAAATCTTACTGCCGGCTATGGCATCGCCGAAAAAGACCCCCTTACCGACAAGAGCGGATACTATCTGCCCGCCTTTCACCAGAAGTATCTCCCTTCCGGACAATACGGAAGAGGCGTCGGAAGCGGTCATCTTATTTATAAACGGAGACTTGTTAAGTATGCGTATCTTTATGTCGAAATTACTGTTCGATACGAATATCGCGAGGGCTATGACTACGGCAAGGGCGGCTATCACCCAAGGTAGTTTCGTAAAACCTGTCTTCTTTTTCGGAGGGGGGCTCGATTTTGAAGAGACGGAGGTCTTGAGATAGGTATTTGCTATCTCTTCGAAAGATTCTTGGATCTTATTGCGTTCTTGCAGATCCTTGTCGTAGGTATCGGATTTTTTTCTAAGCATCACTATAGGCATTTTTATACCTTTGTAAAAGTTTATCAAATTGCGGCATCAAAGTCAATATAAATGGGCCTGGCTGGCCCCTTTTCAGGTTATTCTAATGATATCGTTATTTTATCTATCAGGCCGCAACGGAGGTCTTTTGAGAAAGGTTCCGGCAGAGATTCGCCATCCAGGCTCTTTTTCTTGCCGGAAGCATAAAGTATTTCATATCTTACCGGCTTCACCCTGGCTTTCCCGAACGTCTCTTTCAAGCGCGGATTTTCATATACTATGATGGTATTGGCGAAAAGACTGAATGCATAAGAGTTCTGCGGGAGCGTGACTTTTCGCGCACCCTTCTTAAAATTAAAATCGATGACTTTTTCTGATACACCGAAGAACTCCGGTTTTAATATCGGAGACGGGGTGAAAAAGAGACGCCCGTCCCTGAAGGTAAAGGGCTGTACGCCCAAGTTCATTATTTGGAGCATATTCAAAAGCTCCACCGTAGCTCCCGAGAGGCGCGCGTAAAAACCGCCCCCTACCATCGAATGATCGAAGAAGACACTGGAAGTCAAGAAGGACGAGTTTTCCAGTATCGAGCGCCCGTAACGTTCGCCTTCCTGGAAAGGTATGAGAGCCTTTTTCATATCCGAAAAGAACTCTTCATGCAGCCCGCACTTCAATATCTCCAGCAGGTATTTATACTCCATATGGAGCCATATGCTCTCATTCTCAAGCCATCCCGGAGTGAAAGCGCGGGAACGGCCTATCTCCAGCGATTCCTTCTCTATAGAGGTATTTAATTTATACATCCCCAGTTCTTTGTCGTAAAGACTACTTGCCTTTACGGCGTTATAAATCCGGCGGGCCCCATCCTGGCCGTCCTGTATCTTTAAGGCATGAACTACGCCTTCGAGGAATAAAGGCAGCGGCCGGGACTTGAAAGATGCTATATTTTTCTTTTTATCTATACCGGAAGCCTCGTTTACAAAATATGTATATGGTATCCCGGCCGGGTCCAGAGACCTCTTTATGCCGTCGGAAAGCCTCCTTGCCCCGCCAAGTAAAAATTCCAAGACCTCATCCGTATCGAGCTTTGTCTCTTTACCGGAAACCCCCAGACGAACAGCCTCGCGGTACTTTTCTTTCAGGAAATTCGACTTCTCCCAATACGACCTATTACCTTTTTCGTTATTGGAAGAGTCCTTAAAAAGGCTGGTCAGTCCCCTCATAAACGAAGCGGCTTCCTGGGGCAGGTACAAAGAGGGGCTATTCTTTGTCGAGTTTATATTTGATATCAAAAACCTCATCATCCTGGCAAGCTCAAATGTTTCGCAACACGAAGAGCCGAATAGCCCGGGCAGCCCATTCAATGAATCGCACCAACCCGGCTTATCCGCTTCCATCTCTATGCCTATGCCCGATGGGTCGAGAGACGATATCTTGTTGATTACTATAATAAGCATCTTGGCCGCGAGGTTTGACCGGTATATATTGCCCTTACCATGCTTTATCCTTAGCCAGTTGGGGTCCTCTTTCCTGGAAGCGATAAGCTTCTTCTTCTCGGGGTCTCTGGTTACAGAGCGGTACTGACGCACCCTGCCGTAAGCATCAAGAGCGACCTTTTCGGATCGCGGTTTAACCACATGATCATTGTCGAAAAATCTGTATGACCTGTCTTTAAAAAGCAGCTCGTCTTTCTTTTCCGGATATAAAGCGAGGTAGCTCTCCACGAGATCCATATTATACGTCCAGTGATCGACCCAGTATCCCTCGCCGTGCTCCGCGGCGATACTGCACGATGCGCAAGCCGCAACATCCGATAATAGAGAAGTCCTTTTCGCGGAGATCCCGCAAGAAGAGGCCATATCCATGAGTTCCCCTATCGTGAACTCTCCTGAAAGGAGATCGCATACGGCCTTGGCGTCGGATTTGGGAAAGTATCTTGATGCGATCTTCCTGCGGACAGAGTCTTTCCTGACGGAGAATCTGTCGCCTTTTATGACAAGCGGGTTGTAGCCGTCCATCTGCGCCAGCTCGAAAAAGTCCTTTATATCCTTTGTAGAAACCGACGGGCAGAGCCATACCGACAGGCGCCGGTTCTGGTTGGCATCGCGGTAGTTGCCGTTACCCTGGGCGAAATTTTCGGCCCTAACTGTAAAATTATTGTAGTCTCTTTCGAGATCCCCGTGCTTTCTGTTAAATACGTAAATTACCCTGCCATCATGGCCTATCTTTATGGGTAACCCGCCTCTAAGTATATTGTCAAGGTTGGTCTGAGCCACGTAAGCGTCGAATAAGTCGCTCCCGGAGAAGACCGATACGGACCGGGCCACTTTGTCTATTTCGAGTTTGTTAAGGTCCCTGGCTTTATCGAAAAAGGCGCTGGATATCTTTTTGTCTATGGAACGTAGATGATCCGGTGATCCAGCAAGCCCCGCCAAGCTTGACAAGGTAATTGTTTTTAAAGGCATAAGAGACGATTCAAAATAAGAGAAGGCTGACGGGGTTATGTTTCTGTCGATCTGGCTGATGGGCATCCTGAAATCTTGCGAAGCAAACCTATCCGGGCGCACAAGGTCTCCTGAAGACCCGAAGACCACCATGGGATCGGCTATTATAGCCGGCCGCACACCGGACTCCCGCAGTATGCTAAGATAAAAATTACCGCTCTTTATGTGTTTGACCTCGGCTACATCAGCGGCATCTACCCTGAGCCTGTAGAGGGGCCTCTTTTCGGTGATCCCCGTCGTCTCCATCCAGGCCTCTATGGTCCTGGACATATTTTTCATGAACCATTCATTTAGGCCGAAAGGCGATATCTTCGGCATGCCGTCCACCATCTCTAGGCACCTCTCTTCCGAGGCAAGATTTTCGACTTTTATAGTCCTGGCAATGGCCGGGAAATCCTCTCCCGGAACTGTATGATATACCACCTCGGCCCTGAAGCCGTGCTCCGCAGACCTCTCTTCTATCCTGAATTCGTGGCGCGATATATACATGGTCTGCTTCGGTCTGGATGGGTTTTCGGAAGGATGCATCGAA
>JAGOLR010000043.1:0-3031 GCA_017993955.1 Candidatus Omnitrophota bacterium
TGGTTTGCGGTGAGGTCGTTATAGTAGTAGACCGAGACGTTCCGGACCGAGGTTGTGCCAAGCCTCATATTGTAGGCGTACCAGGCTATCTCGTCTCCTCTTACGTCGCCAAAGTAGTAGGTCTCGGACTGCAGGGACGTAGCATTTAATACATTACCGCTTATATCATAGAAAGACTCTACCGAAGAACCTATGCCTATATCCCCTTTATATGACAAGGACCTTGTCATCGCAAGCTCTGTCCCGGCTGAGATCGCCCTTAAATAGGTTGTACCGTAAATAAATACCGAGGTGTTTTTGACAGCTGTGGTTCCTACAAGGTAATTATAAGAATAATCGGATACCTCATCTCCTTTACCACCTTGATAATACGTTATAGACTGCAGTTTTAATTCGTTCTCAGTCTCAGTTATAATCTGTCCTTTATAAGTCATCGATTTATTCATGGCATCATCAACTGTTACCGAAGGATCGGTCGCCAACCTATTATTATAGTAGTAGAACGTGGTAGATTTAACTACGGATTGGCTCAGCATGTAATTCCAGGAGTAGTTGGATATCTCGTCGCCCTTTCCTAGCCTTGTAGAATAGAATGTTTCGGTCTGTAAAGCACCGCTAATAGATGTTTTTCTCGTCTCGGAACGGACCATTGCCGCATCTACATCAGCAGCAGATGCCCGCACCCCGTTACCTGTGCCATAGAAAAATATCGTATAGTTACGGACTGTGGCAGGATCCCCTGAGAAGTTTGTGGAATAATCCGCGTTTTCTTCTCCCCGGGCATTAACATAGTATGTCTCTGAAGTTTTAGTAGAAGCGGCTAAATTATTAACATCGGCAAGCCGCTTATATGTCGTCGTTCTTCTTAACGCCGCCCCCGGTAAAGCCGATATCGCTCTGCTATAATAGCCGGCTCTAAGGTTGTTATTGCCGTCGAACTCTTCATATTCATAAACAGATGTCGTTTTAACTGTAGTGCCGTCCGGGGCATAGTTATAAGAATAATTGCTGACTTCGTCACCGGGTATAGTCATATTGGCACCGGAAACAATAAAAGCAAAGAAGGTCTGCGACTTCATTATGACGCTATCTTTAATGCCATCGCCGGCACCACCCATATCAACATCGTCACTATGATCGGTGGGTGGAGTCCCAGTAGGCTCCGAGGCATTACTATAAGGATTGGTCCCGGCCAGTTCTTCATCGCGGTCGCTCCATCCGTCGTTATCGTGATCCACCCGCGAACTCCTGGCATCATCCCGGTATGTGACGGATCTGACCTTGCGGCAATCCCTTATCGTCTTGGTAGGATTTTCATTGGAACTAACATAGCTCGCTCTCACTTCCGGCAACACACTGTCAGGATCTTCGTAATAATAAACCGTCGTCTCTCTCAGGGTAGTGCCGTCTTGATAATACGTAAGCGTATAATCTATGACCGATTGGGGAGTCTGCCCGGATTGTTTATCAATAACATAGAATGTCTGCGCCTTCAGTTTTGCATCCGCTTTAACTTCGTATCTATACACAAGGGATGTGCTCGGGTCGGGTTTACTGACAGATGAATTCGGATCAAACCCCAGCATGATTTCGACGAGATCCGGATAGGTATCACTATCCGTGTCGACATTCATCATCTCCATAAGGAAAGTCTGCTTTTTGAACTCGTTTATGAGACCGTCTTTTGTCATGCCTACAGGAATGCTTATTTTGTTAATGATCCTAAGCAGGTCTTCGTATGAGCTACCCCTGTCGGTGGCCTCTTGTATCAAAGCGGCTTTCAGGCTGGCAACATCGGGATAAATATCCGGATTAACGGCGGACAGCAAACTGGCGAGCCTGGTTTCGGGTTCGGTATTGATTTTAGAAAGCAGGTTGAATAAATTGGTGTTGCCTCCTGATATAAGGGTAACGAGAGGATTTCTGATCGCCGGATCTGAAACTTTATTTATAATAAGCCTGACTAGCGGCGCCGCCCCCCTGCCGGCAGCCAGGTCTTTCAATGCCGCAAGCACTTCGGCATCGGTAAGTGTACCGGGTATCAGGGCGATTATTTGTGTTCTAAAATTAGCCAGGTCAGTAGAAACGTCTGTGAGAGAATTAAGAAGCGTCACCGCGGATGTGGCTGATCCTACGGCGCTTCCCATAGCGACAAGCTTGTCTTTCAGTTCCGTAAGCACTGGCCCGCCGAGAAGCAGTATAAGCATATTTAAAAGATCCTCTGGCGTTGCAAATCCTGATAAGTCCAGCCCAAGCAGCATATTTATCAGTGCCTCAACAGCGGCATCAGTGCCTGAATATTGTTTGATCAGCAGAAGTTGCAGTTCCTGAGCTGTATCGATGGTGCCCATCTCCATGGCCAAAAGAAGCGTAAGAAGCGCTTCGCCTTCTTCATCCAAACCCAGTTTTTCTTTCAACGCGGCTATGAATTCCTCAACCGTCATGCCTGGGGTTATGATGATGCTATTGATAAGAGCTATCAATTCCTCATCGCCAGCGGCAAGAGCCAAAAGCTCTGTCTTTATGCCGCCCACCCCTTCTATAGAGGTATACTCATCGATTCCTTTTGATAATTTCATAAGAATCCGCATGGCGCGAAGCGTAAGGCCAGATCTCGCAATAGCATTTAGCGTCGCGGCTATTAACTCTTCCTTGGTCATATTTGTAGCATCGATCCCTTTTATGATCTGACCAAGTTTTGTATTTTCTCCTCCCGCGGCTTCTATAAGAGCTTCTTGAAGAGCCAAAGCGTCTTCGTATTCCCCGGTATCAATCCCAGACAAAATTAATAAAAACTCTCCCATCATCACACTGCCTGTCGCAATGGCCATCAAAATGTCATTTATAAGAGACTGTTTGTCGGTGTATTCTTTTGAGGCGAGAAGCTCTCTTATAATATCCCCGAGGGTAGTGCCTTCTGCTGCGGCTGCAAGGAGCGCGGTCTTGAATTCATCGAATGTAAGAGTGGATGAGAGGCCCGCAAGTATCGACATGAATAGCGCCATAGCGGCGTTACCTGTTGCAAGGGCTA
>JAGOLR010000043.1:3131-13426 GCA_017993955.1 Candidatus Omnitrophota bacterium
CCACTTGCTATGAGCTCTCTAATGATATCGCCCAGGGTAGTGCCTTCTGCTGCGGCTGCAAGGAGCGCGGTCTTGAATTCATCGAATGTAAGAGTGGATGAGAGGCCCGCAAGTATCGACATGAATAGCGCCATAGCGGCGTTACCTGTTGCAAGGGCTATCATTATGGCGTTTGTTAATTCTTCCTTGGTGGTGTAACGGCCACTTGCTATGAGCTCTCTAATGATATCGCCCAGGGTAGTGCCTTCTGCTGCGGCTGCAAGGAGCGCGGTCTTGAATTCATCGAATGTAAGAGTGGATGAGAGGCCCGCAAGTATCGACATGAATAATCCCAGATCTACTTTTCCGGTAGCGCTGGCTATAACGATCGCATTGATAAACTGGCTCTTAGTAAGACCGGCGGCATTCATTGATGATATTAAGACATAAAGAGCTGTGCCCTCTTTCCCTGCCAGGGCAGCCAACATGGCGGCTTTTGCCAATTCGCCGCTATTGGCGTCGGCGTCATTTATAGCATCCAGAGTCACAGAAACGGCACTCAGTAATGCCGAGAATTGCTCCACCACGCTTCCCTGCTGCATAGTCGCAAATACGGCCATTATAAACTGCTCTTTTGTCATGCCGGGAGTGACTGCTGTATTATTTATTGCATTCCATAACTTTGAACCTCCGCGTCCTTCTGCTACCAGTTTGGCCAGCAGCGTCAGTTTTGCGCCGGCACCTGTTGTTTCACCAGATAACTCCGCAGTCATTGATAACAAAATCGAGAATTGCGTGATAAGCGAAGCTGAAGATATCATCGCCAAGAGGCTGTCTATGTACTCGTCCTTTGTAGTAGATTCGGTTACGCGGACTGAAAGTATCATCGCTATAAGAAGCGCCGGTTCCTCCGCAAGACCGAACGCCTTCAACACCTTGACTATCAGATCCTCCTTAGACTTCACAGTGCTTATATCTATAGCGAGAATGACCGACAAAAGGTCTATATTGTTGCCTCCCAGGTTTATTAAAGCCGAAACGAGCCTCTCCTTGTTGGCCAAATCGGCCGGATCAAGGGCCAAAAGCGCTATGAGAGAACTCTTCATCCCGGCATTACCGCCTGACAGGTAATCAAGAAAAGCGTTTTTTATGGAAGCACCGTCTGTCATGGCAGAAATATCGATACCGAACTTGATATTTATGAGTTCGGCTATCCTCTGGGTATCGTACTGCCCCTCCGAATCAAGAAGGCTTATCTGCTGCAATACATCGCCTCCCCAATATGTCGCAGTTCTTTCTAAGCCATCCAGATACGTAGACTGCGCGGCGCGTTTATTACCATCATAAAAATAGACCGTGGTCTCCCTTATGGTGCTCCCGTCCCTTGTATAACTAAAAGTTATGTCTGCTACTTCGTGGCCAGCCTTAGTGCTTCCGGAGAACTGAAAATATGTTTGGGACCTTTTTGATGCGGCTTCTGCTTCAGCCGCGGATATTTTGCCATCATTATCTGTATCGGCATTCCCCCAATAACTGACGGTCCTTTCTTTTCTACTGAGATCGTCTGCCGCTTCAGCTCTCATGCCTCCTTCGTAAATATAAACTGTGGTCTCAACAACCGTAGTACCGTCACGCATATATGTCTTGGTAAAATCTGCTATCTCCTCGCCTTTCAACCTGCCTTCGGTCGCAAACGCTGTCCTGTAACGCATCGCGGCGCCAGGGTCTATCTGGCCGTTATTGTCTGCATCAGCATCACCCCAATATGTCTCGGATACGGCGAGCGGCTCGCGATAATTGGCTTGGCTTGCACTATGAAGAATGCGATTCCCATCCTTGTCTGTGTACACATAGTAATAGACCGTGGTATCGGTAACGGTAACTCCATCCCGCATATAATTTTTTGTCCTGTCCGCGACCTCGCCTCCGGGTAAACGATTATAATAGTCATACCATGTTTCGGATTTCTTATTGGCAGCTGCAAGCTCCGAGGCGCTTATCTGGCCATCGCCATCAGCATCCACCTCACCCCAGTATGTTTCTGATCTGTTCTTGGGGTCCCTGTTATCAGCACCTGCAGCTCTTTCAGTGGTTCCGCCATTGTGGTGGTAATAATATACCGTGGTGGTGGACACATCGCCGTCTTTATTGAACTCTAGCGAATAATCGGCCACTTCCTTCTTCTTTTCACCCGCGAAAAATGTTCTGCTTAAAAGCAATCCCGTGCCGGATTCTTTTCTATCCACACCTGCCCCAAGCGATGTTGTGTCATAATAACTGACGGATTTCAGGGCCCCGCTGGAATCGTATGCATAATCCTGCCTGGCTATGAGTTCACCGGTCTTGTCAGAATAAAAATACGTCTGACTTATTCTGTTAGAGTCCCCGGTACCGGTATAGATCGATTCTTCCACCAAAACATTCGTACCGCTCGATATGTCGTATTTTTTTGTTGAAACAAGGTCCGCTCCGTTGTATTGATATTCGACTCGGTATTTCGCGGCATACTCACCGTTAATAAGCCTATAACCGGTAAGTATATACTGGATCTTTTTGTCGTCACCGCTGCCTCCATATATTATCTTGTCTATAAGTCTCGATCCGTCCGGAGCAGCCACATCCCTGTAAGACACCCAATAATGGACGCCGTTTTCATCCGTCTTTTGAACTGCGCCCGCGAGCAGTTGCGCAATATCCATCCTAGTTATGTCATATTTGTTTATTTGAGCCAGTTCATTATTTTGATATTGATACTCGTTCATGTTCTGCGGGGTTTCAGGAAGCTCTTCTTCATCGGAAGGATCGGTAAGGGTGTAATCTGCGTTACCTCCACCCATACCAAGGCCGCCGCTCTTTTTCTTCTTCAGGTCCCAATCCTCTTCCTCCGCCTTCTGCAACCTTTTACGAAGATTATCCTGCAACGCCCAAAGCAGGTCTTCCTCACCCTGTTTTTGACGTATTATCTCTTCGTGCTTTTGTTGCTGTTCTTGGACATAACCGGGAGAAAATTTTTGGGAGCTTTCGGATTCGCGGCCTGCTGGTAGAAGTTTATCTGCAGCTGACTGACGCTTATTATAATACAATTGATCATAGTTAGTTACATCGATTAATTTAGATAATTCTTTAGGAGTTAATTTTTTTAAGAATAAATTAGCTACATCGGCTGGAGTATATGAATACAAATCTGCGGCGCCCGCAATATCCTGCCAAAGGAAGGTAACGACCAGGATAGATGCGATCACCTTTAACCAGATTTTCTTGTGAGGACTGTAATATTCGATCATCTTCTAGACCTTTTTAAAATCTTTTTTAAACTTTATTTTATAGGTCCATAAAAAATCGCGATTCTTCGCGCAATATAAAGATATCATATAATATTATTAATGTCAAGTTGTCCTATATAACTTTTTTGAATCTTAACTTAACTCAGCCAATCTCTCTTTTGCTTGATAAAAGTCCGGAGACACCTCCAGAGCTTTACGGAAATAACTTGCCGCTTCATCGCGTCTATCAATATCGCGATAAAGGATTCCTAGATTATAGTATGGCGATGGATAGGCAGGAGCTATCTCTATGGCCCTATTATAAAGCGCTATCGCGTCCTCAAACCTGCCCTCTCGCTTCATCAATACACCCAGACTATTATAAGATGTTTCAAATGACACTTTATCTACAGGCAAGTTACAAAACATAAAAACGAACAACCCTAGGGCAAATCCATACACGACCCTTTTAAACCCTATCCTTTTTAAATTAAATAAACTTGCGATAGCAAAGCCGGCTGGTACACTTAAAAACGGTACGACTTGCGCACGATATCTTGAAATTATAAAAACGGCTATGAGTGAGATCATATAGCCCAATACAATGGTGAATAGCAAAGACAGGTCTTTCCGCCGAGGCCAACTAAAACATATACCGATAGATGCCAGAGCCGATATTATCGAAAAGTTAATAAAAGGTAAATTTAGAACCGGTATATAATTTCGGATAAAATAATAGTCCCAAATGTCTGGTAACTCGTAAGAATTCCAAAAAAGCACTAATTTTTTAAAGAGTAGAGGTAATAAATACCCAACCCCATGCTCTTTTATCGACTTCATGGTTTCGCGTAGCCAAAAATTAGATACTTCGGATGGCTTTAGTTTTCGGCCAGCTGCATCTTCGGCCACTCTTATAGAATCTCTTACCATAGTTTCCGCGCTGTTACCTACCTTCGGTACTATATGATATTTGCCATCAGATCCATAAGCATTCCCGATATATATATTTAATCCTCCTAAAGCGGTTATTGGCACCACATCTTTTTCAATAACGTAATTCCTTATAATTATTGGAGTTATAGCAATCAATACGCCAATTAGAGTAATAACTATTGATACGACTAACTTAATTATTTTTTCTTTTCGCAGGATCACTATTAGCCAAAAAATTACAAAAGGCAACACTATAAGCATATTCCCGCGCGCAAGCATCGAAAGTCCCATCAATATCCCTGCTATAAAAAGATTTACATATTTTGATTTTTTTTGAAAGAATAAAAGAAAAAGAAAAGAAAGGCAGGTCAGAAATATACCTAAAGTCTCTCCCACCAGCATGCCTGTATAATATAAAAACGGACCATAAAAAGCCGTTAATAGTCCTCCTGTAAGGCCTGCTATAGGGGTGAAATATATGCTACCTATTCTGTAAACAACCACGCAGGTTAACGCACCTACTATAGATTGGAAAATATATACAGCCAAATAGCTATGCCCGAATAGGTAGTATACTAACGATAAGAAATAAACATATAGCGGCATCCTATAGATATATATTGCGCTATCCCCAAGCCAATTGCCTTTCAGTATCTCCATCGCCCAGGAGTCGAAAATATAATCGTCAAAACCGCCTTTAAACGGGGTGAAGAAGTAACTATTTTTGAGCTGGTATATATATACTATTCTTATGATCAGGGCAAGAGAGAATAGCGCAAGCGGATATATCCAGCCTGAGGTCATCGTCGATAAAAAATTACCGGCACCGGTTGCGGAGGATGTTTTTGGCTGCCGAGTCTTGTGCACATGTTCTTCGACGATATTTTTATCCACGCCTATGGCCCGGGCGATCGATGCCGCGTCCTCAAATGGGCTATGTTCATCTATATACTCGATCTGCCTGTTCGTCAGTTTTCTCATGCTATTAACCATATTATCCCATTATAAAATTATATAAAGGATACATTATAAAAAGTGGATGTGCAAGTGAGTGTAGTTTTAATTTTTGCGAATTATATTTGGTGTGAAATCTGCGGTGTTTTAAAAATGGGTAAGTAGCAACGGATGGGGCGTCGTAGATCTGATGCGCTATAAAAATAACGTAGTCTATGACGATTTATTTTCTTAAATATATTATTATGCTTCCATATTCCGCAGCGGAATAATAATTATTTCTGATATACTCCGCGATCTCCGGCAAGACCTCTTCTTGCCTCCCCGTAGAAACCGCCAAAGTTGAAAGCCTTTTACCTAATATGATCATCCTAGGTTTTTTGGACTTAAGGCCGGCCATAAGGTGCTCTTCTACATCCTTCTCTTTAATACCCAATCCGGAAGCGATCGCTTTTATGGATTTTCGCCAGATATTTTCAGATATGAACCTTTTATTTTTAGACCTAATTAAGTTTTGGATGAACCATTATGAACTTACGATGAAAACGATACTAAAAACTATCTTTTCCCGCCTATAAGAGCCAGATTCTTGGATGCGAGTTCATCTTGGGGGTCAATCTCCAGTGTTTTTTCCCATTCCCGACGGGCATCTTCTATTCTGTCCATTTCAGCGTATATGCACCCCAGATTATTACGATACAATGCAACGGAAGGCGCCCCATTTACCGCCGCCTCAAAATCGGAAACCGCTTTTTCTTTATTCCCCAAGGTCTTATGAAGCATGCCGCGCGCGTTAAAGTACTGCGCCTTTGAATCGAGCGACATATTTATAGCAGTGTTATAAGATTCAAGCGCCTTCGCAAGCTCACCCTTCTCCTCATATACCTTGCCCTGGTTGTATATTATCCGGGCACTATCAGGATTCTTCGCCAGTATCCTGGAATATAAGGTTTCCTCGTTGCGCCAGAAACTGTTCTCTTTTATGGTGATGGCGGCAATAAACAGCACAAAGGCCATGCCTGCAAAAAGTAATATTTTTTTAACTGCCATATTATCTTTAAAGGCCTTCCACCCAGAAATAATCGATATCAAAAATGCAAAAAAACCTATCGATGCCATATATGCCCAATGATCAGCCCATATGGCTTTAAGTGGGAAGATCAGATTGCAAACCGGCATTATCCCAACCATAAACCAGCTAAGCCAGAAAAGCTCCGTCTTCCGTTTCGTTTTTCCCAGATAATAAAAGACCAATGCGATGACTGCAGGGAATAGATAAGAAACGACAAAACGCGCCTCGAAAAACGATGAGTACACGAGCTTCTTTTCCATTGATAGGTCGATAGGCGCTATCAGCGTAACGATGTAATTCTTTAATATCCATGGGAATATGGCGAGGCGAACAAAAAATGGCTGTTCGGCTATAATGCCCATGCTCTGGTGAAAATTCAATATTGTATCTCTAAGGACCGCGTAAAATATCGTCTCAAATAGCATCACGATTAAGATATTTTTTAAAAACTTTTTACGTTCGGTATCAATGTTAAAAAATAGCATATAAAGCCATATAAACAAGGGTGCTATAACATAATACTCTTTGGAGACCAAGGCTAATCCATATAGAGGGATTGCCAAAAATGCGACGATCTTGCCTTTGCCATAAGCTCCGTATCTTATGACTAGATAAATTAAAAGGAGGGAAAAGAACATTCCCAATAAATCGGCTCTGCCTGATATATAGGATACTATCGGAACAAATGCCGGATGGACACCGAAAACAGCCGCAACAAATAAACTTTTGTTGCGATCGTTAAAAACGGCAAGGCATAGATAGAATACCAATATACAATTCAAGACGTTAAGTATAACGTTGGCAATGTGGTAGCCGAAAGACATCTGACCCCACAATGCATAGTCAAACATATATGATATCACCTGGGCGGGCCTGTAATATCCGGTAGGCATATCTGACATGTGGAATAGGTCTTCTTTAAATATATTCCGTATGTATTCAAAACTCTTGATATGTTTGTTATCAAGTATAAGAAGAGTATCATCCCATACAAATTGACCGCCGAGCGAGTTAGCATACGCTATAATGACCAAAAATATAAGCGCTGCTACACAACATCCTGTTTGTATACCAAGTTTCATGACATACCCCTGCGCCTAGGATCCGCCTCTAACTGCCTCAGATTGTCTTTAGCCGGTAGATAATCGGGATTTATTTCGAGCGCCCTTTTAAGGCACTTCATGGCCTCATCCCACTCCTGATTCTTGATGTACTCTATCGCCAGATTATTATATATGCTCTCGCTAAAAGGCGCATATTTCACCGTATAAGAGTAAAAAGTAAAAGAATCTTTCCAAACAAGGTTTTGCTGCATCGTCTTGTAGGAAAATGCCACGAAAAACATTGCAAAGAGAAAGATGGAAGCCCTTTTCACCACGGGCCTCTTCCTTACCGCTATGTATGTAATATAAACCACGGATAGGGCAAGGCCAACAGCCGGAACATATATCCAATGTTCCGCAAACGGGGCGTTGAGCTGAAATATCAGGTTAAGATACGGCAGGAGCGCCAGTAAAAACCAACTCAAGCCGAAACCCACTATCCTGTAATCCCTGTCTCTCCTACCCCGTAACAATGTATAGATAAAAAAGACTGTAAATAAAAAAGTGAATATGAACGGCCCGAAATAACCGCTTTGTAATAAGGATCTCGGGAATTCCAACTTATACCCCATATGAAGATCTGTAGGGAATACCGAGAGTCGTATGTAATCATATATAAGGCGCGGTATCGTAGTAAGACGCGTGGCTAATGAGGCGGGTTCTTCAACCATGGTTTCAGTAGCTACAATAGCATTCTTTACCACAAACCATATCCCCATGATTATGAAGAGAGGTAGATAAAAGATTATCTTTTTATTGAAACAGGACGAGTATCCCTTATCGTTATCGAGAAAGTAGCCGCACAGCATAAGTAGGAACGGAAATATCATACTGTACTCCTTACTCAAAAGAGCAAGTGTAAAGCTAATCGACACCAAAATATAATAAAAAGCCTTGGCAATTATACTGGTCCGGGACCTGTACAGGCGCTGGAATATTATCATAAAGAATAAGAATATAGTACAAAGGGAGTCTGCCCTGCCCGAAATATATGTCACCGCTTCCGTATGCAAAGGATGCACCGCATATAAAAGGCCTGCCATTAAAGATACCCAGAATCTATCCGTGATCTTTAAGAAGAAG
Organism: Candidatus Omnitrophota bacterium; assembly: GCA_017993955.1. GTDB lineage: Bacteria > Omnitrophota > Gorgyraeia > 2-01-FULL-45-10 > 2-01-FULL-45-10 > JAGOLR01. The sequence continues at coordinate 11,519 of JAGOLR010000043.1, forward strand.
AAAAATGCCAGCACACATACGATGGCGTGAAGCATTGTATTGGTAAGATGATAACCAAAAGGTTCTTTACCCCATAAAAGGTTATCAAGCATAAGGGTGATCGACTGGATCGGTCTATAGAACTTTCCCTGGTCTTGGTCGGTGCTTTTACTGGCGAAAAAAGTAAGATGGTGAGTAAATACGGCGGGGATATTCTTAAAGCTCTTTATCCCTTCATTATTTAGTATTTGCCCGATGTCGTCAAATATAAACGTATTGCCAAAGGACGTGCTGTAAACCGCAAAACAAGCTAAAACTATAATAAATGCAGCGCATGCCATCAGGATCTTTTGTTTTGCTGCGAGGTCCATTATATTCTATTCTCCCGTTTGACCCAAAGACTGAGCCCGCCTGTACATTCTATCGGCATCTTCTATCCTGCCTGCTTTTCTATATGCAACGCTTAAATTATAACAGGCAGAGGCGTAATTCGGCCTTATCTCCAAAGCCTTCTCATATGCCTCTACCGCCAGGCCGGGATCGGTGGTCTCGCTACCCAGATTATTATAGGCTTCGGCATAATTTGGATTTATCTCTATGGCTTTTCTAAAAGCCTCCACGGCATTTTGTTTATCTCCAACTTGCGCATAAGAAACTCCCAGGTTGTTATAGGCTTCGGCAAATTCCGGGTTTGCCTCTATGGCCTTCTTGTAGGCATTTATGGCTTCTAGTTCATTTTTTATAGTAGAAAACGCTATCCCTAAATTGTTGTAAAGCCCTGCGGGATCAGTACTTGTGGCAGCGGTTTTTTGGAATAATTCTATAGCCCTGTCATATTCGCCGCGCATCATATATTCTGTTGCGAGGTTACTGGATACCCTGTCGCTTCTTGGATTAAACTTCAATGTCCTTTCGTAAAAAGTGACGGCATCCTTCCAATAACCATTCTGTATGATCGTAAGATATGAGTAAAATGCAACCAGAAAGGCCATAAACACCGTTAAAGGCAAGCAAAGAAAGACGCTTTTATCAAAAACTTTAAATAGACCGTAAGAAACAAGGCAAAATATACCCATAGAAGGCATATATAACCAATGTTCGGACATATACGCGTTTATCGGATATATATTTGAAACCGGTAACAGAGTCGCGAAAAACCATATTAGAAAAAACAATACGGGCTTATTATATTTGGCCTTTATCATAAACCATATCAAGATACCTAAAATAAAGACGCCTGCGATACATCTTGGGTCTATGTAGCTAAAAGACGGTGACCCGTATTCCATACGAAGATCAAAAGGAAGGATTAAGAGGCGTACGTATTGTGTGATCGCTACAAAAAATCCGGGCAACCTTTCGAAGAATGGCCCACCTCCGGCTTTGTTAAATGTGGGAAAATTGAATACGGTGGCTCGTAAAAATATATAAATAACGGTGATGATAAAAAGCATCGCCATCAACCCGCGGTTTGACCTTTTACGGAATACATAATGATATAGTCCGACTAGAGGAAGGGCTATCAGGGCATACTCTTTTGACATTAAGGCCAGCGCATAGCACAAGACGGCCATTACGCCATCCACCGGACCTCCATCAAGGCTTTTTATGTAACCGGCAAGAAAAAGAATGACAAACAAAGCTACCAGCATATCCGCCCTGCCGGCTATGTAGGATACGGCCTCGGTATGTATGGGATGGACTACAAATAATAGCGCGGCAAAAAATGATACGCGCCTGTCGCCAAAGAACATATTCAACAGGCGATATAGCGCAAGGGCTACGGCTATATGCAGCAACACGCTCGTAAGGTGGAACCCGAACGGGTCTTTGCCCCATAGGGAGTAATCTATCATGTAGGTTATCATCTGGATGGGGCGGTAAAAATTGTAGTAGTTATAGCTGGATCCGGCGCCAGCGCCTATATCC
>JAGOLR010000044.1 GCA_017993955.1 Candidatus Omnitrophota bacterium
GCGTTTCCGCTGTGCGCATGGCGGTAGATATGTATAAAGAGAAGTTGATCGACTCCCAGACTGCGCTTATGAGAGTAGCGCCTAATCAGCTGGTGTAGCTGCTTCTTCCGATGCTAGATCCCAAAGCCGAACTTGCCGCAGGTTCTATTGCAAAAGGTCTTCCTGCCGGCCCCGGCGGTGCGATCGGACGGGCAGTCTTTTCATCTCATGATGCCGTCGAGTGGGCTTCAAGAGGCGAAAAAGTTATCCTTGTCCGTGAGGAGACTTCTCCTGAAGATGTTGACGGTATGCATAAGGCCCAGGCCATCCTTACCTGTAAGGGCGGCATGACCTCGCACGCGGCGCTTGTCGCCCGCGGTTGGGGGAAGTGCTGCATCGTAGGATGCGCAGATATCGAATTGGCTCATGACAATAAATCGTTCACGACCAAGAAAGGCGTCACCATAAAAGAGGGCGACTGGGTCTCCCTTAACGGCACCAAGGGGCTTGTTTACAAAGGCAAGATAGCCCTGGTAGATTCGGACCTTGAACACAATAAGTCATATACGGAGCTTATGAAATTGGTCGACAAGTTCCGCGTATTAAAGGTAAGGACCAATGCCGATACCCCCAAAGATGCCGGGCAGGCGGTAAAGTTCGGCGCCGAGGGCATAGGGCTGTTCCGTACCGAGCACATGTTCTACGGAGAAGGGGCGGATAAGCCGTTATTCTTACTCCGCAAGATGATAATGTCGAAGACAGAGGCTGAGCGGATAAATGCTTTGAATGAGCTATTCCCTTACGTTAAGAATGATGTCAAAGCCACTCTGGAAGCCATGAAGGGGTATCCCGTTACTATAAGGCTACTCGATCCGCCTCTTCACGAGTTCGTTCCGCATAGCCAGGACAAGCTCGAAGCTTTGGCCGAGGAACTCGGTGTCGATATGAACGAGCTTAACAAGAGGGCCGAGGGTCTGGCGGAAAATAATCCTATGCTTGGCCACCGCGGCGTACGTCTGGGCATAACATATCCCGAGATCACAGAGATGCAGGTTCGCGCCATACTAGAGGCGGCAGCCGAGCTTATAAAAGAGGGCAAGAAGGCGGATCCCGAGATAATGATACCGGTCACATGCACACCTGCGGAGCTTGCCAATCAGAAGGTCATAGTCGATAAAGTCCGCAAGGAAGTCCAGGAGAAGTTCGCGCTGAAAAAACTTCCCATGATGTACGGTACCATGATAGAGATACCTCGGGCGGCTTTGCAGGCAGGTAAGATGGCCGAGGTCGCGGAATTCTTCTCGTTCGGCACCAACGACCTGACGCAGATGACTTTCGGATTCTCGCGCGATGATATAGGAAGTTTTTTGCCCGATTATCTCGACGAAAAGATATTGCCGGCCGATCCGTTCCAGACTGTGGACCAGGACGGGGTGGGAGAGTTGATAAAGCTGGGTATCGAGCGGGGTCGCAAGACGCGCAAGGACCTCAAGGTAGGCATATGCGGAGAGCACGGGGGAGACCCGGATTCCGTGAAGTTCTGCCACAGGGTAGGCATGAATTACGTCAGCTGTTCGCCTTTCCGCGTGCCCATAGCTCGCCTGGCCGCGGCGCAGGCAGCTGTCGAATGTGGCGCGAAAGCGAAAAAATAGAATTCACAAAGTCACAATGTCACAAAGTCACAAGTAAACGCTTTTACTTGTGACCTTGTGACTTGGTGACGTGGTGACCAAAAGTCGATCAATATGGACGCTATTAGACTCTATCTGAAGGACATAAAAAAACTACCTCTTCTCACTCCCGAAGAGGAGATAAAGCTTGCCACAAAGATCAAAAAAGGCGATAAGGCCGCCAGGGCCAAGATGATCCAGTCTAACCTGAGACTCGTCATCAATATCGCCAAGAGATATTCACACCTCGGCGTTTCAATGCTCGACCTCATAGAAGAGGGGAATCTGGGGCTAATGAAAGCCGTCGAAAAATTCAACCCCAAAAAAGGTTACAGATTCTCTACGTACGCGGCTTGGTGGATAAGGCAGTATATATCCCGCGCCATTGCCAACCAGGGCAAGACTGTCCGCATGCCTGTGTACATAATAGAGCTCATGATGCGTTACAAAAAGGTCACGGAGCATCTGACGAATTCACGCAAACGCAAACCCCGCCCCGCGGAAATAGCCAAGAGGATGAAGATACCGATAAAGCGCGTCAAGCAGCTCAGCAAGATGGCCTCTGGTATCTCCAGCCTCAATGCGCCGGTCGGCGACGAAGGTTCTACAGAGTTCATGGATCTGATAGAAGACGAGAACATGGTTTCGGCAGTAGATGAGTTATCCAATTTCCTTACCTCCGAGCGCATAAAGGCCCTTCTTGAGAAGATGTCAAAAAGGGAGCAGAAGATATTGGGGCTTCGTTTCGGCCTCAAAGACGATGTGCCGCATACTCTCCGGGATACCGCCAAACACTTCGGGATTACGCGCGAGCGCGTACGCCAGATAGAGAGCGCGGCTATGCGGAAGATGCGCGAGCTCATGCTCCAGCAGGAGCGCGATATTCTTGCCAGGCAAAAATAGCGGAGGCCCACATGGCAGACCTTAAGACCTACATACGAGATATCCCAGGTTTTCCCAAGGAAGGCATAATTTTTAAGGATATAACCACACTCCTTAAAGACGGCGTCAAATTCAAAGAGGCGGTCGATCTTATCGCTTCAGAGTTTAAGGACAAGAAGGTCGATGTGGTGCTCAGCATAGAGGCGCGTGGTTTTATATTCGGATCCGCGGTGGCCTATAAACTGGGCTCGGGCATGGCCCCGATAAGAAAGAAGGGTAAGCTTCCTTACAAAACGCACAAGGTCTCTTACGAGCTTGAGTACGGTAGCGATACATTGGAGATACATCAGGACGCTTTTCCCAAAGGCGCCCGTGTTCTGATAGTAGACGATCTTCTGGCCACAGGCGGGACTGCGCGGGCGGTCGCTGATCTTGTGAAAAAGATGGGCGGGGAGATAGTGGGGCTTGCTTTCGTGGTGGAACTTCTTCCCCTAAAGGGCCGCGAAAAACTTAAAGACTACAATGTCTTCTCGCTCGTTAAGGATGAGTACTGCTAGGGGTGTTAAGGTATGACCGAAAGGTCTTGCGGTTCTAGTAATGTGTTTCTGCCGAATGATAGCAGAAACACATTAAATTTAGGTTGCCTCAAAACTAAATTTTCCAGAGAAAAATTTTGGCGCCCCTGGCCCGAGTCGAACGGGCGACACCAGGTTTAGGAAACCTGTGCTCTATCCATCTGAGCTACAGGGGCGTAGCGAAAATTATACCAAACATAATCACTAGTGTCGAGTAACTTTTATAAAGGGTATTTTTATCTTTTCACTTTTCATTTTACACTTTAAACTAATTTTATGATCGACTTGCACACCCACACACTTTTTTCTGATGGCGAGCTTCTCCCAAGCGAACTTGTAAGACGCGCTGAGGTTAAGGGGTATACCGCTATCGCCATTACCGACCATGTCGATTCTTCAAATATCGATTTTGTATTGCCCCGCATAATCAATGTCTGTAAGACTCTAAACAAATGCTGGAAGATACGCTCGATACCGGGAGTGGAGATAACCCATGCGCCAATACAAAAGATAAAGTCACTCGTAAAGTTTGCCCGCAAAAATGGTGCCAAGGTAGTGGTGGTCCATGGTGAGACTGTTTCTGAGCCCGTAATACCTGGGACCAACAGGGCCGCCATAGCCGCCGGTTGCGACATATTGGCCCATCCGGGCCTTATATCTAAAGAGGATGCTATATTTGCGGCCAAAAACGGGGTATATCTTGAGCTCACTACACGCAAAAGCCACTCGGCCACCAACAAGCGTTTAGTCGGCATAGCCAGATCTACCGGCGCTAAGTTAGTTCTCGATAACGATGCGCATTCAGACCGCGATCTCGTGTCAGATAAAAAGGCAATTAATATATTAAGTAAGCTTGGGCTTAAGAAACTCGAAATAGATCGGATATTCGATAATTCAAGGTCTATCGTTAAGGAGATTGATATTTAAGGTGCTTAAGGGTTAGGGATAAAAAAGCGATATTTTCTTGACACTTTTGCAACTTATGCTATACTTTATACCACACGCACGAAAAGGTGCGCCTATAACGTCATAGATAACTTAAATCTTGGTAAAGAAGGAGGTGGTGAACTACCAAAGCCGTAAGTTATCGAGATGTGGCGATTATAGATAACGAAGCAATAGTATATATAGTAGAGGGCGGCCATCATATATCTTCATCCGGGAAATAAGCCCTCAATCTTAAAATATAAAATATTGAAATCATCTAAAATAACCCAAGGAGGTTATGATGAAGTTTTTGAGAATACTTGCAGTTTTAGCAGTCGCTGTGCTAGTTGCCGGCAGCGCGCTCGCTGAGACTCAGAGCGTGAAAGTGAGCGGAGACCTTACCGTTCGCGGTATAGGAAGATCCGGTTACGAACTTCGCGGTTCAGTGCCTGAAGTCGACATTAACCGTACAGGGTTAAGCGCTGACACTGGCGTTTATGGTCCAAACCAGTCTTTCTTCATGAGCACTGCCGAGATACAGGTAGATGCCGAGTTGACTGACTGCGTTTCCACTTGCATCAGATTATTGAACGAGAGAGATTGGAATGTAAGGTCTAAAGACGCATCTTCCGGACTCGCGCTTACGCCGAATGGTTGGGGTGAGTATGGAACGGATGGGCGTACATTTGATATAGAGCTGGACCTTGCCTATGTGACGTTGAAGGATTTCGTATATTCTCCTTTGACACTCACCATCGGCCGCCAGGATCTCTGGTTCGGTAAGGGCTTTATAGTTGGTTCTAACCACGTTTTCAACAATGCGTGGAACAACTATTTTGCCACAAATAACATCGCGGGTGTAGCTACTCCGAACATCAACCGCTTGCAGGCTCCTGAATACACCTCGAAGACTGCGTTTGATTCAATCAAAGCAGTGTTGGATTACGACCCATGGACAGTGACCGGTATGTATTCCAAGATTATGGAAGATGCCGTCAACCTTGATGATGATATCGATCTCTGGGGTATCAACGTAGGTTACAAGTTCGACTGCTATAAGGCAGAGGCCGAGACTTACTGGTTTGCTAAGATCGACCACTCCGTTTCGCAGTGGAACTCTAAGGCCAATAATGACGTACACACCATAGGTATCCGTGGTAGCATGGATCCTTTGGAACCCATCACCATAGCGGCAGAAGGCGCTTGGCAGTTTGGCAAGTACATGGGTGAGAGAAACTCCCAGGGTAACATGAGCCGCCAGGCTTGGGCCATGGACATATCCGGAGAATACAGACTTCCGGAACAGTTCTGCTGGAAGCCAAAAATGGGCATCGAGTATATCATCTACTCGGGCGATGAGCAGGTTAATAACCCGCACGAAAGACGCGGCGTGTTCACCGGCTGGGATCCGATGTTCAGAGGCAAGTTTGACTCTGCTATACGTGAGTTCGTAGGTACCTACTATACAACATATGATTATCAGACCAGGGGCGATCAGCTATACAGCGCACCCGATGCCTCGTTCACGAACCAGCAGCAGCTCATATTCTCGGCTTCAATACAGCCGACGGATAGCCTCACGATCAAAGGTAACTATAACCTGTTCTGGCTCTGCAGTGGCATACAGCGCAGCATCGCCACCAATGATTACCAGGAAGGCTATATAGGTTCGGAATTCGATATGCAGTACGTGTGGGACTACACCGAAGACGTAAGCTTTGGCTTACTCACCGGTTGGTTCTTCCCGTCGCATCAGGTCTATAAGAACGCCGACAAGACCGCCACCGACATAGTCGGTTCGGTAAAGGTCAGCTTCTAAGTAGAACCGGTTGATAAAAAACCCCGCTCTTGTAAAAGGGCGGGGTTTTTTATTAAATAATTCGGGCATGGCCAAGGATTCTATTGACTTTTTACCCCGCTCAAAATAGAATGGTTGAAATACAATAGGAGGGGAACATGGAAGAGATGAAGAAGGAATCGCAGGAAGTTTTAGACGGTAAGGCTTATGCCTTGTTATCTTATCTTTGGATCTTGTGCCTGATCCCGTTACTACTGAAGAAAGATAACAAGTTCGCGTTATTTCATGCCAAGCAAGGGCTGGTTCTTTTCATAGCCGAACTTGTAGTGGGGTTTGTGGGTGTCATACCGTTTTTAGGATGGGCGGTACTATTCTTCGGTACTTTGCTTTTCGGTATTCTGTCGTTAGTCGGCGTTGTTCAGGTCTTGATGGGCAATTATTGGAAGATGCCCGTGGTAGGTGACGCAGCGGAGAAGATACAGTTTTAATGTTTAAAAGAACCCTTTATATAATACTGGTGCTCGCAGGGGTTGCCGCCTCCGCATCTATAGTATGGAGGTATAATACCTACGTATATCATAAGGCTCTCATGGAGGCTCCTGAGAAGGTCCGCCTTGCCATAAAAAAAGTAGTGGAGATACCTCTTAAATATAAAGTGGAACTTATAAAATGGTTCCCGTTTTCCCAGGAAGATGAACTGAGGCAATGGGAAGAGAAGGTTTTTAAAGGTAGGGTGGTATACACAATAGAAAAAGAGGACAAACTTAGCGGTAAGGACCTTTCTTATGTGCGGGGTTTAAGCGAAGGCAAGGCATCCGCCTTATACTATAAGATAAAGCTCGATGTCCGCAACAAGCATCCTGTGATAAGCTGGAAGTGGAAGGTCAATAGATTTCCCGCAAAGACCGTTCCGGAAGACCTAGAGAGCGAGAACGAACACGATTTTGCCGGAAGGGTATATGTGATATTCCCCGCCGGTTTTATAACCAATTGGAAGGTCCTGGAGTATCTGTGGGCGGAAAAACTGCCTGCCGGGACTTCCGGCACCAGCCCATTTTCGAAGAATATAAAACTTACAGTGCTAAGAAGCGGCCAGGTTCCCGACGGCTCCTGGGCCCAGGAAGAGCGGGATTTGATCGACGATTACACGAAGGCGTTTGGAGAGCCGCCAAGGCATGATGTGGGAGCTGTGGCTTTCATGACAAACGCCGAACATACCCGGTCTGTCGCGGATGCCAATTATGACGAGATCCGTCTGGGGTATGCGGAAGACGGCGAAGCTAAAGACTAAGGAGGTGTATATGGGCGGTAAAAAAATGCGTAAGAGGATATTTACCGGCAAGCCTGCCCAGTTCAGGTATCTGGTACTCTTATTGGTCTCTATGCTCGCACCTCTTTTAATAGTGGGAGGGTGTCTTTATTATCTAATATTTATGGTAATGGCCGATCAGCTGGGCATACCGGAGTCCATAGCGATAAACCTTTTTCCTGTGATACAGAAGATAAATATAATCATAGTGCTGGGTATGCCGCCCATCATCATAGCGATGATCTTATGGGGCGCTTTTCTCTCACACAGATTCGTAGGACCTCTGGAGAGGCTGGAGAACGAGCTCGACAGGATAGCAAGAAGCGCAGATTATTCGCGCAGGATAGTATTGAGGAAGACCGATGATCTGAAGCCGATCGCGGACAAGATAAACGGCCTTTTAGATGCCGTGCAAAGGAAACCACATGGCCATAAGTAATTTAGCTGTAGTAAGTAAGGACGCTATTGTCTCGGATGGGGTTGAAATAGGTCCCTTCGCGATAGTAGAAGATGGAGTCAAGATCGGTCCCGGAGTAAAGATATGGCCTTATGCCTATATATGCAAAGGCACTACCATTGACGAGAATACCCAGATACATATGGGCGCCGTGATAGGGCACATGCCGCAAGACCTCGCTTTTAAAAATACCCCGTCTTATCTTTCCATAGGAAAACGCACCGTTATAAGAGAGTACGCGACCATACACCGCGGTACCGCCGAGGGTTCTTCCACCGTGATAGGGGATGATTGTTATATCATGGCCAATGCCCATGTGGCGCATAATTGTCAGATAGGCAATAAGGTGATAATAGTAAATGCCGCTCTTTTAGCCGGCTACGTCAGTGTAGAAGACTCGGCCTTTATATCCGGGAATGTCGTAATACACCAGTTCTCCAGGATAGGGAGGCTTTCAATGATAGGCGGTTATACGGCGGTTAATAAAGATGTCCCGCCTTATATGCTCGTCAGGGGGCCTTCGATAGTTCGCGCGATAAATCTCGTAGGTTTACGCAGGGCGAAATTCCCGCCGGACCTTATAAGGACCGTAAAAGAAGCCCATAGATTGCTCTATGCTTCGGATCTTAATACGGCCAACGCCCTCGAGGAGATCTCTAAGCTTAAATCTTCTCCCGAACTGGAACACCTGGTGAAGTTCATAAAAGAGTCCAAACGCGGCATCTGCAGGGCGATAGCCAGGGACGAAGAGACCTTTGAATAACCTAAATCACCCCGAAGCTCTTAAAGAACGCTCAAAAAAATACCAGCGGACAAAGCTCCGGCTCCATGTCGCCAGTCTCATGCTATCGTCCATATTCTTGATCGTCGTTCAGATCATCGGAATATCAGCCGCGATAAAAGATATCGCGTTTAAAGCTGCACCCTCATTTTATCCCGCCCTCGCGGTATATTTTTTCATATTCAGCGCGCTATCCTACATAGTTACTTTTCCGATACATTTTTACTCGGGGTTTCTTTTAGAACACCGCTTTGCCTTATCGAACCAGACCGTTAAAAGGTGGTTTGGGGAGGAGGCTAAAGGGTATGCGATATCTTTCGTGATCACCTTGGCTGTGGTGGAGGCCTTATATTTCATATGCAGGAATTTTGAGGCGAATTGGTGGATCCCGGTATCCATATTCTGGATCTTGTTCACGGTAGGTTTTGCGAAGATATTTCCGGTCGTCATAATGCCGTTATTTTATAAATGCGTCCCGCTCAAAAACGAGGAACTAAAAAATAAAATTTTTTCGCTTGCCGGGCGATTCAATATAAAGATAAGCGATATCTTCGAGATCGACTTCAGTAAAAATACCCGAAAGTCCAATGCCGCCGTAATAGGCTGGGGCAAGACCCGCCGGGTCGTGCTGACCGATAACCTTATAAACGAGTTTACTCCCGACGAGGTCGAGGTCGTAGCGGCCCATGAATTCGCCCACTATGCCCTGGGTCACATACAGAAATTGGTATCTGTGCAGATATTATCGACTGTAATATTTTTCTACGGGCTAAGCCTTATCATGCCCGTAATGGCGTCTCTCTTCGGGGCCTCGGGTCAATCCGATATATTGATATTACCGGCGATCTTTTTCCTGTTTGGCCTCTACAGCTTTACGGTGACGCCCATATTGAATGCTTATTCCAGAAAGCTTGAAGAGGATGCCGACAGGAGCGCTATAGAGACTACGAAAAAACCGCTCGCCTTCATATCTTTGATGAAGCGTCTTTCCGAGAAGAACCTTTCAGACGATAGCCCCAGCCCTTTGGTGGAGTATCTCTTTTATAATCATCCTCCGATATCAAAGCGCATACGCATGGGCGAAGAGTATGCCAAAAAGTAGTCCTTTTTTACATTCCGTATACAATAAATTATACAGTTATTTCGGGCCTCAGGGTTGGTGGCCGGGTGATACGCGCCTGGAGATAATCGTGGGCGCGATCCTCACTCAGAATACCGCCTGGTATAACGTAGAGAAGGCCATAACCAGGCTGAAGCGCTCGGGGGCCATAGACAACATCCACAAACTAAAAAGCATAGGGTCCTCCAGACTTGCCGGCCTTATAAGACCGGCAGGGTATTATAATATTAAGGCCAAGCGTCTAAAATGCTGTTTAGATTTTTTATATGCTAGGCTTGGCCCGGATATGCGCAAGGCCTCATCGATAAAAACCGGCGATCTCCGGAAAGAGCTTTTGGGTGTTCACGGGATAGGCCCCGAGACCGCTGATTCCATATTGCTGTATGCTTTCAGGCGGCCGGTTTTTGTGGTAGACGCTTACACAAGGAGGATATTTTCGCGCCACGGGTTGATAGCGGGCGATGAGGATTACGATACTATACGTGAAGTCTTCATGAAAAATATGCCATCCGAAGAAGGACTTTTTAATGAATATCACGCCCTCATAGTGAATTTGGGGAAGAATTTTTGCAGGACGAAGGCGCGATGCGAAGGCTGCCCCCTTGATTCCGGGAAATATTACTTTGGTAGGCTCAAGCCCAGGCACAAAAGAGCTTGAAAATAGGTTTTTTGAATAATATAATATGACAAAATAACGGAGGTGGGCTATGGCAAAGAAAGCGAGCTCCGGTTCCAGGAAGCCAAAGAAGGTTGTCCGTAAGAAAAAGGCCGTAAGTAAAGTAAAAAAGACCCGCAAGGCGTCTAAGTCAAAGCCGCGCAAGGCGGCTAAGAAAGAGGTCATCGACTCTTCTCTGGAGATGATAGGGGAGGCGACGCACTATTTCCCGCATGTTAACGCGGCCGCGGTGAAGATCATGAAGGGCACTCTTCATGTAGGCGATGAGATATACATAAAAGGACACACTACCGATTTCAAAGAACAGGTCATGTCGATCCAGCTCGACCATAAACCTATAGAAGAGGGTAAAAAGGGCATGGAGATAGGCCTTATGGTTAAAGACCGTGTACGAATAGGCGATACCGTTTACAGGATAAAAAAATGAACAGACATTACCGTAAAGTTTTATTGGGTCTTGGTCTCGACGCCAAAGACGGCCACGTGAGGATCACCAAAGGAAAGAACTTCAGGCTGTATGGCGGCTCCGAAGAGACTCACGAGATGATGCAGGAGAAGTCCATAAAATTCAACGAGCAGCTGGATAAGCGGCGCAAAACCCTGGATGATATAAGCGATAAAGAGTTTTCCGATATAGCCAAGAAGATAGGCCTCAAGGTCCCCGAGGATAAGACCGGTTAGTATCGATTGCTGCTCGTTTGATAACGTATCCCCCATAAGCAGGCGGTAGATCATAGATGAAGATATTGGGTATATCCGGAAGCCCCAGGCGCCGCGGCAATACCGAGATCTTGCTGGACGATGCTCTTGAGGGTGCGCGGTCGGAAGGAGCTTTTACAAAAAAGCTCATATTGAACGAGCTAAACATTAAACCGTGTCAGGCCTGCGGCGGATGCGACGATACCGGACGGTGCGTTATCCGTGACGATATGGATATCGTATATAAAGAGGCGCATTCCGCGGATTGTGTAATCTTGGCCTCGCCGTTATATTTCGGCAGCGTTAGCGCGCAGACAAAAGCCGTGATCGACCGTTTCCAGTGCGAATGGGTGCGAAGGAACATCTTAAGATCGGCAGATGAGAAGCTAAAGGTCGGGGCGTTTATATGCGTATCCGGGGCAAACCGCCCGAAGCTTTTTTCGGACGCGCGCAAAATAGTCAGGATATTTTTTAAAAGCATAGGTATAGAATACCGCGGCGAGCTCTTTTGCGCCGGTGCGGACGCGAAAGGCCTGGTAAAGAGAAATGCCGGCGCCAGATATAAGGCTTTGAGGCTGGGGATATCGTTGGCTAAGGGATAAACATGAATATATTCAAAAAAGAAGCTATAGCCGCCGCGAAAGAGAGCGGCCTTTTTATAAAGAAGTCCGTGGGGAGGATAAGGAATATATCCTACAAGGGGCGGGACAATATCGTTACCGATGTCGATAAGAAGGCCGAGTCCGTTATAATGAAAAGGATATTTTCCGCATTTCCGGGGCATGCCATCTTATCCGAAGAGACGGGGCTTCATATGAGCGCATCTCCATACAGGTGGGTGATAGATCCGCTAGACGGCACTACGAATTTCGCCCACGCATTTCCTTTTTTCTGCGTCTCCATAGCGCTAGAATATGACGGAGAAGTGATCTTGGGTGTCGTCTTCGACCCTTTAAGAGATGAGCTTTTTACTGCCGAAAAGGGGAAGGGCGCTTATCTGAATAATAATAGGATAAAGGTATCCGGCGTCGGAAAATTAGACAAAAGTTTTGTCGCGACAGGTTTTTCCTACGGGAATAAGCGAAAGGACCGCAATGTAAAATATTTTAAAAGGTTATTGATGAAGACTATGGCCATAAGGCGCGCCGGGTCTGCCGCCATAGACCTTTGTTATGTCGCGTGCGGACGCTTCGACGGGTATTGGGAGCTGGACCTACACCCCTGGGATAGCGCGGCAGGTTCTTTGATCGTAAAAGAGGCCGGCGGCAAGGTCACAAAATTCGATGGTACCACGCATTCGGACTACGAGAAGCAAATCCTCGCTACAAACTCATTAATTCATAAGGATATGGTAAAAGCACTTAATAGCTAGTGTTAAGAGCTAAAATAGTGAGTTTTTCCTTATTGACATGTAAGCGTTTACACTATATACTTGAAATGAAGCTAGGGAAAATGGATATTGAAACAACATAAAGTCGAGGTGATGTATGAAATACAGAACTACCATAGAAATCGTGTCTGAGGCCAAGGACAAAAATGAAGCCATGGAGATCGTCGGAGAATATCTTTCCGGCAATATTACTTCGGGCGTTCAGATGAAATGTCTCACTGATCCTGTTAACAGTTATGCCAAGATCATAGTCACTACTCTTCTATTCTTGGCCCTTCTGGGAGGCAGTATCTTTTCAGCTCTATACAGCAAACCCGGCTCTACTACGATATCCGCTGTCCCAGGTGTCAATGCCATACAGCCGCCATTAAAGACATCTGTTGTGGCTGACAGGAAGAGCGACGATTTTAAGAAGGAATGGCAGACCAGGCAGGTAAAAGAAGCCATCAATTTGAGCCGTTAATCAGGCAGTAAAAAGGATATTTAGTTAAAAGGCGTGACCTTTGGTTACGCCTTTTTCCTTGCAAATTCGCTATACCGCAGTATAATGAAATGTAGTATAAAAGGAGGTCATTCATGAAGATTACGCGTTTAATATTGGCCGTAGCGCTTTTATTGTCTATGAGCGGTTATGGCTATTGCGGTTATGACGATGACGAGGGTAGCAGCGCCGGTAACGCATTGGGAAGCGCCGTTATGGGCGGTCTCCTGGGCGCAGGCCTTGGGGCGGCGATTGGAAGCGCTTCGGGGAATGCCGGCAAGGGAGCCGCTATAGGCGCCGGAGTCGGTGCTGTTGGCGGGACGCTTTTAGGGGCCGAAAAAGAGAAGCAGCGCAGACAACAGAGGCAGCAACAACAGTATTACGACGATCAGTATTACCAGGAGCAGGCAAGTCAGTACCCTCAAGCGCAGCAGGCGACACAGCAGGTCGAGGGAACGTCCTCGGGTCAGACCATAAAGAAGCGTGTGATCAGAG
>JAGOLR010000045.1 GCA_017993955.1 Candidatus Omnitrophota bacterium
CTGCTGTAGTTGCGACTGCGCCCGTACCTCGGTTGGCGAATCCTTTTTAGGAGATACGAGACTCCTGCGATCTATTATCCTGGAACCGGGACAACCGCCCGATCCATGGCTATGCTCCACGTGTAGCTCAGGCGCGGTCACGCCTTTTTCTTTCATAAATTCCATCGCCTCACCTAAAAGCTTAAATTCATTATGTTCCTTCAGATGCTTAAGGTGGGCGGCTATTACCGCGGGCCCCTGTTTTATAATATTCTCCATCACCTTCCGCTCGTTATATGCCTCGGTCTCCCTTTCCTCTATATCTATAGCTCCTTGAGGGCAATGGCCTATACACGCGCCGAGGCCATCACAGAAAAGGTCGCTTACAAGCCGGGCCTTCCCTTCTATTATCTGCAAAGCGCCTTCAGGACAATTGGGTATACATTCACCGCAGCCGTTACATTTATCTTCGTCTATCTTTATTATCTTTCTCTTAGCCATTTTAAGCCATCCTTAACTATATAAGGTCTTTAACGGTAATAGATCTGAGCTCCTCTTCGACATGCTTACCTATCTTATCTATCCTCTTCTTGAGAGGACAGGTAGAACGTCCCGGGCATATCTTCTTTTTAAAGAAACATTCATTAAGGGATATACTGCCCTGAAACGCTTCCATAACATCGGTCACGCAGATATCTACCGGATCTTTCTTAAGCTTAAACCCTCCCCCCACCCCTTTATATGAATTCAATATACCTCTTTGCGTAAGGGCCTGAAGTATCTTTCTTAAAAAAGGCTTCGGGATATCCAGATCGGTCATGAGGGCCGGTACATTATATACTTTGGATCTGTTTTTTGCCATGTATGCCAACGCCCTTATCGCGTAATCGGTATCTCTGGTTATAAGTTTCACATTCTTCTCCTTTTACATTTCAAAAGATACCATGTTAGTATCATTTTGTCAAGTTATTTTTTTGGATTTTTTTACAGTTGAAGAGCGCTGAATAAGATAGTAAAATGTTTTCATGCCGGAAAAGTGCGACAAGGTCCTTTTGATAAACCCGCCGGAAAGCGGAAGGGGAAATTATTCCTCATCCCCTCTCGGTCTTTTATATTGCGCATCAATGCTTCAGAGAGAGAATATCCCGGTAAAAGTAATCGACGGCTTCGTAGACGGATGGGATGCCTTATTAAAAAAGACTTTGGAATTTCAACCAACCATAATCGGTATTTCCTGCCCCACGTACGCAAGGTCCAAATCCCTTAAAGTCGCCCGCGAAGTAAAGCGGGGACTGCCGCATTCCAAGATAATATTAGGCGGCCCCCACCCCACTATAATGGGCAGTCAGCTTTTGGAAAAATACGAATTTATCGATATGGTGGCTATAGGAGAGAGCGAGTTTTTAATACCTGATCTATGTAATGGTTTAAAAGCTTCGGATATCCCCGGGCTGGGTTTCAGAAGAAACTCGCAAGTGATTTTAAATAAAAAACGCGCAAATATAGAAGATCTTGACTCCGTCCCGTTCCCAGCCCTGGATCTTATCGACCCAAGGAAGTATTTTACCGATGACCGAGGTTTTTTTGAAGGTGTGAATCTGGACTCCGAGCCGTGCGCCTTTGTCACATTTTCAAGAGGGTGCGTAGGCAATTGCAACTTCTGCTCAAATAAACTTATGTGGAACAGATGGCGCAGCCGTTCACCGAAAAATATGGCGGATGAGATCGAATCGGTAAACAAAAAATATGGCATTCGCCACTTCCATTTCAACGATGACTGTTTTTCGGCTAACCCGACAGCGGCCGCAGATCTTTGTTCTGAAATAACCAAAAGAGGCTTGAAGATATATTTTGATATAGTAACCCGCGCGGATTGCATAACCGAAGACCTGCTGAAGAAGCTTAAGCAAGCCGGATGCTACAGGGCTAGCTTCGGCATCGAAACCGCCTCCCCCAGACTGTTAAAAATAATGGGGAAACCGGTATCGATGACTAATGCTATAGAAGCGATAAATCTTACCGCCGATTCCGGCATGCAGGCGGATGTCTTCATAATAGCCGGATGTTTGGGCGAAACGTGGGAAAGCGTAAATGAGACCATAGATTTTCTCAGCAAGATAAAGCCGTCCAAAGTATGCGTCGGACCCGGGATGATGGTCTTTCCCGGTACTCGGCTTTATGAACATGCGAAGAAAGAGGATTTTATTTCCGATGATTTTTGGCTTAGCGATTATAACTGGAAGATATATACGCGGGAAAATTCCCGTCTTATGCTGAATGTATACGCCGAGGCTATCCGAAGACGAAAAAAGCTTTCCGGGAATTCTTTTTTAAACATCGCGCGCTACCATAGATTCCTGACAAAAGAGATAGAATATAAGATAAAAGAGCTGCTCGCGGATCTTGGGTTGCGCAGGAAGGTAAAAACTAGCAAATATAGAGTAGCTTACTGATTATTTTTGATATTAAAAACCAAAAAGGGCGCTCATAAAAAGCGCCCTTTTTGCATTCCATCCTAGCATATACGGCAGAAGATCTATTATAACCCTTTCTTTGCCATATACTTCACAAGGTCTACTACGCGGTGCGAATAGCCCCACTCGTTATCGTACCACGAAACTACCTTGAAGAACCTCTTCTCGCCTTTCAAGTTATTCTGCAAAGTGGCCAGCGAATCGTATATGGAGGAGCGGTCGTCGTGGATAAAATCGGTCGAGACCAATTCCTCGTCGGTAACACCGAGTATGCCTTTAAGATAAGTCTCTGAGGCCTTTTTGAGAAGTTTATCTATTTCCTCTATGGATGTGTCCTTAACCGACCTGAATGTAAGGTCGACTACCGACACGTCTGGCGTAGGCACCCTAAAGGCCATGCCGGTCAGCTTGCCTTTAGTAGCAGGAAGGACTTCCCCTACCGCCTTTGCCGCCCCGGTGGTAGACGGTATTATATTTATGGCTGCCGCCCTGCCGCCGCGCCAATCCTTTTTAGAAGGCCCGTCCACGGTCTTCTGAGTAGCCGTATAAGAGTGAATGGTGGTCATAAGCCCGGTCTCTATTCCTATGCCTTCCTTGAGTATGACATGCACAAGAGGCGCCAGGCAATTGGTGGTACAAGATGCGTTCGACACTATCGCATGCTTGGCCGGATCGTATTCCTGCTCATTGACTCCCATAACCAAAGTCTTTACTTCCCCTTTGCCGGGAGCCGAGATGACGACCTTCTTAGCCCCTGCGGCTATATGGCCTTTAGCCTTTTCCGAATCGGTAAAAAGGCCCGTAGACTCTATAACAAGATCTACACCCAAAGCCTTCCACGGAAGTTCTGCCGGCGACTTTGTAGCCATTACGCATTTTATCTTATGACCGTTTACTACGAGAGTGTCGTTCTCCTCTTTAGAAGGGTCGCTCTTCGTCGTCTTTATGTCGTGCTTGAACTTACCGTGTATCGAATCGTATTTCATCTGGTAAGCGAAATAATCGGCATCGGTAGATATATCGACTACGGCTACAACATCGAGCTCTTTACCCAATAATCCCTGATCGGCGATAGCCTGAAAGACCATCCTCCCTATTCTTCCGAAACCATTTATACCAATTTTAACTGCCATTGTATTACCTCCTTCTAATTTACGTACTGCGTGCAGCAATAGCTATCCAGTTATGGCTTCCGCGTACATGTTGTTAAAATATATTGCGGTTGATTATACTACAAAGGCTCTCTTTTTTCTACTTTTATGTACTGCGCAGGAAAACGAGGAAATCTCGGGGATTGACCGTACCCAATATATTACCATTCTCATCCCGGACTATTATGAGCTCTCCTTTTCTGGCTTCCACTTTGTCAAGAGCCGATTTCAAAGAAGTTTGAGGGCTGACAGTGATAAAGCGCCTTTGCATCACCTTTGTGACAGAGGAATCTAGTTCTCTTATAAAAGCTTCCGGTATCTTAAATACCACCTCTTTATTTATACTGGCCAGTTTCTCCCTTATGAAGTCATACAACTGCGTTATAATTATCCGCTTATAACTGACCGCTATGGGGGCAAATGGCTTACCCTCTATGAAATTAAGATGCGCTTCAAAGGACGACTGACCGGTCTCTGCATCTATTGCAAGCAAATATCTCAAGGAACTGTCCGGTATCTCATCCACTCTCTCTTCCGGGATCGCGGCAAGATAAGCGAGCTCGTAAACGTCGTCTTCGGCTATATCGAGAAACGGGTAGTTCTTTTTTATATGCATGGCGAGCTCTTTATCCTGGTCACTGTAAGCCGGAACATATTTCTCCAGGGTATCGATCGCATCGGCAAGAAATACTCCGATCGCCACATCCACGCTATAAAGAAGCCCGCTTGCCACCATGGCCCCGTCATCTGACTGGCCCGGACCTACGTGATGACGTATATACATGTATTTAATGTATTTCGATATGCTCCTCTTGGGTTTCTCCTCAGTCACTATAAGGCCGGTAGACTTGAAATAGTTTATCCTGTCACCGTTATCCTGGTGAGCGAGCATCTCGCCGTCCAATCCCATCTCGTCCATGACCCTGGTATTTACAAGATAACACTTACCGTAACCTATATTGATCCCGAAAAGCTCCTGGGTCTTCTTCCTGATATCGGGATCATCGCGCAAGCCGCCGAGATACAAGCCCTTAAGGACATCGTGGTAATTTACGGTGCGCTCTTTGAATTGCGGTATGCCCAAAAGGGGTCTGCCGCTCTTGGTGACAAGCCTATCCCTGGGATCGTCCGCCAAGGCGCTGTCCACATAATCGTAGATCTCGTCGATCAGTTCCTGGCGCTTAGCCTTTATAACAGACGGAGGCTTCCCGAGGGCATTTACAATATCGTCTATAGTCGTGTTGACATAGAAACGCTTGTTGAAGCTGCCCGCTCCGTTATGCGCCCTTCCCTCGATCGACTGCATAAAAATAAGGTCTTCGATCTTTGGTACGGTATACAGTCTTTCTGAAGTCTTCAGGTTCCGGAAGTCCTGCTGTATCATCTCCTCCGGAGCCACTTTTTTCTTGGTTGCCATATTAGTCCAGAATTATATCACAGCGGTTATTTAGCGCAAGAGCTAATTGATTGCCATTCAGTTCTATTTTATTACCCTTAAACCTATGACCCGATGCTTCCGAACTTATATCCTATCTCGAGGCGATGACCTCTCAAAAAAGCATCCACATCGAGCTCTTTGCCGCCTTCAAGCTGAACATGGGTGATGAGGATACTGCCATCTCCTGTGCTAACGACCATCCCCTTATTTTTCACTACATCAACCAGCTTCCCAGGCGCAGCGATCTCCTGACCATCAGGAATGCCTAAAAGGCACGTCCTAAGTATCTTTAAGGATCTGCCGCCTATCCTGGTATAAGCTCCGGGCCATGGCAAAAGACCTCTCACCTTATTATGTATAATTACAGCCTGCCAATCCCAGTTTATAAGGCCGTCTTCTTTCCTCAGCTTAGGCGCAAAAGTAACTTTAGAAGGGTCCTGTTTTATAAAATCGATTTTGGAACCAGCCGATATTTTTTCTATCGTATTGACCAAAATCTGTGCACCCATATCGGCAAGCTTTTCATTTAAAGTAACGTTGGTATCCTCAGGCTCTATGGCAAGGGCTCCGGAGGCCATAACGTCACCTCCATCCATCTTCTCGTTAAGTCTTATCACAGTGACCCCCGTCTTGCTGTCACCGTTTATTATAGCCCAATTGGTAGGAGCCGCCCCCCTGTATTTAGGAAGGAGTGAGCCGTGCAGGTTTATGGAATAATACTTAGGCATAGATATGACATCTTTTTTTAATATCTGCCCGAAAGCTACCACGACAAAAAGATCCGCGCATACGTCTCTCAAAAGATTTATAGATTGGGAGCTGGACGCGTCTTCCGGCTGGTATATACGTATCCCGTGCGACTCCGCCAGGGCCTTTACCGGAGGCGCCGACATGACAAGGCTGCGCCCTCTCTTCCGGTCAGGCTGAGTCACAACCAGTTTGACATTGTGGCCAGCCTTTATAATGGCTCTGAGAGATTCGACAGCGAATTCCGATGTCCCGAAAAATACTATGTCCATATCGTCTATTCTACAACACTTCCGTTAAAAAACGAAATTTTTTGCACACGCATAAGGCGGAACGTTTGGGTACTCCCTGGAGCGAATCTTGAAATTTTCGATACCTTGCCCAAAATTTGACATGGCAAATTTTGGGTTTCACCATAGCTATGGGATAATCCAGATTTTGCTATGTCAAAATCTGGACCTTATGGCGATTTAGGATTCATCATCGAAAATTTCACGACAGCGAGCGAGGAAGCCTATTACGAGCGAGCGGCGAGCGGAAGGGACACCCAAAAGTAAACGCCGTCTATGCAAGATAATGAAAGATTATCACTTTATTGCGGCTGGATCGATAAAAGCTCGGGCCACTTTTCGCGCCACCCTTTATTATGAGAAACGGCCGGCACTTTCGTAACTCTTTTGTGGTCCTTGTCGCCTGTGCGCTCTGCAAAAGATATGGCGATAAATGAAGGGATGATCTTATCTTTCTCCCCGGAGAAATGGCGCTGGGGGATCCCTGATAATTTATCAGCGACACTTAGAGGATCCATAGATCCTTCGAGGTAACTTACTTTATGGAAGTCACAGGCCGCTCCGGGATCGAGGTTACCTGCTACCGTACGGATGGACACGACATCGCTCCTTCGGGCCGCGACCAGGACAGCGATAGCCCCTCCCCCGGAATACCCTATCAGTTCTACTCGCTTGGCGCCTGATCTTGCCTTAAGCGCATCTATTGCCTTATCGAACGCTTCCACAACTTCCGGCGCGAACCTTTTTTCCGACCAATATACCGCTTCGCAGTCAGGAGAGCCTGTTTCCGGGAATTGTCCGGGTCTAGCTATGTAAAAAACTGCATCTGAAGGGTCTACAGACGCTAGCTCCAGAGCAACTGGCTCTGAAGGCGTAGGGTCATCGGATAACCTCGTTCTCGTCTTCCATGCCATCCCATCGCCTTCAATATAAATACGGATATTATCGGAAGTAGCCTTGAACCTCTGGTACGTAAGGAGATTGAATTGCCCTGCTTTTATATATTTTTTCTGGAAACCGGAACGGCTTGCTATACCAGAGGCCTTGCAGAATAACCCCGCGGAAGAATCGGTTGCTGGAAATGAATTCAGGAATGCTGCCAGTGTTAAGATTATGAGAAGTTTTTTTGCCACGCCTATTCTTAGGGCTATCAGAAGCTATACCTCACAGTGACAGATCCGTAGATGCCGAAGAAGTCTTCCATCATCTGGGTATCGCAGTCGCCTGTGACAGTGATATCGTTCTTGAAGTCTAGTGTGAGTTTGGTTCCGGCATTGAAGCTGTTCATGGGGGCGCGGAAGCCGGTGCTATTGAATGCGGCGCCGCCTCCTGTAAAGGTGGATGTTACGGCCATATTCTGACCGCCCATGAAGTCGTAGAACCATTTACCGTGGACTTCAGGGGTGAGGGTGCCCCAATTCTGTTTCATGGGGGTAGCTATGCGGGCGCCTACACCTGAGAGTAACTGGTCGTAGTTCTGCTCTCCTACGCTTAGGCCTAGAGCTCCTGCCTCTGTCTCTGTGTAGCTATTTAGCCTCAGATGGGTCCACTGGAGGGAGAGTAGCGGGGTAAGTTCTACATTCTTAGCTATGAGGAATGTGTAACCTGTACCAATGTATGCACCGAACTGTTGGCCGCCGTATTCGGCATTGGCGCGCCTTGATATCGTACCTACAGCTATATCGCGTCTTCCGTTGTACCAGTTGTATGCGAAGCAGCCTGCCATATCTACGAATACGGGTATATCGCTATGCTGGTATCCTCCATAAAGAGTGGCCTGGGCGCTATTTATGTAGGTATTGGCGTTATTGGCATTACCGTCTACGTCTCCGTATGCGTAGCCACCTGATACGCCTATTGTTGCTACGTCATGGAATAGGTGATCTATGCCGAGAGCTGTACCTGCATTCCAGGCGTTATAACCGGGGATACCCTGACGGCTGGATTGGGTGAGGTAACTGCCGTATCCCTTGGCCCAGATACCGTTTAGTTTAGAGCTATCACCTGCTGAGAAGCCTGTCTTAGATCCAGAGGCCTGGGCGAGTTTAAGGACGCTTTCTACGCGCTCCATGGTGACATTTACGAAGTTATTCAATGAGGCGGAGGTATTATTCATGACTCCGGAGTCAACTTCTGGGACCATGGTATCGAGGCTTGTTGAGACCTGGGTATTACTTAGCCCTGTCATGGTGTTTAATACGTTTAGCATGTCGCCTTGGGGGTTCGGGATATTATCGAGGACGGTACCTACTGCCTGGGCATTGGAGTCTCCGGACTTGGCGTCACCTGCGAAGCCGCCGCCTGATGGGACGGTTGCTGTTATTACAAGATCGTCGCCTCCATTGGCGGCTGTACCTGTAAAGGTGTATCGGGTGCTGTTTGAAGTGATGGTGGGGACATTTACCCCAGCTGTGCCTTCCCTGCCGTCTATTATCGTCCAGCTGGTGCCATTTGGAATGTATGAGGCGGCTACATTAATATTTAAAGTGGAGGCAGCAGAGACTGTGCATTTGCCGGAACCTGGTCTGCTGATCGAAGCTGAGTTATTTATATTACCTGCGGTGGTTGCGCTCTGGATAGTCGTCTTCAACGTAGTGCCGGCCGCCTGATTATAAAGATTTACATCTAATCCCTGGTCACCAATATCCACAAAAGTCATCGTATTCGCACCCAAATCAAGCATACCTTGCGTAAGGTTCATATTTACAAAGGCATTATCGGTAGAAGATCCTATAACGGCGGTAGCCGTAGGACTGTCTATTGTCATGGTGGTAGCAAGGATCTCTCGCCTGAATGTAACCGTTGATCCGGCAGCGTTTACTTTGACATCTTTTGGTCCTTCCAGCAAACCTATAGAACCGATACTCGCATTAACTGTCGCCGAACCGGCAAAATTTAATGTGCCGTCGCCGTCCCCGCTATTTTCTATGAATGAATTTGCAGGCATTGTTATAGTAGCGCCGTCACCTATATTCAATGTCACATCTCCGTTGCTCGCAAAATCTATCTTATCGGCCTTAATATCACCGTTTATGTCGATAGTACCATTAGAAATACCTCCAGTCTCACCAAGATTGATCAGTTTAAGCCCGGCGCCTGTGCTGCCTATATTGCCATTTATTACATTATCTACGCGTAAAGTGAGCGTGCCCTCTTTAGTATTCGTATTGGTGATATCGCTGGTAATATTATGCCCCGTATCTAATTTCAATTCGTTATCAGCCGCAAAATTAGTAGAGACAGCTTTAATATCGCCGTCGACGGTAACGATACCATTGCCTACCGTAAATAGGCTCAAACCTGCGCCCGTAGAGCCTATGTTTCCTGTAACTACATGGTTGCCTTGTAATGTAAGCGTACCCTGGCCCGTAGTAGTGTTATTCACGTTGCCTGTAATATTTTGGTTTGTATGTATACGAAGCTCATTATCATCGGCAAAATTAGTCGACAACGCCTTTAGACTCCCGTTTATGGTCACCAAGCCGTTCCCTACGGTAACCAATTTCAGGCCGGCACCGGTAGACCCGACACTTCCATGGATAGTACCCGAGCCTTGGAATATCAGAGTGCCCTTGCTATCGACATCATTCGTTATATTTGCTAAGACGCTTTTTGTGTCGGCAAGCTGCACTATACAATCCGCGTCGAGATCTATCGTAGTTCCGGTGAAATGACCGTTTAGCTGGACCCCACCGTTGTCATTCATGAGCTCCATGCTGTTTGCGTAAACATCGCTTTGGAACGTGGATATAAGGCCCGGAGAACCCGTCTGGATCAACTGAAGCCGTTCCCCATTAGCACCCACCTGGCCTGTGACCACGGCAGACCCGATGGCCTGGAGGCATCCGAAACCATTATTGGTAGTAGTGAATTTTCCGTGTAACGTCGAACCGTCAGAGACGCTCACCGTCCCCCCAAGCCCGTTACTGCCGCCAAAATTAACGGTGGTGATATATAATTGTCCTCCGGCCACATCAGGCCCAAGCACAACTGCTAAGGCATTATCCTGATTAGCGTTAAGTAGCTTCAGGCTATGAGTCGCATCCCCCACATTGCCCTGCACCAAAGTACGATTGACGCAGGTAAGCGTCCCCATATTGGCTCCATCCACCAGGATACATGGAACTCCTCCGAAAGAGTCCTCGAATCCTACCGTAGTGAGAACGTTATCGGTCTTAAACTGCGCGCCATCGGCTGCGGGATTACCTGTAGCGCCGTAGTTCTGGTCCGCTCCGTTTATTATCTGGCGGTCTGCGAAGCTATCCGTTATGCCCATAGTGCAAAATATGAATGCAACGATAGTCAGTGATAAATTCTTTTTCACGGAATGCCCCTTCTGATATTGTAGGATATTATTTTACAGCTTACAGATAGGATATCATAATCTCTTAACGCAGGCAAATATATTGGGAGAGCACTTACATCGAGATAGGATCAACGTCAACGGCTACAAGGACGCCATGGGGCCTATGGAATGAGGCAATAGCTTTTTTGAGGAACGAGCACATGACCCCCCGGTTTTTGTGCTTCAGTATTATGTTATAACGATAGTATCCTCTAAGCCTGGCCATAGGCGCAGGCGCAGGGCCGCTTACCAGGATATCGCCCGCGCTTTTTCTTATTTCGTCGGCAAGCGCGAGCGCCGCTTTTTCGGCCACATCCACATTGCGTGCCCGGACGGTAACTTTTACCAAATTTATAAATGGCGGGAACAGAAGCTCTTTACGCGCAACGATCTCCTCCTCGTAGAATTTGTCGTAATCATGCTTTGCCGCGGTAAGTACGGCATAGTGGCCCGGGGCATAAGTCTGAACTATGACCTCCCCTCCGTCCTCACCCCTGCCTGCCCTGCCGGCGACCTGGGTAAGTAGATTAAACGTCCTTTCGCTCGCCCTAAAATCCGGTATATTTAAACTCACATCCGCAGAAACCACCCCCACCAAAGTCACCTCGGGGAAATCCAAACCCTTAGCTATCATCTGCGTTCCCACCAAGACCTCTATCTTCCCTGACTTAAAATCCCCTAGTATCCTGTCATGGGAACCCGATTTCGTGGTTGTATCCGAATCCATACGGGCTATCTTTACGTTCGGGAAATTGTGGCTTATGTCGGACTCAACTTTTTCTGTACCGATACCGAAATAGCTGATGTAGCTCGAGCGGCACTTGGGACATATGTCGGGCGGCTTATCATGATAGTCGCAATAATGGCAGAGGAGTTTCTTCTGGTCGAAATGGTATACAAGCACCGTATCGCAGCGTTTGCATTTCAATACAAAACCGCACTTCTTGCAGTTTATAAAAGTGGAGAATCCGCGACGGTTTAAAAAAACAATAGCCTGCTTGCCGTTCTTTATGGTCTTATCGATGGCATCGAGCAGTATCTTGGAGAACATCGCTATTTTTTTACGAGTGGAGAGCTCCATACGCATATCTACTATCTTCACCTTGGGAAGGAGCCTCTCTTCGATGCGCTTGGTGAGACGTATCAGCCTGTATTCGCCTGCTTTAGCTTTATAATAAGATTCGAGGGACGGGGTGGCGCTTCCCAGAATTAGCGGGCAGGATTTAAGGCGCGTCCTCTCCTGGGCCACTTCTCTGGCATGATAGCGGGGAACGTCGTCCTGTTTGTAACTCGTCTCGTGTTCCTCGTCTATTATGACAAGCCCAAGGTCCCGGACAGGACTGAATATAGCCGAGCGTGCCCCGACGACAATATCGACCTCGCCATCCCGGATGCGTTTCCACTCCAGAAAACGCCTCGCAGCAGTAAGCCTGGAATGTATAACTGCCACTCTGGACCCGAATCTGGATACGAAACGCTCGATAGTCTGAGGAGTAAGAGATATCTCCGGCACAAGCATGATCGCCTGCCGGCCCTTTTTAATTACTATATCTATGGCCTGAAGATATACCTCGGTCTTACCGCTTGCCGTAATGCCGTGTAGAAGAAAAGTCTCATGCCTATGGTTTTCTATATCGGCCGATATGGCCTTAAGCGCGGCGGATTGTTCTTCCGTAAGGTCGTGGGGAACAGACTGAGGGAAATCCGCCACGTTTATATGCGGTTCCTTGAGCCGCGAGCCAAGCGACGCCTTGCCACGCTTTATTCCTCCCGGGATCACGGCCTGGATCGCTTCACCCCAGGAACAGAAGTAATTATCCGCTATCCAGCGGCAGAGCGAAAGCATTTCAGCGTCAACTACCGGCTCTTTATCTATGACTCCCGTAATATCCTTTACCTCTTTTACATCTGTATGATCGGATAGACCGACGATATACCCCACTACCGCACGGTGAGCGAAAGGAACGAACACGCGCTTACCTACAGCGACCTCCGGAATAAACCTCTCGGGAATGGAATAATGGAATGTCCTGTCGATGGGAAGGGATATCGCGATTTGTGCGTAGCGCGGCATAAAATCTCACATACAAATTAGAATAGTGATTAGACGCAAAGTTCAAAGTGAAAAGCGTAAAACGTAAAGTTAAAACTTAAAAGCTAAAAGTGATACTTAAAATCTCTTAATCCAGCTTTGAACTTTACGCTTTAATTATGCACTTTTCACTTTGCGCTTTACACTAAGAATTGAATTCACCCGACTTAATATTCCTGCCCGGTAAAGGTCTTTATCGCCGCGTCGGCGCGCTCTAAAGCCGTCCCCGCGGTGTCCTTAGTAGCCTGAATTGCTGTCGTAGGAGCTTCTACGGTATTCGTGGCGGTAGTCTCTACCACCTTGGCGGTGCTCTGGACAGCGGTTTTACCCGTATCCGTCACGGTACTGGTGACATTCTTACCTAAATTGGCGCCCGAATTTTTCCCGCATCCGCATCCCGCATGCGCACAGGTAGCAACCATCAATAAAACTAACGCAATACTTAAACATCTACTCATAACCCACCTCCTTTTATTAGTTCCAAACTTGATATAGATGGTGCGAAAAATTTTGCATCCCCATCCCCTCTCAGCGTCAATATATTTGGAGTACTTGAAATTTTCATAGGAAATTTGATTTCGTAAA